>NC_004193.1:3309798-3630528 GCF_000011245.1 Oceanobacillus iheyensis HTE831
TATGGTCTTCTGCCCATCCAAGCAACGAGTCGATTTTAATCGTTTTCCCATCATCTGTTTTTATTGTTCCTTGATAATGTCCGATCAGTTGATGAACACTCGATTCAATAATCACTGCTTTTGTTTCAGCGATACGTTCAAATATTGGATTGAATTGGAGATCCACTCGATCAGAACCAATCGATGTTAGTCTCCATGGTTTCTCGTAATCATCTTTGTCATACTCCCATTTAATATCTTCGTGAATCTTATGCAATCGATCATTAATCACGAGACCATTTTCATTTTGCCCCGTTTTATCTGTCCACTGTCCACCAAAATTCAAACCAATTCGTTGATTATCCAACACACCAGAAGCAGAGCCCCAATTCCAATTGGAAGCATATTTCCAAACACCTCGTCCAAAATCTAGACACCCAATTGCACGATCCGATTGCATTGAATAGTTTTTATCCCCCCAGGTTATTTTTCCAGATGCAGGGATTGCAGGTTGTTTAGAAGTAAATTGAAATCGTTTCTGCGTCCAAGGAACAACAACATTTAATGATTCATAATTATCCGGTCTTGCTAATTCTATATCTGCCTTTAATCCTTTTCCTTTATCAAAATCAGGTATCTCTATAGTTAACGTAGTGGACTCATCCAGTTCATCAAAATGAATACGCATGTCTTTTCCATCATAATGAAGTGATTCCCTAACCCCTTCTGGCATGTGAATACCCTTTCCAAATGGAATGAATGCAGTCTTTTCGTGGAATTCCTTTGTGTTCAAATCTAGTATATAAACAAACATCACAGCCGCATAATCAATATGAGATATGGTTGCGGAAAATAACACCTCTGGACTGGTTACACACCAATAGTTCCATTTTTTCTTCCGAGGGTAACTGCCAGTCACATTACATTGCACGAGCGGCTGTCTCGCCCATCCTATACTATGGTCATTCAACCTGCCATCAACGCATAAACGAACTGGTTTCTTTATTTCTATCGCTTGCATAACCCTAACGCCCCCTAGTATGTTTTTTTCTAT
This sequence comes from Oceanobacillus iheyensis HTE831, assembly GCF_000011245.1. Taxonomy (NCBI): domain Bacteria; kingdom Bacillati; phylum Bacillota; class Bacilli; order Caryophanales; family Bacillaceae; genus Oceanobacillus; species Oceanobacillus iheyensis. The sequence continues at coordinate 3,310,832 of NC_004193.1, forward strand.
TATACTAGAAATTAAAAAACGATCCCCAAAAGAGATCGTTTTATCTGAAACTATTCTTCTACACCTAGCATTTGTTTGGCCATCGCTTCCATTTCGCTCGATTCGGAAACAATCGCAAATTCTGCGACATCAATAGCATATGCTGCTTGCAGCTCGATAATATGTTCTTTCATTTTAGGCCATGTTGTACCACCTGCATTACTGTATGTTTCAATTAGCCTTTCTAACCCCGCTTCTTGATAAAGAATATAATGCGTCACGAAGTCTCTGGAAACATCCGTAACAGACACCTCTGTCCAATCAATAAAGCCTGTCACCTCTATTGCATCATTAATTAGCGTATGTCCAGGATGAACATCACCATGGCTCAGTCCGGTATTTTTTGGCCATAAAGATTCATCAGCTATCCATTTTTGCCATCTATTCCATAGCACTTCACTTACTCCAAAACGCTCTTTAACTTTTTCCATACGTTGTTTCATATTATCTCTTAAATCTTTCGCATCATTAATTTCAATGCCCGTATCGGTAAAATAATCTCTTGGCAGTTGATGGAGCTCAGCAAGTGCTTTTCCCAATGTCTGATGAAAAATATCCGGTGTATTTTCCATATCAAAACTCCATACATAATTTTGGATCTCCGGGTCTATAGTACCTGCTGGTCGGCCATCCAACTGCTTATAAGCAATCAATTCATCCGTATACACTTCCCATTTAGGCACTTGAAAAGAAACATGGTTATGAATGATATCTAATGCACGTTTCTCCAGGTCCGTACTTCGGGTAGAGTCGGGACGTCGAGGAATACGTAAAATCCATTGTGAGTCTTCTGTATCTTTCACATGAGCGACCTGAAAATCCAATCCAGATTCATTTAATTTCACTGTATCCTCTTTTACTTGTATCCCATGTTTCCTTGCTAAATCAATTACTTCATTTTTATCCATCTTAGAACCTCCCTCAATAGTTGTTTACTTTATAATTGCTCTGCGATATCTAGATAGTCGATAAACACCGACATGCTTTTAGATACCCATTTATCTTTGTGAATAGCTTGGAAGATAGCTAGTTCCTGTTTCACCTTAGAATTAGGGTATTCTATTAATTCCCCATCTTTGAGTTCTTTCTCAACTACAAATCGGGGTACGATCGATTGACCGAGATTACATATTACACTCTTTTTAATAGCTTCTACACTAGGCAATTCAATTGCCTTCATATTGATATCTGTAGTAGTATTCATATATTCTTCCATAATCGGGCGCCAACTACATTTATACTCTGTTGTTAGCATCCGCGGTGAAAAAGGTCTTCTCTCGTTCTTTCCTGGAAGTATATGAACGAGTTCTTCTTGTCTAATTTTTTTCGCCCAGACATCTTTCTGTGTCCAATTTTCAAGATCAACAAGGAAAGCAATATCAATCTCTCCACTCTTTAATTGACTATGAACATCTTCAAACCGTAATGATTTTAACACTACTTCTACTTTGGGATATTTCTCCATAAATTCCCCCAAAATACTCGGGAGCCAATGGATCATTAACGTTTCACTCGCACCAATGATTACTATTCCAGAAGGTTCTTCCGTATTCCTTAATCGATCTTTGGATTCGGAATACAGGTCAATAATTTCCATAGCATAGGGAAGAAACGTTTCTCCTGCCTGCGTTAGGCTTATACTTTTCCCCATACGATTAAACAAAGGAATTTCTAATTCTGATTCAAGATCATGAATATGTGCTGTAATAGAAGATTGAGCATAGCCTAGTTCATCTGCAGCTTTTTTAAATCCGCCTTTATCTACTATTGTTTTAAATGTCACTAGATGCCTTAACTCCATTTCACCCTCCATATTATCAAAATTACTGAACGTTAATATCTAATAATTCAATTTTACTGTATACACTCATTACTTTAAACTAGATATAACACATTTTCAATGAGGAGCTGATACTATCATGAAGGTATTAACAATTGTTGCACATCCTAGAGAAGAATCTTTAACGATGAAAGTCACCAATCGATTTATAGAAGGTCTACAAGATGCTGGTCATACTGTTGAATTTATTGATTTATATCGTCATGAATTTGAAGCTGCATTGCCAGTTGCTGATGAGCCTATATGGGATGCAGAGGAGCAGCATTTTTCACCAGAAGTTACGAAAGAGATAGAGCGAATGAAAAGTGCAGATGCATTAGCATTTATTTTTCCATTATGGTGGTGGAGTATGCCAGGAATTATGAAAGGTTATATAGATCGTGTGTGGAATTTTGGATTTGCATACGGAAATAGCAATTTACATCATGAGCATGTGCTCTGGCTTGGATTAGCTGCAGCTGATAAGAAAAAACTTGAAAAGCGAAAGTATAATACGATGATGGAACATTATTTTAATGTTGGTCTAGCTGATTACTGTGGTATTCCAAGCTCTACATTTCACTTACTCACCGAAACCAATAAAGTAAATTCTCAACAACTTGATAATTGGTTAATGCAAGCATATGAATTAGGACGTAACTATGAAAAATAAAAATAACTGTCGAAGAGAATAAGTAACTCTTCGACAGTTATGCTTTGCTCTTTATCTTGAAGTATATCCAGCATCAGCGTGAATTGTTGTACCTGTTACATAAGAAGCTGCATCAGAAGCTAACCAAAGACTTGCTTGGGCTACTTCACGTGCTTGTCCAAAACGATTTAACAGGCTTAATTGTGGAGCATATTCTTCTTCCGTATGGTTAAATTGCTCCAGAGCTCCTCTTAACATTGGTGTATCAATTGCACCTGGAGCTACTGTATTCACGCGAATATTTTGTGGTCCATTTTCTAGAGCAGCTACTTTGGTCATACCTACTACTCCGTGTTTTGCTGCTACATACGCAATATTATTTGGCTGTGGTCGGAAACCGCTCACTGATGAAATATTTACAATAGATCCTCCATTACCTTGCTCTAAAAGTTGTTGAAGCTCATATTTCATACATAATGCCGTACCTGTTAGATCAACAGAAATAAGCTTATCCCAATAATCTTCATCAAATTCAGAAGCTGGTTTATCATCTGGCGTTAGAGCCGCATTATTCACCGCAATATCTAATTTCCCAAATTGGTCTACCGCAAATTGAACCATCTGTTTTACTTGTGCAGAGTCAGATATATCTACCTTAATAAATGCAGCTTGACCACCTGCTTGTTTAACTTCTTCTACAACTTCTTGCCCCTTTTCTTCATTAAAATCAGCAATTACTACCTTCGCTTTTGATTCTGCAAACAATATAGCCGTTGCTTTCCCCATACCCATAGCTGCACCAGTAACGATAGCTACTTTATCTTCTAATATTGGAAATGTCATTATAATTCCTCCTTTGTCAGTTTATATTTTTTACTTTACGCTTTATTTGAAACCCTTACCATATACATTTTGATAACATTTGCTTGTTAATGAACAAAGATACATTTTTTGTTTGTTAAAAGTGCTGTATAATAATAGACGGATACAGATTGAAAGGTGTTTTGAAGATGAATGAAAATTACGTCGACAAAAGGATCCAACGTTCAAAGATAGCAATAAGAGAAAGTTTTCTATCGATTTTAGAAGAGAAACACTTCGAAGAGATTAGCATATCGGAAATATGCAGAGTGGCTAATTATAATAGAGGTACATTTTATTCTCATTATGATTCAAAGCAAATTCTATTAGAAGAAGTTATTCACGATACACTACATGATATGGTTGAAGAAATTAAAAAACCATATATAGAAATTGAAATAGTTGACATGAAGAGCATACCAATTGAAGATATATCCTTATTTTATTATTTAAAGGAAAATGCTGCATTGTATAAATTATTATTAAGTGATCATATTCGAGTTGATTTTCGGTTTCAATTGGCTAAAGCAATTGAAGATTTATTTATACAGGAATATGAATACGAAATCCTTTCTGATAGCAACGAAAATATAAACATAAAGTGGTTTTACATTTACCGAGCTCATGGAATAGCAGGTTTTATCATTCGTTGGATTGAAGATGATTTCCCTCACTCTCCATCTTATATGGCTAAGCAAATTGTCGAACTGATGGTATCATCTACAGCGATTTTCCACCAAAAAAAATAACTTGCCCCTTCATTTTAAAAAGGCAAGTTTTTAAAAAGGCAAGTTTTCTTCATTCGATAATTCTAGCCAATAAGGATACGAAACCAAGTAAGTACTTGCAATGCATATCATGATGACAATGGTCCACAATGTTGGTTCCCAAAAAATGTTTAGTAAAAGTACAAGTGGAATCACAAACATAAGAGCAGATGACCATTTTCTTGTGCGTTTGCTAATAAATTGTATTTCACTACAGTGAGGACATTTCATACGAGTATCCAATGTGAAAGACTTTTTCACCGTTTGTTTCCATGTCCAATTTCCTCCGCACTTTTGGCATTTTGGCATAAAAACACCTCCGATCAACTTGTTTGATTGCCATTACAGTCAGCGTTTTATTAGCAGGTACGTCCTCAACTTAATTAGGAATTTTCTGTTATTAATTTTAACATAATTATTACTATCATACGTTATTTCTTTTCCCATTGACTTTATCCACTATACATTTTAATCTGATTCTATAGGCAGGAATAAATAGGACTGGAGCTTGTCATCATGCAAATTATGAGAGCAAATGAATTCAATGATCAATATGTACGGGAGAAGTTCAGCAAAACATTCGTAGATGGTTTTGGCAAAGATCTTCGCTATTTCGCAGAGGATAAGGAAAAACTAGCAAAAGCGCTCGAGCATATGTTTATTCTTGAGAATTTTTATATAGCAGTGGTGGATGAAGATATTGCTGCAATCACCTTTTGTGCTAATGGAGATAATCTGGCTATCCAACATAATAAGAAAGAATTACGAAAACATCTTGGCTGGCTAAAGGGAACCATTGCGAATGTTGTTTTCAAAAAAGAATTTCAGAAACCATCGGTAAAAACAGGTGATAAGATTGCTAATTTAGGATTTGTTGCCACAGCTGACAAATATCGCCGCCAAGGCATTGCTTCTACATTAATGAACTATATCCTTTCCTTACCGGAATACGAGACGTTTTTATTAGAAACGATTGCCGATACCAATACAAGTGCGCTAAAACTCTATAAAAACCTCGGATTTAAAGAAATAAAACGAACCAAACAGAAACATACAAAGTTTAGTGGGATTAATTACTATATTGATATGGAATACAAGAAAAATGAATAACAAAAAGTCGTATCCACATAAAGATACGACCTTTATTATTTAACCCCTTTTGTTCTTAACACTTACCACGCTGTATGGAAAGTTCCTTTTTTATCCACTCGCTCATACGTATGTGCACCAAAATAGTCCCGCTGTGCTTGAATCATATTGGCGCCACTTTGAGAAGAGCGGTACCCATCATAGTAAGTTAAAGATGCTCCTAAACTTGGTAAGGAAAGTCCACTTTCCATCCCTTTTATAACAACTTTACGTAATGAAGCTTGATAGTCATTCATCTTCTCTTGGAAGAATGGCGATAGCAATAAGTTCGGTAGTTGTTTATCTGCTTTAAATGCATCACTAATTTCATTCAGAATACCAGCTCGGATAATGCATCCACCTCTAAATATCAACGCAATTTCTTCTAGTTTTAAATCCCAACCATAGGCTTCAGATGCTTGCTTATATTGGTGAAACCCTTGTGCATACGCACATATTTTGCCCATAAACAGTGCTTTTCTCACAAGTTCTAACCACGCTTGCTTATCGAGGTCTTGGTCTAGTTTCGTTGGACCTGACAACATTTGATCCGCCCGTACACGTTCTTCTTTTAAGCCCGATAAGAATCGTGCAAATACTGATTCTGTAATAATAGATAACGGAACACCTACATCCAATGCATTTTGGCTTGTCCATTTCCCAGTACCTTTTTGACCGGATTTATCTAAAATAACATCAACCATTGGCTTATTCGTTTCTTCATCGACATGCGTTAAAATATCACTCGTTATTTCCATTAAATAGCTTTCTAGTTCTCCTTCATTCCACTCACGAAATGTAGTTGCGATTTCTTCAACTGATAGACCCAGTCTTTCACGCAAGAACTGATAAGCCTCTGTGATCAGCTGCATATCAGCATATTCAATGCCGTTATGCACCATTTTCACATAATGTCCAGAACCTTCTTTACCTAAATAACCACAACATGCTTTACCATCAACTTGTGCTGCTATTTTTTCTAAGATAGGTGCAACTTCTTGATATACTTTTTCATCACCACTCGGCATAAGTGCTGGTCCATGAAGCGCTCCTTCTTCTCCACCAGAAACACCTACACTGACAAAATGTATACCAGCTTCTTTTAAGCGATGATAACGACGGTTCGAATCATTAAAATTAGAATTTCCTCCGTCCATCATAATGTCATCTTTATCTAGTAGAGGTACTAAGGAATCAATAACCGAATCAATAACGGGACCTGCTGTTACCATTAAAAATACTTTTCTTGGTTTTTCTAATGAATTTACAAAACGCTCTAAGTCATAATGTGCCTCTGCATTATCACTTGTAAAATTGGATTTAAATTTTTCTGTTAGGTCAGATGTATAGTTATAAACGGCAACTTTTTCTCCTTTATTTGCCATGTTCATCGCAAGATTTGCACCCATCACACCTAGTCCAAATACTCCAATAGAATTCATTCTTTTTGACACTTCCTTCATTGAGGTTGTTCAAAACATCCGGTGAAAAGACACATGTCAAGGGGACCTTCTAATATCACTCACTCCCTGTTGGAAACGCAGAAATCACTACATCCTGTGGAAGCTCGTTGGCTTAGCTTTGTGTTCCTCACGTATTTATTGTATACGTTTCAGCACTTAAAATTCCCCAATTCAAACTTATTCGTCTTTCTCGTCCTTCATTTGAACACCATTTATACAATTAAACTTAACGCTAGTGTAAACACTAGACCTGCGACTGAAATTACTGTTTCAAGTAACGTCCATGTTGCGAAGGTTTCTTTCATGGATAAATTAAAGTATTCTTTAAAGATCCAGAATCCTGTATCATTTACGTGGGACGCAATCAAGCTACCTGCACCAGTTGCTAACACCATTAAGGCAAGGTTTACATCTGTACCTTCCATTAATGGGATTACCATACCTACAGTTGTTAATGCTGCTACAGTTGCAGAACCAAGTGCAATTCTTAAGATTGCAGCAATCAACCAAGCAAGAAATATTGGGGACATACTCGTTCCATCAAATAAAGCAGCAACAGAGTCACCGACCCCGCCATCAATTAAGACTTGTTTTAAGGCTCCGCCACCACCAATAATAAGTAACATCATACCTATAGCGCGAACAGATTCTTCTGCAGATGTCATCAATTGTTTCATCGGTATTTTACGAGCAATACCCATTGTATAGATTGCAAGTAATAAAGAAATCAATAATGCTGTTGTTGGTTGTCCAATCATGCGCATAATTTCAAAAAGAATATTATCCGACACATCACCGATATCTTGCAGTAAATCAACTACTGTTGTAATTGCCATTAAAATTACAGGGAATAGTGCGGTTAATGCACTAACTGCAAAGCTCGGTGTTTCCTCTTCTGGAAATGATTTTGCCCCACCAAGTGATCCAAGATTACCAACTTTTGAAAATGCATCTGGAACAATTTTCTTAGCAACTTTAGTAAATAGTGGCCCAGCTAAAATAACCGTTGGAACCGCAATAATAATCCCATAAATAAGTACCATTCCAATATTTGCTCCGTATTGCTGAGCAATTACTGTTGGACCCGGATGTGGTGGTAAAAAACCATGCGTTACGGATAACGCTGCCGTCATTGGTAAACCTAAATATAATAAAGGTATTTTAATTTCTTTTGCAATTTGGTATATAATCGGTATTAGTAGAACTAACCCTACTTCGAAGAATAACGCTACACCAATAATGAATGATGCAATTACTACCGCCCATTGGATTCGTTTTTCTCCAAATTTGTGAATCAATGTCAGAGCAATTCGCTGTGCCCCACCAGCATCTGCAACTAGTTTCCCTAATATTGCACCAAAACCAAAGATGAGGGCAATGTCACCTAATGTACCGCCAAGTCCACCTTCAATCGATGTAACAATTTCTCCTAATGGCATCCCTAAAGCCAAGGCAGTTAGGAATGATACAATAATCAATGAAATAAATGTATTTAAATTCCATTTCATTATGAGTAGCAATAGTAATACTACAGCTAATGCTACAATAATTAATGGCATTATATTATCCACAAGTTCTCGCTCCCATCTTGATGTTATTATTTATTATCTATGGATTTCTGTTGATAAACCGCTATCTGTTCATATTCACTTTCGAGTGCACGTGCAATGCGAATAAAGATTGGCATCAGTTCTCGATAAGCTTCTACATTTGCTTCATTCGGTTCGTGTGCATGTGTATGTCCAATTAAATCTTCCACTACATCAAATGAATCGATTTTTTCTTCGGCATATAGTCCAAGCATGCATGCACCTAGACATGAAGATTCATAGCTTTTTGGCACAATTACATCTTGATCAAAGATATCTGCCATCATCTGTCGCCATAATTCCGATCTAGAAAATCCGCCTGTTGCTTTAATAGATTTGACTGGAACATCCATTACTTCTACTAAAGCAAGGAATACAGAATACAAGTTAAAAATAACACCTTCTAAAGCTGCTCGTACCATATGTTCCTTTTTATGATTTAAGGTTAATCCAATAAAGGAACCACGCACGTCCGAATTCCATAGTGGGGCACGTTCTCCAGCTAGGAATGGATGGAATAATAACCCATTGGAACCTGGGCTTACTTTACTAGCAATGGTAGTTAAAACTTCATATGGATCGACGTTTAAACGTTTAGCTGTTTCTACTTCACTTGCAGCCAGCTCATCTCGAATCCAACGAAGAACCATCCCCCCGTTATTGACTGGTCCACCAATCACCCAATGATCTTCTGTTAATGCATAGCAAAAAATACGGCCTTTTTGATCCGTTCTAGGTTTTGGGATCACGGTACGAATTGCACCACTGGTACCAATAGTTATTGCAACTTCCCCGTCTTTAATAGCGTTTACACCGATATTGGATAGTACACCATCACTTGCGCCAATGATAAATTTCGTATTGCTTGTGATTCCCATCTCTTTAGCAACTGTTTCGTCACAACCTGTTAAGATTTTCGTGGTCGGAACTAATGAAGATAATTGATCTTTATTTATTCCTGCTACCTGAAGTGCTTCTTCATCCCACGATAATTCTTCTAAATTCATCATTCCTGTTGCAGAAGCGATAGAATGGTCAACGACATACTCCCCGAATAATTGATAAAAAACATATTCCTTAATACCAATGTATTTTTTCGCCTTTTCCGCTATCTCTGGTCGTTCATTTTGAATCCATGTAATTTTACTTAATGGAGACATCGGATGAATAGGTGTACCAGTTTTACGATATATTTCATGCCCATTCATTTCCTGTTTAATTTTCTTCGCCCAACCAGCACTTCGATTATCTGCCCATGTAATACATGGAGTAATCGCTTGATGTTGTTCATCTATGGCAATTAAACTATGCATCGCACTACTGAAAGAAATAAAGGATAGATCTTCTTTATCAATAGCGGATTCTTCCATTACCCGCTTTATCGTCAAGCGTACCGCTAAATATATTTCTTCTGGATCTTGCTCTGCAGTGGATACATCCGGAGTATATAAATCATATCCGTGATTTCCTTGAGCAATGATTTCGCCCGTTTCCCGGTATAATACTGCTTTTGTACTTGTTGTGCCGATATCGACACCAAGCATATACTTATTTTGATTCAATGCTCTCCCTCACAATCTTCATTCGCTCATCGTCACTCCAGAGACGTTCTACACGATTTTGGACATCATTAAAGTTTTTATAAAATGCATTATTCACCAAGTTTGCATCTTTATTCTTGATCGATTCAACAATTAAACGATGATTTTCAATGATTCGCTCAAAGTCATTCTCATCCTCTTGCATACGATAACGCATCGATAATAAAACCAAACATTCCATTACTGGCTTCAAGTTTGTCCAAAGCATAGCGATATAGTGATGATTAATCGATCGGATAATCGTTTCATGAAATTCCATATCTAAGAACGAAAATTGATCGACATCTTTATACTTAATAGCAATCTTCATCATCTCGACCACTTTTTCAAGATCATTAATCAAGGATGCATTGTCCATATCTAACAACCGTTGAAAAGTAAACGATTCCATCATGAGCCTCACATCATATATTTCTTCGATGTCTTTCTCGGATATACCAATTACTACTGCTCCCATTCGCTCAGGGCGAACAATATTTTCACTACTAAGCACTTTTAGTGCCTCTCTAATTGGAGATCGACTGACTTGAAATTCTTTCGCTAATTGATTCTCAGATAAAACGGTTTCAGGTTCAATCGCTTGAGAGATGATACGCATTCTTAATTCAGCAACGACCTGCTCACCCTTAGAACTATTTATGACTTGTTTTCTTGGATAAAAGGCTTTCATAAATTCACCGTCCTCGACATGATGAATACTTGTATACAAGTATACTAACATCTGTTTTTTTGTTTGTAAACGCTTGAATTAGTTGGATTTAATAAAGGAAAATTCTATTTTTTATGAGAAATAAGATTCGGCTTGCGAATTCATACTATTCATTCCCACGTTTCTTAATAGGATTCTTGATTTGAAGTTAAAATTGATCCTTTTGTCATATCATGTCGCACGAATTATGCATATATTACCAAAAAATAGATTGCTAGTTTACAAGGCGCAGGATATAATTTTCTCATTGAGCTTGTCATTTTACTGAAAAGAGGAGAAAAGATGAAAAAATCGGCATTTATTCTTTGTATTATTATTTTAATTTCTGCCGTTTTACCGAGTGCGATTAGTGCTCAGACAAGTATTTCAGAAAAGGAATTAGAAAGATTTGCATCTAAAGTCAGTCAACAAAGAGGATTCACGGTAACCGTTGAGGATTTGGAGTATATTCTAATTTCCACAACGGGATTAGCGTTAACAGATGTGGAATCTATTGATGATCTTGAGCTAAATCTTGGAGAAGTAATTAAAAAGAATGGGAGTAATCTAGAGTGGATCTATGAAAGTTATGATTTAGACATAGATTCTCTTGAAAAATTACTTCATGAATATGGCGAAACAATGAATGATTATGTATTTGTAGAAGAATTATATTGGGCTGTCGACTTCTATATCGAAGAAAAAATAGAAAGAGATCCACACTTTGATGAGAACCTAGAAGTATATTTAAAAGATGTGAGTGCCATACGCGGATTTACGGTTACTAGAGAGCACATTGTGCATTCACTCTCTCTGTATGAAACGACACTGGAAGAGTTTAAAACAATAGAACGTCTATCTGATTTTCTAGCAGAAGTAATTAAAAAAGACCTGAGTAACTTAGGTACCTATTTTGATATGAGTAAAGACGAGGTTCTACAATTAATGAAAGATAATGGTTTAGATATCAATGATTATGTATATTTAGACGATCTAGGAATCGATTTATATGAATTTATTGAATGGGATGAGGAATATAGTTTTGATTTCGATTATTTGAAGACCTATGATTTAACGGATGAAGAATTACAACGATTAGATGAGCATATTTGGAATATCCTTGAAAATGCTAGTGATGAAACGATAGAACGTATCATTAATTTGGGTGAGAGAATGATGGCAATTGAAGAATTTGAGACAGCTACCGAGCTTACCGCTTCTCAAATTGCTGAACTTGTTTCCATCTATCATGAGTTTATTTCTATATTTGAGTTTGATATTCAATTTAGCTTAATAAAAGATGGCGTAGAAGAGTCTCTATCCCTCAATGCATTAATGTCGATGATAGAGCTAGTAAATGTCGATTTAAAGATTAGTATTTATAACCTACAAGGAGATTTTCTAGCAGATTTAATCATTACTGGAGAAATCGTGAACTCTGAAACGATTAATGAGACTGGTAACGCGATTATACCGAAACAAACGGAATCAAAAGAAACGTTTGAACCTGTACAGAAAGAAGCACCATCCGAAGCGACCACTTCCACTGTTAAAGGAGCAAAATTACCAGAAACCGCTTCGAATTATGCAGCAAATAGTCTGATTGGAATGGCTATATTACTCATTGGAACGCTTACTTTCATCCGATCAAGAAAAGTATCGACGCGTGAAAGATAAACGAATACTTACTATCATCGGGGCAGCCTTAATTATTGGTGGATTATGGGTTTTCTTAAACAATAGCATCTTATTTGTGAAGGGTTATGAACTTGGTACAACAAACGGACATACACTTATTGATAATCGTGCCATAAAAAAGCAAGAGATTGAAGAAGAGGCAGTGCAGGAACCTCCGAAGATTGGAGAAGAAATTGGTTCATTAACGATTGAACGAATAGATGCAACCATTCCTATCTTTCATGGCACTGATGAAGATGAATTAGCAAAAGGAATTGGGCATTTCGCTGATAGTGTACTCCCTGGGGAAAAAGATAATTCTGTATTATCAGGTCATAGAGATACCGTCTTTCGTCGATTGGATGAAGTGAAATTAGGTGATAACCTTGTTGTAACTACTGCTTCCGATTCTTTTACGTATAAAGTCCGAAAGATTCGAATTGTTGACGAGGATGATCGTACAGTCATTGTTCCGAAACCAAGGGCGACATTAACCGTAAGTACCTGTTATCCGTTTGATTTTATCGGATCTGCACCTGAAAGATATATATTAGAAGCGTATTTAGTAGAGTAAACACTTGAAAAAGGTGGAAAGATCGTTGTCCGATGATTCTTTTCACCTTTTTTGTTTTGGCTATTGCTATCCAGTGTATATTTATTTAACAAATTCTAAAGCTAAATTTTAGCAAAAGAGATAAACATCTTTTATACTATTACTAAATACAAGTAAATAGATAAGAATTATTATATATCAGAAAGGAAGATAAACAAATGAGCGAGCGCAATATTCCCTTATTGGTAACTACTGATTGGTTAGCTGAGAGAATGGATGATCCTAACCTACGCATCTTGGATGCAACGACATTTTTAAAACAACCAGCACAAGGCGGCTATTATGATGTATGGTCAGGTAAAGACGTATATGATAAAGGACATATTCCAGGTGCCGTGTATGCAGACCTTCTAGGAGAACTATCTGACGCTGACTCTCCTTTTAAATTTACGGTTCCACACCGAGAACAATTTATTGAAAAAATCACCGATCTTGGAGTTGGTGATGATACTTTTGTCGTTGTCTATGACCAAGCACAAGCAGTTGTTGGCGCGCCAATTATCGGTTCAGACTGGGCATCCAGACTTGCATGGCAATTACGCTATGAAGGTTTTGAAAATGTAGCAGTTCTTGATGGCGGCTTCTTAAAGTGGGAAAAAGAAGATCGTCCTATCTCTACAGAAGCAAAACCATACTCGAAAGGTCATTTTACTGGCACACGTAACGATGACTTATTAGCGACAAAAGAAGATGTAAAAAATGCAATGGAAGATGATAATGTTGTACTTATCAACAGTTTATCCCCAGCTGATTTTGCTGGCGAATCTGATACGTATGAACGTTCCGGTCATATTCCTAGCAGTGTCAATGTTTTCTTCGGACAACACAGTGACCAAGATACACTACAATTACATCCGGAAGAACAATTGCGAGAAACATTTGAAAAAGTTGGAGCACTAGACCCCAACAAAAAAGTCATTACCTACTGTGGTAGCGGAATTGCGGCTACGTGGAACGCATTAATTCTCAATCAATTAGGCCAAGATAATGTAGCTATGTATGATGGTTCCATGACAGAATGGGCCAATGACAAAGACCTTCCATTAAATAAATAGAGTTACTATCCAAACAAGTAGAAGCAACCATAGCTTCTACTTGTTTTTTTATGAAAAATTTTAGTTGTACAAGCTGTTAGATCGAATAGAATAGATATAGAACAGGAAAAATACGGCATTGGAGGCATCACTCATGCAGACGTTCTTTAGCTATGTATTATTGGGGCTTTCTCTATCTATTCCAATTGGACCGATCAATGCAGCGCAATTAAATAAAGGTATTCATCAAGGGTTTTTCCATTCCTGGCTCGTTGGCATTGGTGGAATGTTTGCAGATGTGATTTTTATGTTACTGATTTACTTTGGTGTAGCACCCTTCCTAACAACACCATTTGTAAAAACATTTCTTTGGGTGTTTGGATGTTTTATCTTAATTTATATTGGAATGGAGTCAATAATAAAAGCCAAATCTACGCTGAGTAATACATCCAATATTAAATCTACATCAAAGCTTAACTCATTTGGAACGGGATTTATCATCGCCATCTCCAATCCAATAAGTATAATTTTTTGGCTTGGTATATATGGTTCTGTATTAGCAAAAACCACTGAAACTTCTACGAATAGTCAGTTACTAATCTACAGTAGTGGAATTTTCCTCGGAATTATTTTGTGGGATATCTTTATGGCAAGCGTAGCGACAAGTTTCCGGAAATTTTTTCACAGTAAAGCTCTTTATTGGATTTCTATCGTTGCAGGTATCGTGCTTATCGGTTTTGGCATCTTTTTCGGATACGAAGCATTGAAAGCCATTCAATATATACTGTTTTAGGCATGCACCTAAACGACCTTCTCCTAATAAGCTATCTTTTAGGAGGAGGATTAGGCATGAGCATACTTTTTAATAATGTAACCATCAAGCAAAATTGGGAGTTACTTTCTCCTTGGAAGCAAGATGCTTATCAATATTTTCAATCAATGATTGGTGAAAAAAACGACTATCCTTGTGTACCTGCGCGACAAGGATTAAAAAATAATATGTTACGATTCGGCTTTCTGGATAATGTCGATGATACAAAGGTGTTGGCATCTTCGCTAAAAGAGTATGGAGATACTTCCAAAGCTATCGGACAATATACTTCTCTGATTATATTTATCCCTATGGATGATGATACACAGGCAACGGTAGAGGATTATCAGGTTTTATTCTGGGATTTGTTGTCAGATGTAACAAACTACGATACATCTGATTGGCCAGCAACTATACCGGATAATCCTGAACATCATGAATGGGAGTTTTGTTTCGACGGAGAACCCTATTTCGCTTTTTGTGCAACTCCTGTTCATCAGTTAAGAAAAAGTAGATATTTCCCTTATATGATGCTGGCTTTTCAACCGCGTTTTGTTTTTGATGAACTGAATGCTTCCACTTCCTATGGTAGGAAAATGAAGAAGGTCATTCGTCAGCGATTACAAGCATTTGATTCCATACCAGCTCACCCAGATTTAAAATGGTATGGAAACAGCGATAATCACGAATGGAAACAATACTTCATTGGGGATGATGATCAGACCTTAAGTAAATGTCCATTCACTCGTTTTAAACAAAGGATATCCAATCTTACGAAGATGAAGTAATATGCCATTTCTCTTTCATCATAAGCACCGCAATGGCAATCATGATAATAAAACCTATACTGACAAAGAAACCTATCCTACTAATTTCCGCAAATAACGTAGTTGCAACTGCTATAATGATCAATACTCCTGCAATAATAGGCTTCATAAAATTCCAGCGTGTCGGTCGCTGTAATTTCATAAAACTCGCTAAAATAAACAACCAATTATATAAAAGCATAAGTCCAGCCGCAGTAGTTATATATTCAAATATGCGATCTGGTAATAGTAAAGCAATGAATATAGAGACGAAAAGTCCTACGATTAAACAAACAAAAGCTGGGAAGGGAATTTTCAACCTTCCCTTTTTAGACAAAAAGGCTGGAGCATGATGGTCTTCAGATAATGAGACTAATATAGTGATAATCGCATATAAAGAAGCTACCATCGTGGAAAATCCCGCAATAATAAACACTCCATTAAATACGTCCGCAATAAGTGGTATGTCAAATGGCTGTAATGCTGTAATAAACGGGCTTTCATCTGCAATTATCTTCGTCTCATCGATAAACGCTAAAGCTAATCCTAATGCGATGATATAAATAGAGCCAAGCCCTAATAACATCCATCTCCCAGCTTTCAACGCTTCTTGCTTATTTTTCAAATCTGTCGCCACCAGCCCCATTATTTCAATACCACCAAAAGCATAAAATGCATAGATAAAGCCACCCCACCATATTGATGGTAAGTCACCACTAAATATATGGGGGATTGGATTAATTAAACTCTCTGTACCTTTTACTAACAAAAGTACAGCAACCAATATAAACATGATAATCGCAGAGGCTTTCATTATTCCAAAGATATTTTCCATTTTTTCAAACCCTGCAAGTCCCGTAAGTATAATCGCTAATCCTAACACTGCGAAGATGACCATGCATAGCCACAACGGCAAATTCGGAAACCAAAAGCGTGTAAAGATTCCTAAAGCAATTAATTGGCTTCCCATTATGAGCAGCTCGCTCAAACAATACACCCACCCATTACTAAAACCTGCCCAATCACCAAATGCTTTCTTGGCATATGTGCGAAACGAACCCTTATCTGGATATTCTATCGATAACTTTGCTAACGACTCATAAACAAAGTACGTGCCGATTGCAGCAAACAGGAATAACCATAGTACAGCCGCTCCTGATTGTTCAATAGCAATACTTGACCCTAAGAAATAACCTGTTCCAATGGTACAACCAATACCGACAAGGGATAATTGCCACCATTTCATGTTTCCTTGTTTTCGAACCATTCTAACCTATCCCTTACGTACAAGAGGAAGTGTCATACACCGTATTCCACCCCCAGCTTTTTCTAATTCGGCAACTTCTACTTCGATAAAATTTAACTTCGCTATGTTTGGGTGCTGTTTTAATCGTTGTTTATGTGCCGCTTTGCTCACTAACAATGTCTCCGGATTTAAATTAAGATAATTAATGTCTGGTAAAGAATCATACTGTGGTAGCCAATGTATATCAAAGCCATGCCGCCTTAAAAATGTCTCCAACATCTCATACCGCCCGCTTGCTTCCATCGATACATGTACGGGAAAATGTCGCATAAATGCCTTGGCAATAAACACATCTCCTCCAGCGACGTTCCCATCCATATCTAAATGCATCGTGTCTGCGTTTCTTGGTAAGTTAATCACAGCAATTTCCGAAAAACCACTAGCAAAGATGGTTTGTTTTATTTGATCTACACTATCAATGCTTGTTCGCATCCCGGCATTGATTAGTACAGCATCTTTATTCAAGACCATAACATCGCCAAACTCCAATGCTTTCAAGTCGTTGTTTTCACTTATTTGAAACGTTTCTGGGAACCAATCTTGAAATAGAATATGAGATTGCATATACTCCGGTTTTCGCATAAATGTACCTGCTTCACCAGGAATCATGGTTGTTCCAAATACACAAGCTAAATCGCGCACAAAAACACGGTGAATTAATTGCTGACTTAGCGCTTGGTCATTCTCTGATAAATATGAGCTATACTCCATAACTTCGACCCCAGCTTCCTCCAAAGCCTGCTTCATCATTTCAAATTCTTCGATTGCTTTTTCTACATGTACAGCACCGCTCCAACGTACCTCATCCAATACTTTTGGATCGGTAATGGATACTTCTGCTGGTCGGCAAAGGATAACTGCTTTTAATTCCTCGTGCTCTGAGTAACATACTGGACGTATAGGCTTCATTGGGTATCTTCCTTTAACATATAAGATGACCTTAGCGTAACCATCCTAAAAGAGAATATGTACGTGAAACCATTCATGAAAAAGTAGATATTGGGAAAAGTAAAAACGGTGTGACATTCATAATTAAGGAGGAAAATAAATGCATTCAATGAATCAAGGACAAGGTAATATCGGTCAACAGCCAAATCAGATGAACCAGCCAACGAATCAAGCTGGTACGACAAAACCTGGACAAAGTCTAAATCATGGCGGTCATGAGTTATTTGATGCCCATGAAGTTATTGCTGGTATCATCAGTATGCTTGATCAATATCAAATGTATGAACAACATATCCAAGATCCTGCACTAAAGGATATTTTGCATCGTCAAACAACTTTTGTAACAAAAACCTATAATACCATTGTTGAATCTTTTCAAACTGGGAATGATCCCAAAGTACCTACTCAAGAATACAAGATGCAACAATCCAACAATATTGTTTACGGTATTCAAGCTGGTAAACCGAAGAAACCGAATGCTTCTACCAGTGATCTATCGGATCAAGGAATCTCCGCCTATATGCTAGGAAATGCTAAGTCACTAACATCTTTGCTGGCGATGACAGCAGTCGAGATGACCAACCCCGTATTACGTAGAGTAATTGCTGACACAGTACCAAATTTTATTGAGCTTAGCTACGAGATTTTCTTATATCAAAATAAACACGCATATTATCAAGTTCCTCAATTAGCAGAACAAGATATGATCAATATGTTAAATAGTTATACAACCGTACAACAACCGCCAAATACTCCGTTACACTAAAGGTACACAAGCAGAAGCGCCCATTTATCACCGTATATCCTGCGCCCCTGTTTTTCAAGGGGTGGTTCGACTGGTCGAACTTCTTTATTTCTTTGAGATAAAGGATAAACGAATAGCGGACGCGAATTGATGTTGACTTAAATTTTATAATTTCCTTGAACACAAAAAAGAAAGTACCCTTTACATGCATAATAACCATTAAAGGGTACTTCTCTCATTAATACCTGGCAAACGAGATTGTTTTTTCAACTTTGTAGCCAAAAATTTAATAAAATTATTTAGGATTCACTACATAGATAAGAGAAGTTGAAACTTAATCCTCCCATATATCGTATAAGTAGTTAAGAGAGGAGATGGAACATGCACAATCAAATAGAAGAACCAACGGAGAGAATATCCGAGAAGGCAATACTTGTTTGGCGTACAGTAAACGGTATTATACTATCGGTAGCATTTATTATAGTAATTGCACTATTAATCGCACATACATATTTTTCTTGGTATGACTGGATAGCCTATGTACTATGGGGACTAGTTGCGCTTAGTATACTTGATATTATCTGGTCAATCTATTTAGAGCCTTATTTACAACAGAAATATTGGCGATATCAAGTAGATGAAGATTTTGTACAAATAAAACATGGTCGATGGAAACTTGTTCATATCGTCATTCCGATGACAAAAATTCAGTATGTCGGTTTGAAACAAGGACCGTTACTACGTAAATATAATTTACATACCTTATCTATTGGAACAATGGCTTCTACACACGAAATTCCAGCTATTCCGGAAGATACAGCTCGAGCGATACGAGACCAAATCGCTGAATTAGCAAATATTAATAAGGAGGAAGGAGAGGAATGATGCAATCAAAACGCATGCACCCATTAATGATTGCTTCATCCATTTTACGTTCGATTAAAGATCTGTTCTTTTTAATACTAATTTTATTTGTCATTAATATAGGGTCGACATCAACCTGGGTAGTTATTGGCAGATATATTCTAATTGCAATCTTTATTTTACTAATTATCACCGCTATCGTAGCGTGGTTCCGAACTTCATATGAAGTAAAAGAAAAATCGATTGTTATTCGACAAGGTGCATTTGTAATTAAACAACGGTATTTGCCTTTTGATCGCGTACAAAATGTAAAGACCAATACACCCTTTTACTTTCGCTTTCTCAATGTGACATCTTTAATTCTAGAGACTGGTTCGGGAGGTGACGATGCTTCATTCACCTTTCCTGCTCTCCACTTAGCAGATGCAGAGAAAATAGAAAGCACGATCGACCGCTTCCGAAAAACCGGTCATACAACAGAACAAGTTGAAGGACAACAAGCCATAGCGGTGACATCACAATCCGAAAACGAACGTAACATTGAAATGGAGCAAAAGCATTCAGAACGAAGGATACACTTTTCACCGACACGAAAAGATGTATTAAAAGCATCGATACTATCAGCAAGTTATATTGTATTAATTCCAATAATGTTATCGATTTTCCAACAAATTGATAGTGTTTATGATATCGACACTTATCTCGAAGATGGTTTCCAGTTCATATCCAATTCCTGGATGGTACTTGCCATCGCGATTACTTTAATTATCTTAGCGTCTATTACTTTTGGCGTTATACAAACATTTTTAAAGTATGGAAAGTATGAAATTGCTTCTGATGAAGAGCGAATTTACATTTCTCAAGGTGTACTTAGTGAAAAGAATTTCTCTATCCGAAAAAAGAATGTCCAGGCCATTGAAATGCGCCAATCCATTTTAAAACGGCTACTAGGATTAACAAGTGTAAAATTAATAAGTGCTGGTGAGATGGATCTGTCTGGAGATCCCGTTAATTCTCTATATCCATTTCTACCTACAAAGAGAGCCCTATCTTTAGTAGAAGAATTACTGCCAGGATTTGAAATCACGACAAAAATGGAGCGAATGCCAACTTCATCGCTTGTTGCACGAATGCTCCATATTCCGTGGATATGGATAATCGCCACAGGAGTTATTCTTTATTTCTTTCCAGAGTGGTGGTGGACATCTATTGTTTTGCTTATTTTAAACATTGTAGGACGATATCTCGATTATCGATTTGCTAAATTTACAATCAATGGATCATTTATTCAATTACAAACGGGTGGTTGGGAAATTACGACATTGGTTACCCAACGTCATAAAGCGATCGAATTTTCCGTAGAAGAAAATATCATTCAACGTCGTCTTGGGTTAATTACCGTTAAAACAAGCAATCGCGGTAAACCTGTGTACGTGAAGACCCTTGCTGACATACCTGCATCAATGGCAAATGAAGCCTATTATTGGTATAAACAATAATAGGCTTCACAACCGAAATTAAATATTCGAATGGCCGAAGTGATACACAGAGAAAATTGTTCGACTTTTCACTTAACGTATCTTATTATGATATTGATTCACATATTAAAATTAACAATATATTTATGAAGCTCGGTATTATAATAGGCAAATGAATACTCCACAAGCCGGTCTCTACTATCATAGGAATACCGTTCACGTTGTAATAACGGTTGTTTCTCTACTTCCAACAGTTCGGCAACTTCTTGTTCAGGAACAGATACACCAAATTCATCTTTAAATCGATAAAAGCGAATTCCTTGCTGATACAACATATCATAGAGGGAATTAACAAATACTTCCGGATCTTTTGGAAGTGTAATATGCCCAGCTATATAATGTCTGAAGTGTATATACGGTCTCCCATTTAGGATATACAGGCGTTCAATACAATAGACTTCATTACTGTCCAACTGATGTAGCGGCGGTGAGAGTTCTTCCACAACTGTTAAATCAATAAATTTCTTACGCAATTGATAACCTTCTCCGATTAAATATTCGGAGAACCGCTGACCTTTCGATAATTTGGAAACCACTTGATTCGCCAAAACCGTTGTCCCGATACCACTTCTTTTTTCTACGTAGCCTTCTTGAGCAAGTTGTTCTACCGCTTTGCGTATAGTTATCTTACTCACTTCAAACTCTCTCTCTAATTCTGGTTCAGAGGGAATTAGATCATTGACCTTATATCGCCCATTAATAATTCTTTCTTTCAAGATATCTTTCACTTGAATATATAAAGAACCTTCCCTTAAATTCAGTTTCATGGTTGATCTACCTTTCTATATCGGGATCATGATTATTTACTAATGCCCATACTTCTTTATCTGAGGAAATCGGCGAATCACCATAAGTCGTATGTGCTAATATTCCTGCTGCCATCGCAAATTGAATAGTATCTTTTTTCGAATACTGTTGTCGTAATCCATGCATTATACCACTAGCAAATCCATCTCCTCCACCGATACGATCGAAAATTCGAAATTCATAACGTTTGGAGAAATAAAATTTAGCATTTGTATATAAAAACCCTTCGATTTCATGCTTATTATCTTGTAATCTCTGCCTTATTGTACCAGCAATTGATTGAATTCCATATTCCTTTGCTACTTTTGGTATAAGGTGTTTGATTTGTGATTTTCGTTCTATCTCATTCGTAGCGTAGCCTAATATATGCATAGCGTCTTTTTCTGTCATAAAACATACATCACTTAGCTGCAGCATTTGCTGATAATCATTTTTCGCACGGTGAATATTACTTTTCCAAAGTTTCTGCCGATAATTACAATCAAATACTACTAAAACTCCACGTTCCTTTGCTTTTTTAGCAAGTGAAAGAATGGTATCCCTCGAATTCTCAGAGACTGCTAACCCAATGCCACAAAAGTGAATCATATCTGTATCTAGTAAAATGCGATCCATTTCATAGTCTGAAGTTACTGATTGATGAAAGGCACTGATTTTCCTATTGGTGTATGTGACTACGGATGGGCGCAAATCAAAACCATCTTCTAAAAAGAACATGCCTATATGGTCCCCATCTCGACGAATGTCTTGCGTTCCAATACCTAATGATTGCAAATACGATAGCGATGCTTCTCCGATATTATTATCTGGTAAAGTGGTGATGAGACTAGTCTGGTTGCCATATCTCCCTAGAGCCGTCAGCACATTCACTCCTGTACCCGAAAAAGACATATCTAACGCACGCGTTTGCACTAACTTCTTATTACCTGGTACATGGAGTCGCATCATTACTTCTCCAAATGCCTTCACTTTATTCGTCATACTGATCTCCTAATTTTTTCACAAAATGATAGATAGACTGTACATCCTCTAGTCTCGTACGACCGGTAGATCCATCGATAATAGATGAATAGACATGTGGAATAACTTTCTTCACACCTGCTTGAAGGGCAATTTCAATAATTTGTGGACTATTTTGAACATCTATTCCCCCTGTTGGCTCTAAATAAAAGTCTTCTTTTGCACAAGCCTTAGCTACTGCTTCATACTCTTCTAAACGACTCGTTCCACCCATTGGAAAGAACTTCAATGAATTCCCTCCCATTTCTTTTGTTAGCTGAATCGCTGCTTCTACTTCTACGATAATAAGAGATTTATTCGTTGGACCAGTAGCAATGTCGACAAGACCTGGTTGGCCAGTTGGCTTTACGAGGCTATTAATCATCGTTTGAGCATGATTTACAGCCGCTCTTGTATATCCTACTTTTGGGAAAACTTGATTAATATGTCTTGGTTTATACTCACGACTAATATCTGCAACCATCTTCCATTGTTCCGGGTTCCCACCACCTAAACCAAGAGAAATGGATCCATCTAGTACTTTATCATACACCCTTATATCTTCTAACGCTTCTTGTACGCTTGTATAATTGCTTGATAATAACCCGATAAGTACATGACCATCGGTTGCTTCATAGATTTCTTTTGCATTTGTTATATCGGAAGCTAATACATTTAAACAAATTCGATCGTTATAAAAGTTTTGAGCCATATAATTAACCTCCTATTAGGCTAGAAATTTCTTGTACAATGATATCCATATCTCCTGGTAATAATGGGCGAGGATCAATATCGAAATGCCCCTCATTTGCATGGTAATCCCTTGTATAAATAGCAGGATTTCCGTCTTTTAATTGATTCACTAATGTCGACGCATCCATAGGTGCTTCTGCTTCAATATGTACTCTTCCACGGTAAATTTCTCTCCCTGCTTCATCAGCCTGAATAGTTATCTTAACACCGTTCACTTCTTCTAGTTTCTTTAATTTATCTAATTCTGCTAATTGAAGTGATATATCGGTTTCTTCGTTAACAAATTGTTCTAATGCATGCAATAATCCGAAGATAGCTTCTTTCCCTACTTTCATCGCTCTCCCGATTCCCTTCATATGATAGGTTGCATACGTTATAAGCTCCGTTTTCCCAGCTAAAATGCCAGATGTAGGACCTTTTATTGCTTTGGAACCACTAAAGATTATCATGTCTGCAAGCTCTCCATATCCAGCAATATCTTCTTCTGCAGCTGCATCAACAATAAGTGGAATTTTTTTCTGACGTGCCCATTCACTTACCTCTTGTAAAGATGGCATATTCTTTTGCACACAATGATGCGATTGTACAAAAAGAATTGCCGCCGTATTCTCCGATACCGCTTGATTTATTTGGTCAATGCTGCAGCCATTTGCAAATCCTACACCTTTAGGTCTCCCACCACCTAAATGTATCATCACATCTACCGGAGCTCCATAATCTACTTGATGGCCTTTCATTATTAGTATTTCTCGTTGAGGCATAGATTCTTCATATAAATGCTCCACAAGGTAGCGATTATCCTTTGATATAACCCCCGCTACAGCAAGTGATATTGCAGCGGATGCAGAGTTTGTGATTAGCGCATGTTCTGTATGTACATACTTCGCTACTTGCTTTCCGGATTCCTGCACTAGTGCTTCCATTTCAAAGTAGTGTTTACCTCCATTAGCCATGCCATCGAGCACATAATCGGAAATTGTAGATACACCCAATATACTCATTCTTCCACTCGCATTAATCACTTTTCTCAAGTTCAAAGTACTTCCCTCCTATGATGACTGCCTCTGCCTTAATGAGCAATTCCCCATCAATACTCGTACCAAAGGAATCTGTTAATTTTTTGGATGATTCTTTTACTGTAAAAAATGTTAAGTCCGCTATCGAACCCGGTTGTAAGCTGCCTAAATCCGGTTTCCTTAGAATTTCTGCCGGTTTGATCGTAACTGCTTCAATAACTTCTTCTAAGCTATATCCTAATGCTAAGAATTTACTTAACATCGTCTCCATATTATAGACAGGCCCATTCTTTTGATTGTTTTGGTAAATATCTGTTCCTAAACTATCAAAATAAACTCCTTGTTGCTTCGCTTTTTGGGCAATTCCAAATGAAAAGCTAGAGCTTCCATGACCAACATCTAAATACACCCCTCTATCAATCGCAGCTAATAATGAGGGTTCAACAGAGCCATCTTCTCTAAAAATATGATTATTTTCTTTCTCATGGTAACAGTGCGTTAGAATATCTCCTTTTTTCATATAACTTAATACTTCATTAAGTTCAGGAGGAGCTGTTCCGACATGTACCATTAATGGGAGTTCTAATTTATGACGAAATGTTTCAGCTATACTTAGCGGTTGTATGCCATTTCCACAAACAACGCTTGCACTCATTCGTGCTTTTAATCCTACAATAAATTGCGGATATTCCTCTACTGCTTGCTGAATCGCAGCAAATGATAGATTATCCAGATCAGAAAGTTCATCCTGACGCATCAGTCCGATTCGAGATATATTTAAAAAAGCAAATACTCTCGTCGTTGCTTCTTGTGCAATGCGATAGAATTCATCAACATCATCCGCACCGCTGCTACCTGCATCTACAACCGTTGTTACCCCAGTCTTATAGCCAATTTGATCTGGCATCGCACAATATGGCTTATATTTAGGAAACGCATGTGTATGAAGGTCTATCCAACCCGGGGAAACATACATACCAGCTGCATCAACAATTACATCACCTTGAATTGTAGTCGTTTCTGAGGCTTCTACAATTCGCTGATTTTCAATTACAATATCTACGGTTGTTCCATTGACTAACGTTGCATTCTTTACAATTTGTACCATGGTATTTTCTCCTTCTCGAATAGTCCTACAGCTAATTGATACTTTCCCCTAAAAAAATATCTATCTCTTTTGGAACGAGCAGCAATTCATCCATTCTATGAATTGTTACTTTATCCTTCTACACTACCTGCGTTATACAAATATAGACATCAGGTCTTACTCTATATTCTTTTTATCTGGTTTGATTTTATTGTTACTGGCAACATACCTAAGATTTCTTCTTCCCCGAACACAGCACTCACAGCTACTTCTAGAGCTGGAGAGGAGACTTCATACGTACATATACAAGTATGAAGTTCTGGTAATAATGCTACATCATAAGGGCTTCTCATAACGATTGCGATTACTGGTATGTCACTTGCGGCAAGTGTTTCTAATAATAACTGTTGCATCGGTTGCTGCGCTAAATACTGCACCCCGAAAATCACCGCATCGTACTGCTTCCACTGTTCTACTTGCTCATGTATATCTTCTTCTGTCCAATCCGATGTTAATGCTATGTTTTTGGCATTCGGCTGATATGAACGCACTGCATCATAAAGACGAACAGTTGCATGAGATGGATCCTCTGCTGCCGACTGCGCACTAGCTTCTGGTGTGACAACAACTATATTGCTACTACTATCTATTGGTATGAGCCCATGATTATAAACCATTGTCACACCTCGTCGGTAGGCTTCCTTCGCCAATTTACGATGATCATTGCCACCGACAAAAGAAGGTACCTTTGCACCGGAATCTATACTCGTATTATTCCAATTGATATATGTATCTTTAACGCGCCTGATTCGTTCTGCCGAGGTTAATATAGATTCTCTACTCAGTTCGCCTGACTCTACCGCTGCCTTCACTTCTTGAAGCGCACCAACTTGCCGTTGTAACGTATGTGATACCATAGCTAGATCCACGCCTGCTTGCAACGCAGCTACGACCCCTTTCTCTGTACCAATTGTTTCTGATATTGCATTCATTTCCATACAATCCGTCGTAATTAAACCGGTATATCCTAATTTCTCTCGAAGCAATCCTGTTAATACTGCTTTGGATAATGTAGCTGGTTTATCTGCTTCCGGTTCCAATGCTGGAAAGTAGATATGAGCAGACATAATCACATCAGATTCCAAAGACGCTTGAAAAGGTCGTAACTCGATTTCTTCCAATCGCTCTATGCTATGAGGGATAACCGGCAAAGCTAAATGTGAATCCACTTTTGTATCACCATGACCAGGAAAATGTTTGAGCGTCGTCACAACACCTGCATCTTGCATACCTTTTACCGCTGCTTTTGCTAAACGAGCGACACGTTCTGGTGACTCTCCGTAAGAACGAACACCTATAACTGGATTATCCGGATTTACATTCACATCTACTACAGGAGCTAAGTTCCAATTAATCCCCAATGCTCTTAACTCTGTTCCACTCGCATAACCTACCTGATATGCGTTCTCTTCACTGTCACTTGCACCAATCGTCATCCCGCCAGGAAATATTGTCGTTCCTTCTCCAAGACGTCGTACTGTACCATTTTCTTGATCGACACAAATCAGCAGTGGACGTTCATATCCCGCATCACGTGCTTCTTTCTGCAAAGAAGCAGTTAATCGAAGTACTTCATCAGGGCTCCCAATATTACGTGTAAAAAGAATTATTCCACCGATATGATAGTCGTGGATAAGCTTTTTGATCGATTTTGGGACAACTTTGCCATCAAAACCGATTACAAACAGTTCTCCTATTATTTTCTCAATCATGAACTACCACCTCTTTCTGCATTCATTTATTATTTACTTCATATTTTCCGAATGTTTTCGAAACTCCCCACATTAATATATAAGCCGTTACACTTCCGCCAAAGAAAAATAACAACGCTGGTAAAGAATAGAAAGTAATAGATAAAAGCAGTCCAACTCCTACTAATAAAACAACTGTAAGAATAGGATGGATGACTCCGATAATAAAAGGCCATTTGATATAATCCATGAATTTCAAGTTGAAGTGTACATAGATTGGGAAGAAATAGGCAACTACCATGGCAAATAAAATTAAAATAACTACTACACTAAACTGAACCATCTGATAAATAAGACTTGTTTGTGTGCCTAGTATTTGAAATTCTATTGTTAGTAGGTAGCCTACTGCAGCTAGCAAGAGTCCTAGCCCATTTGCTTTTACAAACTCTTGGCGATATGTCTTCCAAAACAATGGAAAAATAGCAATATCCTGCTCACCCATATTCCATTTCCGAACCACTGCAAACATTGCTACGGTTGCGGGGATAAGCCCAAATATTCCCAACCCTAATATCGTAAAAGCAATCCAGAGAATATTTACATATGCAAATCGCGTTATCCAAACGGCTATTGAATAGTATCCTTGTGCGATACTCGTCATCTAAATCACCTCACTATGTGAATTCAATAATTGAAATGTAGACAAAAGCAGGTGTTCACTTCTTACACCGTGTTTTGCCTCATTTCAGTTATTCCTTTACAGAACCTATCAGAACTCCTTTTACAAAGAAACGTTGTAAAAATGGATATACAATTAATAGTGGTAGTGCAGAAACGATGATCACTGCATATTTTACTAATGAAGCTGTTTTTACTTGCTCTGCAAACGATTGAGCAGAACCAGCAGCATTGGAAATACTACTTGCATTCACTTCATTCAAGATCAAAATTTGCCGAAGTATTAGCTGTAATGGGAATTTATCTTCTGTACGTAAATAAATCAACGCATTAAAGTACTGATTCCATAAGGCAACTCCATGAAAAAGTGCCATTACAGCAATAATTGGTAATGATAACGGTAAAACTACCTTAATAAATAAGTAAAAGTCACTTGCTCCATCAATTTTGGACGCTTCGACAAGTTGATCTGGAATAGTTTGTTGGAAGAAGGTTCGCGCAACAAGAATCGACCAAGCTCCCACAACCCCTGGAATAACAATCGCCCACATTGTATCGAGCATTTGCAAATTACGAACAACTAAGTACGTTGGAATAAGTCCTCCATTAAATAGCATCGTGAATAAAATAAACCATAACCAAAATTTCTTCCCCATTAATTCTTTGCGGGATAAGGCATATGCTGCCGGCAATAAAACAAACAAATGGATGAGCACACCAACAATTGTGTATAAGATCGTATTTTTATATCCCGTCCAAATCGCATCATTTTGGAATACTCGTTGGAACCCATCAAAGGTAATATCCACTGGCCAAAGCCACATCTTCCCAGTGTTCACAGCTTGAGGATCACTAATGGATGCGCTCAGCACAAAAATAAGCGGATAAATGACGATTATTGTAATAATCGATACAAAAAGTATATTTAACCGGTCAAAGGCCTTATCCGATAAACTAAATCTAGACATATTGCATCCTCCTTCCTACCATAAGCTGTTCTCACTAACTTTTCGTGCGATTTGGTTAACGGTAATTAGTAGAACAATATTAATCGCTGATTCAAACAACCCAACAGCTGCTGCAAAACTATATTGTCCTTGCAGGATACCTGTTTCATATACAAACGTTTGGATAATATCCGATGTTTCGGAGTTTAATGTATTTTGCATAAGTAACACTTTCTCAAAGCCAATCTGCATAAAGTTTCCGATATTTAAAATAAATAATACAACGATGGTTGGCATGATACTTGGAATATTTATCCGGAAAATACGCTGTAATCTCGTGGCACCATCCACTTTTGCAGCTTCATGAAGCTCTGGGTTTACCCCCGCTAATGCTGCTAAATAAATAATGGTACTCCACCCTAGTGTCTGCCATTGACCGGACCAGACAAAAATATGGCGGAACCAATCTGGGCTTGTTAGAAATGGAATTGGTTCCATCCCTAAAGCACGGATAAGGTGATTGATTAATCCAGTGTTTGGATCTAGGAACGCAACAAGCATCCCAACAACAACAACGACAGAAATAAAATGCGGTGCATATGTCAAAGTCTGTGTCCACTTCTTATATGCCCCATTACGTAATTCATTAAATGCAAGTGCTAAAATAATCGGTAATGGGAAAAGTACGAGCATGTATAGATTCAAGACAAGTGTATTCTTTAATAATCTCCAGAAGTAATAGGAACTAAAAAAACGTTCAAAATGTTCAAAACCAACCCACGGACTTCCCCATATTCCTAGGTTCGCAAAGTAGTCTTTAAAAGCAATTTGAACGCCATACATTGGTATATAATGAAAAATAAAAAAGTACGAAACTACAGGTAAAAGAAATATATATAATTGCCAATTCGAAAACAAGTTCTTTTTTATTTTGTAGCTTCTACCCCTATGAGCGGGCAATTGTTTTGCCATATCATTGTCTACCTCCTTAAGCAGCTAACTAATGTACAACCTTGATACGTTCGTCGACCATGTATTCCTAATGAAACAACCTTAATTGGCAATTATGTATACTTTTGAACATTGCTTCGCTTACACGTCTGAAGTTGTATTGTCATGCTGGATAAATAGGAAGTAATGCTGTTCAATAGAATCTACTCTCTTTTTCTTTTATCAAAGGGAGTAGAGAGAGGAAAAGGGGGGAGCCTCTCTCTTCAAAATCCATCTGTAATCAAAAATTAATTCTCTGTATAACGGTTGTAAGCATTTTGATGTACTTCTACAACCTCTTCTAATCCCATTTGGTTTAGTGTGTCTACATAATTATCCCAGTTAGCTAAATCTTCATCACCAGTAATAAATTTGTCCCGCATTTCTTCGATATAGTTGTTGATATCTTGACCAGTAGATTGTAAGACAATATTCTCCTCGTCAGTAAATGTGAAACGCGGCCAAATTTCTTCTGGAACAAAAGGTTCAATCTTCTCAGCAGCTTCCATGGACTGAGGAGCAGTTTCTCCACCTTGGAAATAATCTGCTTTAATAATTCCGTTAATCGAACCTAACCATGTTAACTGCTTGGCTAGCGCTTGTTCAAAAGTTATATCTCCTTCAGGATTTAAGATGTGATCTTTATAAACCGCTTCACCGTCTTCTATTTCAAATGTTTCGCCTTCTACACCCATGTAGTAAAGTTCCGCACCTTCATCACTGTAGAAATGATCCATCCAACGTACCGTAGCAGCTGGATTTGAATTCTCACTAGTAATTACTAAGTTTGCTGGATCCCACACAGAAGAAGAAAGTTTATTATATGTTTGATGTCCTTCTGGTCCCTCTAAAGCTGCAACACTGCTATATTGAGAACCAATATCTTCACCAAATAATTCAATTGGATCATAGAAAATCATACTTCCATATAAATTATCAGAGGCATTTGCTAAGAATTGTCCCCACTCAATCGTAAAGATACTTTGATCAATTAATCCTTCTTCGTACAGTTTGTTAATATACTCAAGCATTTGCTTATACTCATCGGTTATAGCAAAGTTACGAACTTCACCAGAAGCATCCAAATCATAGTTCATATTTGACGGACCTTGATTCATGACTCCAAAAGAGCCAGCTAACCATTGCACTAATTCTTGGATCTGCGTGCCACCATAAGGTATTGTTTTACCGCCACCTACTGGATCAAGCTCTTTTACAGCCTTCAAATATTCATAGAATTCACCAGTTGTTTCTGGAATTTCCATTCCCAATTCATCCAACCAATCTTCATTCACCCATGGGCGAGCACTCAGACGTAAGGATAGGAAGTCTTCCTCAATAAGCGCTGGCATGGAGTAAATGTTTCCATCTGGGAACGTAAGTGCTTTTCGAATACTTGGGTCTTCTTCCATTAACGCTGTAAGGTTTGGAGCGTATTGTTCAATTAAATCATTTAACGGTAGGAATACATCTTGCCCACCATACCTTAATAAATCGCTACTCGTAAGCTGCGATAAGAAGAACGCGTCAGGTAAATCGCCACTACCTAAAGCCAGGTTACGATTTTCTTCTAAAGCATCTGGACTTACAAGATCCCAATTTACATTGATGTTTGTTTGATCTCTATATTCATTCCAAATTAGGATATCATTCCAATCATTGTCTTCATTTTGAGCAGGCTTGTTTGCAAAAAAAGTTAGTTCTTGCTCTTCATCAACAATAGGCATTCCTGATTCATTTACATCTTCGCTTGCAGCAGTCGCATCGTCGCCACCACCACTATCTCCGCCATCTCCTCCACCCTCATCATCGTTATTACAAGCAGATAAAGCGGTTACAAATCCTATTAGTAAAAGAATTAACAATAATCTTTTAACCTTCACTTTGCTTTCCCTCCCTAGAAAATACATTTCTACAACACGATTGATCCCCCTAAAACGTCAAACCAAACTATACCTATCTTTTATGTATCACCCCTCTATTAAAATAAAATGAAACTTCAT
Source organism: Oceanobacillus iheyensis HTE831 (assembly GCF_000011245.1). NCBI lineage: Bacteria > Bacillati > Bacillota > Bacilli > Caryophanales > Bacillaceae > Oceanobacillus > Oceanobacillus iheyensis. The sequence goes on from NC_004193.1 coordinate 3,342,812, forward strand.
TCAGTGGGAGAGTTTTCATTTTCCTAGCCCACTGAATGGTAGTACCACAGGGCATGACCTAAAGGTCGTTAAACAGCATCCTACATTCCAAGCAGTTTCCTCCTTTTGCGTGCGGATATAACTGCTCGATTTATGCAGGATGTAATGCAGCTAATTCAATTTATAAAATTTTTGTAAAATTTCTTCTTATTCGAAATAGTATCACTATTATATTGTAATGTCAATATAACATTATAATGTTTGTAATGTTTTTTTAGGAAGCTAATACTTCCTTTTGTTGAAATCCATATTTCTTTCTACATTAATTTTACACAAACTGGCCTTGGGACTGCATATCTCTGATTGGAATTTACCCATCCATCCTGTATTGTTTTTTCCATAACTATTAACTCATTGCTATGTTCATTGGCGACAATCACGTATTTATCTCCTGGAATTTTTGATTGGAAATGTCTTGGCCATTTGCTACCTAATCTCGAAACTGATAGTTTGTTTAACAATCCGTTGTTGATTATCTCGTAAGTTGTAATCGAATCATGTCCGCGGTTTGACACATATAGAAATTCTCCGTTGCATTGAACTTCTGCTCCATAATTTTCTTGTTTAGCATCGCTCGATAACGTGGATACTCTTTGTTGTAACTGTACGAGCTCTTTTTCTAAATCATATGCATATGCGAGTATTGTTGAATCGAATTCATTCACTACGTAAAATAATTCTATTTCCGGATGAAAATCAATATGCCTAGGTCCTGAAGGATACGGTGTTTCCACTTCAAATCGCCGCTGAAGTTTTCCTGTCTCTTGATTAAAATGTAAGAAATATAACTTATGCTGTCCAAGGTCTGTTGCAACATAATAATTGCTTTTGGGCAGGCGCCGTATTGTATGCAATCTTGATTCAGTTGAAAAATGAATACAATCGGTTTCTTCTTCTATTTTTCCATTCTCATTTGTTCGATAGACGACTAGATTTCCACCGGTATAATTACTGACAAACACATGGTCACCATTCACTTCAATATAACAAGGTCCGCCATGAGTAGGATGACGATTCCATTCAGTTAATTGGTTGTTTAATGGATCAATACCATAACAAACAACTTCTCCTTGTTTGACCTCACTAATAGCATATAAACAGGATTTATCCGTATTAATTTCTACAAATGAAGGATTATCTATGCCTTCAAAAGCTGCCACCTTTGCAAGCTTGCCAATCAGTGGATCAAAAGAAAGCCAGTGAATAGTTTCTTCATTCTTTTCTCCATAACTGCCAACAAACACATCTAACAATGGGTTCATTCGCTCCTCCCCTCCATTTCTAGTAAATTGGTAAGACATGAAAAAATACATTAGGAGATGCCATACGGTAATAGTAACTACCCCACCCAAGGCCTGTGGATTGTTCAAATCTTTTAGAATAAGAAAGTCTCTCTTGTTCTAGCTCCTCAATTTCTTCCAGTTCCCCCTCTACAAAACGTTCAATACGATCTTTTGCAGTTTCTAGACGGTTAAATAAACCTCCATAACGTATATCAATTACTTCCCAACCAAATGGTTTATTCATCGTTAGCCATTGCTTCCGATGGGCAGCTCGAAGTTCACGAACATCATCCAATAAAGGCACGATCTTTGTATCTACTAAATACGTTAATTCGGACAACTGCTTCTTATCATAGGCTCGTTTTAATTTCACTCCGAGAGATGCTTTATTTGCTAATACATTGCATAACTTTTTAGGCACATCATAATGAATCCTAGCATTTTCGTACGCTTCCTTCTGTTTCAATTCAATCTTCGTAGAAAGGTCTTCATAGTATTCATCTAAATCCAGCCCTTCTATATGTTTATCAAAAACACCTAATAATGGATCTTGCCATAAAAGGAACTTAGAAGGATTCGTCTGTTGAAGATTTCCTTCCGCTACACCAGGTGGTTGATCCAACTGATTCAATAATAATAAGGCATCTACATCTATACCGGTGATAAATGTCGCCCTCTGTTTGACTTCTACTTCATCTACTTGCTCGTTATATGCATGGTCTGCGTAATACTGTATTCCATAAAGAGAGGTGTACACATTGTTTTCATATCCATCATCCCCCCACAGTGTCACAAACACATCACGAATTCCGTTATTCTTACAGGCTTGAAGTGCTTGTTCACTCGCGCTTAAAGAAAGATGATAGTTTGGTGCAAATGTATTCCACACCCACATGCCTCCTGCAAATGCTGGCGTCCTGCCAAATCGCTTTAATTGCCCTATCATATTGTCATAGTGATCATAATCCGTCTGATTATACTGCCAATACATAAATTGAACATTTTCTGGTAATTGTTGAATAATATATTCTGGAAGATTCGTAGATTTATCGTACTGATCTCCGGTTTCTGATGCTAACTTTAAAAACATATCACTCCACATCATCGCTTCTAAATCATATTTATCAGTGATTTCTAATACGTTTGTTAAATGCTTCGACATCATTTCGAATCGGGATTGATAACCATGAATATTTAAGTATCTTCCCCTACCTACTTCTTCTGCTTCATCCATACCTATGTGGATACGTTTACTGCGGAATGGTTTTGTAACCGAATGGATCATTCTATCTAGTAAATCGTACGTATCCTCGCTATCTAGTAATAATGCCCCTCTCGTATCCTTGTACTTATAAGCTGCATCCCATTTTAAGAATTCCTCTAAATGAGCCAGCGTCTGGATACAAGGTATCAGCTCTATCCCAAATAAAGCAGCATATTCATCCAATTCACGTAGTTCAGCTTCTGAGTAGCGTCCGCGCATGTAGCCAAAATAAGGTTCATCGCTCACTTCATAGGTATCTTCCATATAAAGCATAACGCTATTATGCCCCATCATAGCTAACTTTCGGATGAAGTCTTTTAGTGTTGTTAATTTCATGGTCATATTCCGTGAAAGGTCGAACATCGGTCCAATAGTAGAAAAATGCATTTTTTCGTTTGTTTCTAGAGGAGTATCTTCTTGTTGTAGGTGTTGAAGTAGCATACTAAAAGCGCGAAAGAAATGATTAGGTTGGGCGTAAGTAATCGTCCCTTTACCTTGTTTATAAGAAATTGCTAAGCCATTGACTGCTTCTTCCTGCACACATGTAATGGTAATCTCTGCCCGCTCATCTAACGAAAAAGCATAACTTGCTTGTAACTCGCTTAACCCTTTCATGATTGCAGCACTGTCACCTGTTATAGTTAGATTCATATTCTATTACCTCCCTTTCTGTTCAATTATTTCATGAAACCTCCTAACCTATTTTTTATCAATCAAAATTTATTATTTCAAATTTTCAACATTTTCACAATAGATTTTTTGACATCAAGGTTATGGATGCATACCCTGGGGATTAAAAAAACTGTCCATAGCCTTCTCGTGAATCGTGATGAAGACTTCTGGACAGTATGTTTAAATTAGTTCATTCCAACACTCTCTACATGAAATTGTTCGTTTAATGATATCATTTCAAGTAATCCGAGTGCTGTTTCCGCACCTTTATTTCCAGCTTTCGTACCGGCTCTTTCTACAGCTTGCTCAATCGATTCCGTTGTTAGCACACCAAACAATACAGGTATGTTACTATTCATCCCTACTTGAGCTACTCCCTTAGAGACTTCATTACAAACATAATCATAATGTGTCGTTGCTCCGCGAATCACTGTTCCTAACGTTATTACTCCGTCGTATTTTTGAGAATGGACTGCGCGCTTGGTGATATAAGGAATCTCAAAAGCACCTGGAACCCAAATCACATCAATATTTTCCCTAGCTACGCCGTGACGAATAAGCATATCTTCTGCCCCAGATAATAGTTTCGAAGTAATAAATTCATTAAATCTACTTGTTACAATCGCTATCTTCTTGCCCTGTCCATTATAGTTGCCTTCATAAATTGTCATATGATCAAACTCCTTTAAGATTAATTTTCGATAGCTATTTCTTTTTCTCGATATTGAACGAGATCTTCTACTGTAATCAAGGTCAAATCCCAGTCTTTTGCAAGTGTTTCAAGCGCAGGATATCTTGCCATCGTCCCATCATCATTTAAAATTTCACAAATATATGCCGAAGGAATCGAATTGGATAGTCTAGCCAAATCAACAGCTGCTTCTGTGTGACCTCTACGTTCCAATACACCTGCATTTTTCGCGATTAGCGGAAACATATGACCCGGACGCTTGAAATCTGCCGCTTTTGATAATGGTTCAGCTAAAGCTCGTATCGTATCTGCACGATCAGCGGTAGATATCCCTGTAGAATTGGTATAATAATCAACACTAACCGTAAATTGAGTTCCATACGTATCCGTGTTGTTTGTAGCCATTGCATGTAAATCTAATTCCAGCGCTCGTTCTTCTGTGATAGGAACACAGATTAATCCTCGTCCGTATTTCGTCATAAAATTAACTTTTTCAGGCGTTACAAATTCGCTTAGCCCAACAAGATCTCCTTCTGCTTCTCGGTCCGCATCATCCGCAACAATAATCAACTTTCCGTTTCGTAAATCTTCGATCGCTTGCTCTATCTTGCTTAGCTCGTTCATATTTACCCTCCTTAAAATCCATTCTCTTGTAAAAAGGACTGTGATAAGGTTTGCTTATTTGCTTGAAGAATATATTTAGCAAGCATATCTGTCTCCATATTTACATAATCACCCACTCGACGTTGGGATAAAATCGACGCTTGTTGTGAATGAGGAATCAAACTAATCGTAAATGCATGACTGGATTTTTCTACAACCGTTAAACTCGTACCATCCAAGGTAATCGAACCTTTTGCAATTACTTCTTGCGCATATGGTTTCGGTAAAGTAAAACTCATGTAATATGCATTTTGGTCCTTCCATGTACGTTTCACGGTAACGGTAGAATCCACGTGCCCCGCAACGACATGTCCTTCAAACCGATCTGTTGCACGCATCGCCCTTTCCAAATTAACGGATGAACCAATACGCACATATTGAAGATTGGTCGATCGAAATGTTTCTGGCATAACATCAGCCGTAAATGTATCCTCGCCTACTTTTGTGGCAGTCAGACACACACCATTAACAGCCATACTGTCGCCAACGTTGTAATGCAGCAATTGAGCTTCCGTTGTATGAATGACAAGTTGAATTGTTTCGCGTCGTTTCTCTACATTCGTTACTTGCCCAATTGTTTGAACAACTCCAGTAAACAAATCATCAGCTCCTTTTATGAAATTTAATATCAGAAATGAATGTGATCTTTTAAAAAGGGGATTATAGTGATCTAGAGAGTAAGCAACTTCTAAATTCGTATTTGCAGAAGTAAGTGAGGACAAGTGAATAACATTCACTCCATATAAATAGCCCCGCAATATATAGATTGCGGGGCGTAGCTAACTCTAATAAACGATATGTGTAAAAATACGTAAATGTAAGACAGCTAGAAAAAACATCGTTTTCTCCACATCAAATAGATATACGTATCCATACAGCTATTCTTCTCCCATCCAGACTATTACTGTCGGCTCTAGATTCTCACTAGATCCACCGCATAAAAGCGGGTCACGGACTTCAAGTTCTGATGACTTGTCACCGCCGGTCGGGAATTACACCCTGCCCCGAAGAATACACTATTCAATTCTACATAAAAGTTTAGAACTTTCGATGTATAATGTCAAATGAAATTAATTAAGTACGTAGCTCGCCAATACAGTTTGAACTTCATAGATATTTAAGCTTTTGTTAAACTGCTTTTGGAAAGGCACAGAATTACCAGATATCCAGATTTTTAGTTCCGCATCTAAATCAAAACTTCCCGCTGTTTCAATACTAAAGTGAACGATATTTTTGTAAGGTATCGAATGAATTTCCATCTTTTTACCTGTTACACCTTGTTTATCTACTAGAATTAATCGCTTATTCGTAAAGATAAATAAATCGCGAATAAGTTTATACGTTCTCTCAATATTTTCTGATTCCGCTAAAACTTGCTGAAATTCTTCTTCAATCTTCCCGTTATCTACTTCGGATGCATTTCCCATAATACCATCAAAAAGACCCATGTAAATTCCTCCTAAATATTATTTATATAGGCAATTATACACTAAATTATAGTACATATAAAATATTTAAAATATTATATTTTTTATATAATATCCTGTTGCGTTATTTGATTTCCATTGCAGACGGATGCTTCTTAGCAGGCACAGCTTCAACTAATTAAGAAGATAAGGGCCCTCATTCGTGATACTTTCTTTCCTTTCCTAAACAAAAAAGCTTTTATTGTGATTTTTTCTCACAATAAAAGCTTTTTTAGTAATGCTGTCTATAAGAACATTTGTATGATTAAGCCAGTAATGAGCAGTATAATTGCCCCACCTAAGCGAGAGGAGATTTGAGCGAATGGCATTAATTCCATACGTTTGGAAGCTGATAATACTGCTACATCTCCCGTACCTCCCATGTTGGCCATACACAATCCACCTGTAATAGCTGCCTCAATTGGATAGAATCCTACGAGTTTACCGAGTAATCCTGCACCTAGGATTGCTCCTAATACCACCGCAAAGACAGTTAGAATATATTGAAGCGTTAATGCTTCGATTACTGTATTTAAATCAGTATACGCAACCCCGATTCCGAATAGAAGTGCTAATGTCCAGTTACTAGCTACGAACTGATACCACTGACTTGCTCCGTCTAAAACGGTTTGTGGTAAGATATTCGCAATTTTAGTTAAGGCTACTAAGATAATCATAATAGCATACGCATGAATGGGTAAGAAATCACCTAACACAGAACCGATCGTAAAGAAGGCAATTGCTGCAAGCAACCCTGCTCCCATTAATTTAATATCATATTTTTGTTCCTTCGTATCCTGAGTTACGCCTTCAATAATTTGTCCGTTCCCTGTTAAAGAAGGATATTTTTTCCCGATTAAATTTAGTATACTCGCTAAAACAATCGCAAAGACATTTCCTAATGCTAGCGCAGGTACTAACATGGAAATATAATAACTTGGACTATTACCTAATAGCTCTGAATAAATTTGACTCATCGGAACAGCACCTGCTCCCATGCCTCCACCCATAATAGGCAATGTTAAGACAAGAATTGCATCTTGGACCGTAAATCCTACAATGCTACCAATGATTGATGCTAAAATAACCGCACCGACGATTGCTCCGACGATGGGAACAAAGAAACGGATACCTACTTTTACTAATAGCTTGGAGCTCATTCCTAAAATACTTCCAGTAATAAGTGCTGCAATATAAAAATCAAGAAAACCGCCTGTTGTCATAAAGTCGGTAACACCCGTTACCACATACTCTGGCAATATACCGCTATACACCATAAATGCGGAACCAAATATCGCCACAATTGCTCCTCCGCCTAGAAAAGTACGTACAATAGGTGTTCTATCTCCTACGAAACCTAGTAGTTCACCGATAACAATCATAACAAGTAAACTACCAATCATACCTGCTGGAAGACTACCAGAATAGATAGCAATAATCGTTATTGCTGAAAATAGTAGAAACCATAAAACCGGCATTCCAAATATTTTCACTCCGGACTGTGGAAGGGAAACTGTATTATCTTTTGTTGTATTCGTTTTCATTTCTGTAGATTCTTTCATTTTGTTCACCTTTCTCTTTCGGTTTTATTTTTGAAGAGCCTTCCTCAAAATTAGAAGGAAGGCTCTTCCCCCTCTTACATTAACTTACAGAGCTTGTTTCCTTTTTCTGTTGGATAGCACTCGACATAACAGCTTGTGCAACACGTTCACCTGCTCGCTCATCCAAGGCATTTGGGATAACTTTATCTTTAGAAATCTCTTCATCTGATAATACATCTGCAATCCCATAAGCTGCAGCTACCTTCATTTCGGTTGTAATATCCCTTGCTCCCGCATCAATTGCTCCTCGGAATATCCCTGGAAATGCAAGTAAGTTATTGACCTGATTCGGATAATCCGAACGGCCCGTTGCTACTACTGCTGCACCAGCTTCCAATGCCTCTTCTGGGTAGATTTCTGGAATTGGATTCGCTAGCGCAAAAATAATTGGATCCTTCGCCATTGTTTGAATATGTTCTTTCTTTAATGCTCCAGGACCAGATACACCGATAAATACATCTGCTTCTGTAATCGCATCTTTCAACGTGCCACGAACATTATCTTTATTTGTTACTTCTGCCATTTCTACCTGCATTGGATTTAACCAATCTTCGCCTTTTGCTACCACGCCTTCTAAGCTTACTAACGTAATATTAGTTAATCCCGCATGATAGAGTAGCTTCGCTATTGCAATTCCTGCTGCACCAGCACCATTAATGACAATTTTAATAGGGCGATTCTGTTTGTTTACCACTTTTAAAGCATTCGTTAATGCTGCTAGTACAACAATTGCAGTTCCATGCTGGTCATCATGGAATACGGGAATATCTAATTCCTCTTTCAGACGTTTTTCGATTTCAAAACAACGAGGAGCTGCAATATCTTCAAGATTAATCCCTGCAAACGTTGGTCCCATTGCTTTTACAATATTTACAATTTCATCTACATCCGTCGTATCTAAACAAATAGGAAATCCATCAATATTAGCGAATTTCTTAAACAATAGTGCTTTTCCTTCCATTACAGGCATTGCTGCTTTTGGTCCAATATTTCCCAGACCAAGTACTGCTGTACCGTCTGTTACAATCCCTACCATATTCCCACGAGATGTAAGTGTATTGATTTTGTTCGGGTCATCGGCAATTTGTTTACATACATCCGCTACTCCAGGTGTATACACAAGACTTAAATCGTCTTCCGTATTGATTTCCATTTTCCCTGTGATTTCTAACTTTCCTTTATGCTTATAATGAAGTTCAATTGCTTCATCTTTTAAATTTTTATATACCACAATAATTACCCCCACCGTAATCGCTTTCAATTCGATTTCTTTTTTATTATAAATAGTTGACAAAAAATTGAACGGTTTTGAAACTATTAAAAGAGTTTTGAAATTAAAAAAAGCAGCTAATTATGTATTAGCTGCTGATATACGGGTATAAGTGATGATCATTTTCTCTTTTGTATTGGTACGAATAGACAGGTCGCCCTATTCCATACGTCATCTTCTCTTCGACCCAATCAATATCTACTAAAAACTTTAAATATTTACGGATAGAAACACGAGAAATATTGGTTTGCTCTGCTAATTCATCTGTGGAGAAAAATACGCCGTGCTGACGTCTGATTTCAGATACAATCACTTGTAACGTTGACTCTGTCAGACCTTTTGGCAATATTTTTTCTGGTTCACCAGCTTCTTCTTCCGCATGCATAAACTTGTCCAATTCCTTTTGCGTCATTACCTCTTTATCCAATAATAATTCATGTTTTTCTTTATAAGCAAGTAGGGATTGTTCTAATCGCTCAAATTCAAATGGTTTAATCAAATAATCTACAGCACCAAATCGCAGGGCTTGCTGTATTCGTTCTTTGTCTGATGCGGCCGTTATTAATATTACATCGACCTCTATGCCCACACTTCGAATATGAGATAGGAGCGCTAATCCATTTTCATCTGGCATATATACATCAAGCAATAATAACTCAACCGTTTGCTGTTCCATGGTTGCCTTCGCTTCCGCTGTGTTGGTTGCGATCGCTGTTACTTCGAATCCATCGATAAGCTGTATATATCTTTTATTAAATTCCGCTACCATTGGATCATCTTCTACAATTAGTACCCGAATCATTGTATATCTCTCCTTATCTGATAAGGAACTTCGACTTCAAAAATAGTTCCAGCTTCAAGTGTTTCAAAACGCAAGGATCCACCCAACGTCTCTACACTCTGTCTTACTAAATATAAACCATAGCCCCGGTTATTTCCTTTGGTGGAGTAGCCTTTTTGAAACATCTGTTGCTGTATATGTTCATCTATGCCAATACCATAATCTTGAATCCCTATATAGAGCCAATCATTCTTATAGCTTACATACATATCGATTGTACGGTTTTCTTTCGATTTTATTGCATCAATTGCATTATCTGTGAGATTTCCAATAATGGTAATTAATTTATGGACAACTTGATTATCGGCAGATGCAGGTATTTCTTCTGCGACATCAATTTGCAGATTAACATCTCTTTCTCTCGCATCGCTTAATTTACCTAGGAGAAACCCTGCCAATATCGAGTCTTTTACATTTTTGACAACATGATTTAGCTCATCATTACGCTGATTAACAATTTGTTTAATATAATCGTCTAATTCATCGTAACTTTTTGTCGTTACCATGCCATTAATCACATGCAATTTGTTCATAAATTCATGAGACTGTGCACGTAATGCCTCGGCATACAGCTTTACCCCTGATAATTGTTTGGCTAATTGTTTTAGTTCTGTTAAATCTCTAAAAGTGGAAATAGCACCTACCACTTCATCATTTACTATAATAGGCATTCGATTTGCCAAAATAGTCACGCCGTTTATTTTCTGTTCAACATCCATCTCGGGCTGTTTGCTTTTTAAAATATCCTCTAAATGCGAGTGAGGAAGAACCTCTTCTACGTTTTTACCAACAGGGGATTCGGTAATTCCTGCTTTTTCAAAAACTTTCATTGCGGCTTTATTTACAATCGTTATTTTATGGTCCTTATCGATGGTTATGATGCCTTCTCTTGCTGACTCTAACGTAGCGCTTCTTTCTTTTAGCAATTTAGCAATTTGAAACGGCTCTAAACCAAATAAAATCCGCTTAATATAACGGGCAATAAACCATGCTCCTAAGATGCCAATAATTAAACCAACAATCGAGCTAATTAGATTGCTGATATGATTGTTATTGATGACATCATCAATTTCTTGTAGGGATATCCCCACCGACACTGCACCAATTTGTTCGCCCTCTTCATTAAATATTGGGGAGAAAGCGCGCAATGAGTCACCAAGCGTCCCCTCAGATATGGAAATATGCTCGATACCTTGTTCTAATACGGTATCTTCATCCCCTCCTACAAAAGGCTTTCCAATTAACTCCGGGTTCGGATGTGACTTACGTATACCATCCATATCCATAACTACAATAAATGTTAAATCCGTATAGCGACTTATTTCATTCGTATATTCTTGTATATATTTCTCTTCATCTTTATTTTGTAGCCCATTAATTACCCATTCGGACTTGGCCATTGTTCGAGAAATAATTACTGCCTTTTCCTCAATATTTTCTTTTAGCCGTTCACCGGTTGCATAATTTATTAATAAATCATTGGTAATAAGAACAATAATAACTACTAAACAAACAAGCGTTGTTATCAATATGCTTAGACGTGTTTTTTTCTTACCCATCGATATTTCCTCCAAGATTATTGTCACTTTATCCTACCACAGAAAATTAATTTAGCGAGACATGTTAGCAAATTAGCGTCGGTTCCTTCCACTGATTGTATCCCGAATGGTACTACTCGGTAAAAAATGAAATCCTAGTCTCGAGGCAACCTGTAGTAGAAGGCATGGAAAGTTGGTGGTGAAGAAGCATGGGGATGGCAAAAGAATTGGAGTAGAACAAATGGTAGGATGGTGGTGTGGCGACAGGAGGGGGCTGGAGGGGCTGGAGGGACTGACGCTCCCGATTGCTCTAGCGTAATCGGAGATATCCCCCAGCCTGCCACATAGGAGTAATTTTGGTTGAGTTGATTGGGAACAGCTCTATTAACCACTTTTCAGCTTTCTTACGTTTTTTTGGGGTTAGAGAACCACTCTATTGACCGCTTTTCTAGCTTTCTTCCGTTTTTTTGGGTTAGAGAACCGCTCTATCAACCACTTTTTCAGCTTTCTTACGTTTTTTTGGGTTAGAGAACCTCCCTACATTCAAGAGAAATTTACTCAAATCGATATAATGCACCTGAAAAATCAATGGTCTTTCTTTCACCGCTACTGAACTGTACCATAAACGGTTTTTCGCCTTTTGATTGTAGAAAAGAGGCTGCTTTTCCATTATCCGTCGGTTCATAAAAGATAAGATTACCACCCGCAATACGTATAGGATATCCTTTGGCTTGTAACTCACTATCTATAAAAGGGGTACCCAATTCTACATCGAGCAGTTCACTCCAAGATGCAGCTGTTTCTGCTCCATTGTTCACGGCAAATCCGATGCTCTCCAAAGCTATATCTCCTATTGGATGATCTGCAATAGCGTTGCTTTTTTCCAAGTCTTTTTTTCTCCATTCATCTGATTCGTCCCATTCAATGAAAAATGGCAATTCAGGAGAGATCCCTTCGCGTCCTATAAATAATAATTTCCATTTGATTATACTTCCGTCTGGTCGAGTGCGGCTGAAGTCCGTGGGGCCATTCACCTCAAAACCAAGAGAAGCAAAACGTTGGGCGTCCGCTTGTAAATCCGTTGAACGTAATGCTACTCGTACAGCTCCATCTTCTTTTGCATCTAGAATACTTTTAATAAGTCCATGATCGACCTTAGCGGCTTCATTTGCAAGTTGTTCACTAAACACACCAATAAATTCAATATAGCTTAGTCCAAAATAACTTAACGCATTGTAAGTCCCTAAATTCACATGCTTCCCTCCTTGAACCGCATGAATTCCGAGTTCCTCACAACGTTCCATTGCTTTTTGTGGATCATTTACTACATGTACAAAATGATCAAATAAAAAAGACATGGATGGCCTCCCCAAATGAATAATATTATTCTACTTTTACCATTTGTTATAGCCTTTGTAAAGTTGGTTGTTAGCTACTTATTAAAATAGGAAAATACAGCAGTCCTCGAAACTCGACTCAATCTTGTTCATGTAATGATTCACTCGTAAACACTACTGTTTTTGTATTTTTTGGCGCAACCAACACTGGCCACCAAAACGGCGTTCCCCGCCAACCTTTTTCTTCCTCTCCATTTTGACGTAATAAGAGTAAGGCAGGAATGTCTGTAGCTACTTGTTTTGCTATTCTTAACTCTCCCTTTTCTCCAGCGGGAGTATCTGGAGCATCCTCATAACGATTCGAACCAGGTCGAATCCTGCTCATATTTCTGCCTCGCTTCACAATACACCATACATGCCCTTGATAAGTGGAATCGGTGTGCTGAGACAAATATTCCATACTTGCTAGGAAAGCTTTTACATCCCAAGACGAATCTGTATTGTCATCAAATGTTTTGGCGATGGTTCGTATAATTTTCTTCGCGTTATCAAGTCGTATTAAGAAAGCAACGCCGTCAGCCTTTCCACTTGCCCCAATCGCACGATCTAGCTTATCAATGGTTTGGCTGATGTACGTTTTATATCTAGTTTGAAACCCAACGGGAAGCATTCGTTTATATGAGCGTAATGTTGTTGTTTTTGATAGTAATAATTTATTAGGGCTGCAGGGAATAATTTCATTTTGCTGGTCTTGTTGAATAAAGACAACCCCTTGATCTTGTCCACCTTGTTCAAAAGCCTTTCGCAACCCTGTATCAAATTCATATATTTTCCTCATGACATGATAAATTTCTTTCGTTGTATAAAATCTTGTTACGGCTAAGTCTTCCTTAGGACGAAATCCATACATACGTGAATGCTGAAGGACCGTATCTTGCTGAAAGCGACGAGGATTTCTTCCATAATAAAAGCCGATTAAGTTTGCAATCGTTATCCCTCTATCTAATATTTGTCCGCCAATAAATATATTTAGTGGAGCTCTTAGTTTCAATTGACCAGTGTTATCTAGAAGCTGGTTTATATCCGTTTCTGAATTTACCTTTGATATCAAAAGATGATCTTTTTGCAGCGCCCATAATGATTCAAATTGCACTTCGGCGAAAGAAGGAATGTCACCTCCTAGCATCATTAAGGACTTTTTCATGTTTTCGAATGAAGCTCTTATCAGATTCAAGAGTAATTTTGGTTGATCATCTGCAGCTTGTTGTAGCTGACGTTTTATTTCTAAGATAATGGTTTCTTGCCACTCATGGGATAACTTAGCCTGCTCCGTATGGATAATAAAACTATACTTATTCATTCGTCTTCCTTGCTGCTTTTGCTGAATCCTTCGCATGACTCCTCCGACAACGAAATGAATAATTGAATTTCTAAGAGAAGAAATCTTGTTACTATGTAACGCCTCCTCTAATTTAAACCTTCTTCGGTCCTGCTTTTTTAATGCCATTAATTCGTCTTCGTTAATCGGTTCATATATATGAGAAGAAATAGAATCTCCTGCTTCACTTTCCTCAAAATAATATTTTCCACCTATATATTCATTCGGAACAGGCACAAGTTCTGTAAATGCAGGTTTCACCGGCTGAAAAACCTTCGAGGATCCGTCTACTTTTAACGTATCCGGTTGTAGATAAAGTGAGTATGGTGTTGCGGTTACTTGCAAGAAGCTAACATCTGCTAAATTTCTGCGAAGCCTATCAATTTGTCCGGCGATTACGTTGATTTCTGTAACCTCTCGCTTTGTTTTAGAAAATCCAATGCTTGCAAAGTCGGCCTCATCATCAATTACTAATGTTTTTTTAGTTGCTAAGGCAGGATAGCTTACCGACAAAACTTCTTCTAAACGCTTCAAGTTATTGGTTTCTTTCTTCACGACGATCATTTGTTTTTGCTGTAATTCATATTCAATTAAATTGTTTGGCATCGACATAATATCATGAATTTGCAAGACATCTTCATCTTCGATACCTTCAAACTCCTGATATAACCGTTGTAATGTTTGCCTTGCTAAAGCTCTGGTACCTTTTGTTAATACAATGATTACATCATAGCCATTATCCATCGCAAGGCCTGACAAACCAATAAATGTTCGCGTCTTCCCACTTTGAATTTTCCCAAGCAACATCCCTGGTCGGTTCATTGTAGTGCCATAATGTAATAGATGTTCTAACGATTTTTCTATACATTGCATGATTTCATTAGAATACGTATTTCGCTCTTTTAAATATGTATAAAACATTCCTGTTGTAAGTGCTTTTACTTGTTGCATAAATTCCTCCGCTGTTTCTATAGTCACCGTGATAAAGTATAGTTTTACTTATTATAAAAAACAACTATAGAAATTTTAGTCAATAACAAAAGCGCAAGCGCCCGTTTATCACCGTATGTCCTGCGCCCCTGGTTTTCAAGGGGTGGTTCGACTGGTCGAACTTCTTTATTTCTTTGAGATAAAGGAAACACGATAAGCGTATGCGAATCGATGTTTTCTTTATCGTAAGGAGGTTTCCGGAAGGACAATAGGTGATGGGCGCTGGAGCTGGACGTGGCTAAATAACTTAGTTGTTTAGCCACAGCCCAAAACTTTATAATTTCCTATACAATAACAAAAGCTTGCAAAGGATCGATCATCCTCTACAAGCTTTAGTATCTATTTTCTATTTAAGAAGAACGCTGCTGTAACTCTTTCATCTTCTTCACTTTAAATGGTGCATACAGGAGAACCCCAATTAAAACAAGTCCTAAATAACCAATTAATGGATAGAAGAAGGCAACAAGCTCTGTAAATCCTACAAAACTACATGCGAATCCAACTAATAGGACAATGGTATAAAAGTTCTTAAATTTCTTTGTACCAACCTCAGCAAATCGAGCACCGAAGGAGTAGAACATACTTAATCCCGTATTAAATATCATAGCGAAAATTACAATTGCCATAATCACTCCAAGTACCGGCGAGATATCGTTTACGATACCAAGCATTGGCATGTCCATATTTCCTACATCTTCTATTTTAGAGAAAATGGCTAAATGACTAAATACGATTAGAAAACCTAATCCAAGTCCACCTACTAAACCGCCAAGAGCTGCAGTTCTCGAGTCTTTTTCCGCACCACCCATTACAATTGCCATTGATGCCCCAACAGCAGTATTAAAGGAAGCATAATTAATCCCAGCAATAAACCAATTTGGTAATGATGATGTGTGTTGCTGTGCAACGTTGTTTAAAGCAGATATCGATCCATCGAATGTAAAGAAACTATAAATAGATATCAGTATAACAAATAATATTAAGAACGGTGTAATACCACCGATAATAGATACTACTCTATCGACTTTGACCATACCACATATAATAATTAAAGCTGTCATTAAAATAGTCCCTACAACCGCAGGTATCCCAAACTGCTGATTCAGGTTTGATCCTGCACCTGCGAGCATAACTACTCCTACACCAAAGAGTGTAAAGATAAGAATATAGTCGATAGCTCGACCAATCCATTTGCCACTTATTCGATATATCACATCTTTATGTGAATTTGTTTTCATCACACTTCCTAACCACACTAGTGCAAACCCAATATACGCAAATAAAGCGGTTGCAATTACGGCCCCAATAGTTCCCAAGAGACCAAAACTAGTAAAGTACTGTAACACTTCTTGGCCTGAAGCAAATCCTGCACCTACGATTACGCCTATGAAAGCGCTTCCAATCAATAGAATTCTTTTCATGATGTATATCCTCCCAACTTGTGTCATTATATACTATATCATCTTAAATATGAAATATATTTGTGTATATACTAAAATAGACAGATACATATTTGTTTATTTCTTTAAAAATAATGGAGGAAAAAAATGGATTTAAATATAGATACACTTCACAAACGATTGAATGACATTGTCACTTCACCAAATCAGTTAGCTGATAGCATTGCTGATCTATTCGAGTGTCCGATTACAATAGAAGATTCTAATCACCATGTGATTTCATATAGCCAGCATAAGGATGACATCGACCAGGTACGTATCTCTACTATTATTAATAGAAAAGTGCCAGATAAAGTTATTAATGCTTTCTGGAAGAAAGGGTATATGCCAAAATTAATTGATAGTGACGATCCCGTCGTGATTCCAGAAATACAAGAAGTAGGACTTGGCAACAGAATCGCTATCTCTGTTAGAAAACAAAATGAAATATTAGGATTCATCTGGGCACACACCTCTGATAAAACCTTCACAGAAGAAGAAGTATTCCTTTTTAAAGAAGCTGCCACCTATGTAAAAAAGTATTTCTTGAAAAATCGGCAGCATAATCGAAAATCCGAAGAAGGTTATCGTGATTTCTTCTGGCAACTTTTGCGCGGAGATTTACACAACACGGATGATATAAATCGCCAAGCAAAACAATATAACATCCAATTAAATGGAGATAAAACGATTGTTGTTATTCGTTTTTCAGATGAAGTGAATGAACAAATGGAAAAACATGCGTATTATTTATCCGAGTCTCAAGTGAAAGTAAATGTTATTACGCGCCTATTTGACGATAATGATTTTATTATGTTAGTAGGATTACCGAAAGAATCTAATTCAAAACAACTACTGTATGATTTTATTCAACAACTTATCCAGCGTATTGGAGAACAATTAAATCTAAACACTGTATTAGGGGCTGGCGGGTTACGTTACGAACAACCACAATTAATAGAACAGTCCTTTCACCAAGCGAAAAATGTGTTAAAACTCCAAGAACAAATACCGGAAAGATTAAATGATATCCTATTATATGAAGATTTAGGAGTATTGCAATTTATCGATACGCTTGCAGAAACGCGAAAAGATGAGCATTATTACAATCCTTATATGGAAAGACTGCGTTCTTATGATAAACGACATCAAACTTCTTTATTAGAAACATTAGATATTTATTTGCAATGCGATAGTAATGTATACCGTGCTGCAAAAGAGCTATTTGTTCATCCCAATACGATGAATTATCGGTTGAAACGGATTAAAGAAGTAAGTGGAATTGATTTAAAAAACGCGAACCAAAAAACAAATATTTATCTTGATTTGCTTATCGATAGCATTCATAAAACATGATTTGTGCAAATACACAAATCATGTTTTTTTCTTTTATATTTTTTAATGATGAAACCGCTTCAAGAAAGCTGTACGATAAGGTTAGAAATTGATAAAGGGGTTGTTTATAGATGATTATTGGTGTTCCTAAGGAAATTAAAAACAATGAGAATCGTGTTGCAATGACACCTGCTGGGGTCGTTCATTTAATAAATGCTGGTCATACTGTACAAATTGAGAAAGGTGCAGGACTAGGAAGTAATTTTGCAGATGCAGAATACAAAGAAGCTGGTGCTGAACTTATCGATAGCGCTGCTAGTGTTTGGGAAAATGCAGATATGATTATGAAGGTTAAAGAACCACTTTCTTCTGAATATAAATACTTCCGTAAAGGTCTTATTTTATTCACTTACCTTCACCTTGCTGCTGCTCCAGAATTAACAAAAGCACTAGTTGACAGTGAAGTAACTGCAATTGCTTATGAAACAATTACAGTAAACGGTACATTGCCACTATTAACTCCAATGAGTGAAGTAGCAGGACGTATGGCTACACAAATCGGTGCACAGTATCTAGAGAAATCAGAAGGCGGAAAAGGTATCCTTCTTGGAGGAATTCCAGGAGTTAGCCGCGGTAAAGTAACTGTAATCGGTGGTGGAGTTGTTGGTACGCACGCTGCTAAAATCGCTCTAGGTCTTGGGGCAGAAGTAACGATTATTGACTTAAACCCTGTACGCCTTCGTCAATTAGACGATATCTTTGGTTCAAGCATTCAAACATTAATGTCTAACCCGTACAACATTGCAGAAGCTGTAAAAGATTCTGATCTAGTTATCGGTTCTGTATTAATCCCAGGACGTAAAGCTCCTAAATTAGTTACAGACGAAATGATTCAATCGATGCAACCAGGATCTGTTCTTGTGGACGTTGCAATTGACCAAGGTGGTAACTTCGAAACAGTAGATCACCCAACTACACATGATGAGCCAATCTATGTAAAACATGATGTACTTCATTATGCAGTTGCAAACATCCCTGGTGCGGTACCACGTACAGCTACTGTTGGATTAACTAACGTAACAGTGCCATATGCGGTACAAATCGCTTCTAAAGGTGCAGTAAAAGCAATTCAAGACAACCCAGCAATTCTTACTGGTGTAAACGTTATGAATGGTAAAGTAACTTACGAAGCAGTTGCTGCTGACCTTGGATACGACTTTGTTTCACCTGAAGATGCAATCAAAGACGCAGAATTAGTTTAATTTTAATTGTTAAAATAAAGGTTGAAAATGAAAAAGCTAGCCTACCCAATATTTCATCTTTACCTTACTTTTAACGAATCCATTTCAAGTACCCTTCCTGCTATAAGCTTAGAAGGGTACTTTTATTCTAAGTGAAGAAATTATAGTGTAATTACCTTCAACTAACTATATTACCCAGTCATCTAGGGAGGAATCACAATGATTCAAGGAAGTTATCGTGACACATGGACAGAAGTATCATTAGATGCCATCCATCACAATGTAACGGCGTTTAAAAACCATATTGATCATCATACAAAGTTAATGGCGGTTGTAAAAGCGGATGGATACGGACACGGTGCTGTAGAGGTTGCACAGGAGGCTTTAACAGCAGGCGCCGATTATCTAGCTGTTGCTATCTTAGACGAAGCTATTCAATTACGAGATGCTGGAATTGATGCACCGTTGCTTGTACTTGGATACACACATCCCGATGGATTAAAAACAGCCATTGAACAGCAAATTACACTCACAGTTTTCACAAAAGAAGATGCAGAACAAGTGAAAATAGCTGCTGAGCTTCTGCAAAAGACAGCTCGCATACACCTAAAAATCGAATCTGGTATGAATCGGATCGGCATCGCTACGAAAGAAGAAGCAGTTGAAATAGCTAAAGCACTTCATTCTTCTTTTGTTATGTTAGAAGGTGCATTTACACACTTTGCCGATGCGGATAATACAGATCCCACTTATACAGAGATGCAATTTCACCGTTTTAATCAGATTATTTCTCATTTAAGAACGCATTGCCATATCCCTATTGTACATTGCTGTAATACTGCTGCGACAATAGCTTACCCGGATATGCATTTGGATATGGTTCGTGTTGGTATCGGCATCTATGGATTATACCCAGAAACACATTTGAAAGAATTGATTGATTTAAAACAAGCAATGAGTCTAAAAACAAAACCTGTTTATATAAAAACAGTTGATCAGGACACCGCAATTAGTTATGGTCTTACATTCACGACAGAGCGAAAGAGCACCATTGCAACAATGCCAATTGGTTATGCAGATGGCTTTTCTCGACTACTGTCTAATCGAGGAGATGTGATTGTACATGCCGGCCGCGCTCCTATTGTTGGACGAATTTGTATGGATCAATCGATGATCGATGTTACGGACGTGGAGAATGTTGGACTAGATGATGTAATTACCATTTTTGGTGAGCCTACCGAAGGATATATCGCGATGGAAGAAGTAGCTAATCTGATGGGGACGATACATTATGAAACAGCATGCCTAATTGGAAAGCGTGTTCCACGGATATATATGAGGCAAAGTGAAGCAGTTAATTATAAAGGACTAGTAGAGAAAGAACCTGTTACGTCTTAGTTTCTTGTTGAACAATATATTTCAGATTAATTATAGGCGGAAACTCTTGTAGAAAATCGGCTTTCAGTCCGTGCTGATCCTACTGGAGTCTCCGTCTTTTTTTAGATTTTTAAAGCTATAATGAAAAAATAAAGAACGGGCTAGAGTAAATAGAACGTAGCAATTATGAAATTGACTCATATTTAAAAATCGCAGGTAAAAATACAGTATTCCTCCATGGGAATTGTGTCTGTATTTCACCTGCGATTTTTTATCTATTCCATTACATTTCCTTCAGCAGGAATAGGGTTATCTTTTAACATTTTCGCTATGTGGATCGTATTATAGGCGAGCATCTGTACATGATTTTGGGTAAACTCATTTTCTTTCCCATCAGCTTCCATGAATGATGGTCCTGGACCAGCTTCACCAACCCAATATGCATCAACGTTTGGTGGAATAGTAAAGCCAATATGGGATAAACCAAATATAAGCGATGTCGCTGCATTTTTTGCACCGTCTTCATTTCCTGTAACAACAACTCCACCGACTTTATTATAATAAATTGATTGACCTTTCTCATTGGTCAGCCCACTACCACCATAAAGCCGCTCCATTGTAACGGTTGCGAGACTACTTTTCTCGCCTAACCAGATTGGCGTCCCGATAATTACAATATCAGCTTCTTTTATCTTTTCTAAAATTAGCGGCCATTCATCTCCATTACCTAAATCATCACTAATCCCAACCGGAATGTTGTAATCAGCTATTCGTACTGTTTCGCTTACTACATCTTCATGTTCATAAATATGTTTCACTTCGTTATATAAGGCATCTGTATTTGACGGTTCTCCACTTGTTTGTTTCAATGATGTATTTAAAAATAATGCTTTTAGTTTTGCCATATTTATCTCTCCTTTTTAGGTCTGTACCCGTAAATAGAGGTAATAAATCAAAAATATAATATTAACCATTTAAAATTATCTGAATTTATGTTGACTAAAGTGAGGCGTGTAGTATAGTTAATATATCAAAAAGATATATCTAATTGATATAAAGAAAGGTTGGAACTAAAAATGAAAACGTATAACGATACCACCTATGCAATTTTAGGTATTTTAACAACAGATTGTACATCAGGATATGACATTAAAAAACTAATTGATCAGAGCCTAAATCATTTTTGGAAGATTAGCTATGGACAGATTTATCCCACGTTAAAGTTACTAGTGGAGGAAGAACTCGCGGAAGTTGCACCGTCTTCAGAAGGCGGAAGAAAAGAAAGAAATGAATATTCACTAACTGAAAAAGGAGTAAGCACACTAAAAGCATGGTTAGAAGAACCTGTTCAACAGTTACCAGTGGAGAAAAACGAAATTTTACTTAAATTATTTTTCGGGAATCACCAATCAAATCAAGCGAGCATTCGTCTTATTGAAGATTACAGAACAAAGCTAGAAACACGTTATCAAACCTATACAGCAATTGAAAAATCTATTCAAGAACATGAATCAGCTTCCAAAGACGCAAAGTATTGGCTGTACACATTAGATTATGGAAAAAGAACAACAAAAGCCGCCATCAATTGGTGTGAAGCAACCATCAAAAATATCACAGAAGGAGAAGATATATATGAGTAAAGCGATTTATACGGGTGGATACACGACGGAAAACTCTGAAGAAATAGTAGTTTTTATCATCGGAATGCGCATTAACAAGTATATTGCTATTCATAAATGGCTTCCTGTTTTTCTGGCAATGCCACGGATGATTAAAGAATTATATACACAAAAAGACTCCCTTGGCTTCATTTCAATGGAAAGCTACTTTGGCCTAAAGACAACAGCAATGATTCAATATTGGAATTCCACAGAGGAGTTACATGCTTATGCCAGAAAAAACAATCATCTAACGGCATGGAGGAACTTTAATAAAAAAGTTGCTAACAATGATGCTGTCGGAGTTTATCATGAAACATATCAAATAAAGAAAGGCGAGTACGAAGCAATTTACAGAAATATGCCTCATTACGGGCTAGGAAAAGCACTCACACATATTCCCATTACTCCTAAGACTAATTCTTCGAGGAAGAGGTTGGCTAGTAATTCCTAATCACCTCTACTCTAACCGAAATATTTCACCATTAAATTTTAGTTGAATCAATTTCATATAAAATTCAATTGTTGACAGTTTTTCCACATGCAGGGCTACAACTAACTAGGAAATCATTCAAACCGCACAGAATATTCCATGCGGTTTGAATGATTTTAAAATTAATTATTTATTTTTTGTTGAGATTTAGGCTTGGAATGAAGGTCAGCGGAAGGTCCTGCTTGCAGTATAAAACTCCCTCCATCATGACCGATGATGTTTTTCACTTCTTTAGCAGTGGTGATTACAGAGGAAAGATTTATGCCAGTATCTACACCATTTTCGTGTAGGAAATGCACTAAATCCTCTGTTGCAACATTC
The DNA here is from genome assembly GCF_000011245.1 of Oceanobacillus iheyensis HTE831. Classification (NCBI taxonomy): domain Bacteria; kingdom Bacillati; phylum Bacillota; class Bacilli; order Caryophanales; family Bacillaceae; genus Oceanobacillus; species Oceanobacillus iheyensis. Next base: position 3,365,709 of record NC_004193.1, read on the forward strand.
CCTGATGCTCCTGGTGCATACGGACAACCGCCTAACCCAGCGATAGAACTATCAAAACGAATAACTCCTTGTTGGAGTGCACTTATCGTATTAGCTAATGCCATTCCTCTTGTATTATGAAAATGCATGGAGAAAGTAAGGGTTGGGTATGTCTCTTTTAAAACCCCAAGTGTTTCATATACTTGCTTAGGAGTTGCCATGCCTGTAGTATCAGCTAAGGAAACCTCTTCAATCCCCATCTTTTGGTAACGATCTAGTATCGGAATTAACTGATTTACTCCCACTTTACCTTCATACGGACAACCAAAAGCAACCGAGATGGAACCGCCGACTTTTGTATCGTTTTGGTTGGCGTATTCAATAATTGGTTCTAATTTATTTTGTGCTTCTATTACAGTAGCATTCGCATTAGATAAACTGTGCGAATCGGTGGCTGAGAGCATTAGCTTTAATTTCTTCACTCCAGCATTAACAGCTCGTTGCGCTCCCGTTAAATTAGGGACTAATGCTCTTAGATGAAGATTTTCTATATCATGTACTCTACTGACAACTTCCTCTGCATCCTTAAGTTGTGGAATTGCTTTAGGATGGACGAATGAAGTCACTTCCATTGTAGTAATACCCGTTTTAGCAAGACTTCTAATCATTTCTACTTTTTTGTCTGTTGGAATCCACTCTGGCTCTGCTTGAAAACCATCTCTAGGTGCAACTTCACAAATTATAGCTTTTGTAGGAAGTAAAAACGCTTGATCTGCCATAAACTAGATTACCCCCTGTTCCTTTAGTGTACTAATTTCTGCTTCTGAAAGACCTAGGTGATTTCCAAGAATCTCTTCATTATGTTCCCCTAATTCTGGCGCACGATGTCTTATTTTACCTGGGGTTTTTGAGAAGTTTGGTACCACACCTGGAACTTTAACTTTTCCTAATCGTGGATGCTCCACCTCAACAATATTATCTCTAGCTTGATAGTGAGGATCATTGAAGATGTCCTCTATTGTATAGATTGGACTAATAGGTACACCATAGTTATCCAAAATCTCCGTTAACTCTTTCAAGTTATGCTTTTTAATCCAGTTGGACACAATCTCTTGTACCTCACTATCATTTTTTAGTCTCTCAGAATTCGTATAATATCTATCATCTTCGAGCATATCTTTTCGATTCATCGCATCGGCTAGTCGATCAAAAGTAGAATCGGTACTACATACGAGTACAACAAATTTTCCATCCTTCGTTGCATACGTACCTGCAGGGCTAGAATGACCAGATAATCCTGGACTTCGATCTCTGACCTTTTTGTTTTGATCGTATTCTGCTATTAAAAACTCTAACATCCTGAAAATAGATTCATAGAGTCCCATCTCTACGACTTGACCTTCTTTTTCCTCATGGACATCACGATGGTATAATGCACTCACTGTAGCAAAAGCGACATATACTCCAGTTATATAATCCAATAAAGAATAAGATGGACTTACAGGCGGTCGATCAATATACCCCTGTATTGCAGTATGACCACTAAATGCCGTTGCAGGAGTACCAAAACCAGCTTTTTTACTATATGGACCCGTTTGTCCGTATCCAGATAAACGAACCATAATTAGCTGTGGATTCTCTTCTTTTAATTCTTCATAGCTTAGTCCCCATTTTTCCAATGTTCCAGGTCTAAAATTCTCAATAAGTACATCCGTTTGTGCAATTAACTTTTTGAAAATATTTTTTCCTGCTTCTTTACGAATATCTAAAGTAAGTGATTTTTTATTGCGGGCTAATCCTGGCCACCTTAAGGCTTCCCCATCTTTCCATGGGCCTACAGTACGAAGCGTATCACCTTTTCCTGGTAATTCAATCTTCGTCACATCTCCTCCTAAGTCTGCTAGTAAAGTTGCTCCAAATGGCGCGGCTATCATCGTAGATATGTCTAGGATTTTCAATCCTGTTAAGGGACCATAATTGTTGTTGTTCATCTTGACTCTCTCCTTTAGATCGATCTAAAAAACGCTTGTTTGATTAACCTTTCTTTATGCTGCATATACCCTCTCGATACGATGGTAAAGGATTAAAACGTATACATCTCCCTTTTAACCAAAACACTTAACATATTACGTTATTTAAAAATTGTATTAGAAAAACGATTACATTCTCTCCCACGAATTGGATTGCCAATTCATGTAACAGTTTACGCAACAATTTTTTCACAGTCAAGTAAATTCAAAATATTGAGTATAATATAAATTAACTATTTAAGCGATTATTTTACTTTCTTATTGTTCTATCCTCTGAAGAAATTTTATTGAAATAATTTTTCGCTTTGATTAACGTTTGTTTCACAAATTCAGGGTAACCTAATCTAATTGCTTCACTCCTATTCGGTTGTTCAATGGAGTATGGTATCTCGGGAATATTGTCGACAATTGAGGCGATATCAATCCCTCCATCTCCTACATAAGATCTGTCTTCACGCATAATTCGAATTAATTCTTCTTTTTGTTTTGGAATCGTACTCGGAGCATCACAAAGGTGAAGATATCGAAACCACTCCTTTGGCAAGGTTTTTAGATCTTCTACATTTTCTTTGGAACGATGAAAATGGTGTAAATCAATCATTAATCCTGCGTTTTCTTGTTTAACACTCTGCAATACATCAATAGCTCCCTCAAGATTAGAAACCCCAGCAATTGGAACAAATTCTAATTCTACTGTTAGTCCATACGTTTTAGCTAATTCACATAGCTCATGAAAGCGTTCCATGTAAAGAGATCTATCTTTTGTCCAAATACTACTTAATACATGCCTTCCACCTAACTCTGCACCAACTTCAAAAGCAGGCTCATACGCTTTTGGATCAATATCATCTTGTATTTTCGCAAGTTCAATATCAAGTAACTTTATTCCAGTATTCTCTAATGCTCTTTTTGTCTGACGGAACATTTCATGATTGTCGGCTAAAGCATAGTTTGGTTCGTTTGGAAGCCCCATGTAAATAGGGCGAAAACTAACAAAATCATAGCCAGCATCTGAAGCAAGATACGTTAATTCCGGTGGAGCATACTCCAATGCAGTCAAATGCGCAAGTGAAAATTGCTTTGTCATGATACTTCCTCCTTTTGTTAGATCGATCTAATTGAAAACGATAACAAAACAGTATCATAATAATCAAATAGTTTCAATCTTTTATTTGTTTAATAACTGACTGTAGTTACCTATAAAATAACAAAATCCCTTATGGAAAGAATAAGAGATTTTTCAACATTATAGGATACCAACCATCATAAGTACTTATATTAATTTTCATGAGCTCGATTACTTATATATCCTAGATTTTTAGAGATCTCAACGGAAGCCTCCATCACCATCTTTCTCAACTCGGGCCATTCCCTTGGTTTTAATCTGCTTGCAGGTCCAGACACAGATAAAACGGCAACAACTTCATTTTGAAAATTAAAAATAGGTGCTGCTGCAGCTGATGTACCAGATTCTCTTTCCTCAATACTAACTGCATATTTTTCCTTTATAATTAAATCCAGTTCATTCTTCAAATCTACTTTACTCTTTTTTAATGGCTGTGTATCCATCGCATCTTCAATAAATTCTTTTGATTGATAGGCTAGAAATACTTTCCCGCTTGCTCCTACTGTTAACGGTAGTTTTTGACCTACACTAATCATATGTTTAACAGATTGCAAACTCTCAAATTGCTGGACACATACTCGATGTTTTCCATCCAATATATAAAGGTTTACCGTTTCTTTTGTCTGTTCCCTCAATCTTTCCATAGTTGATTTAGCTAATGAATTCAGTTCAAAAGTTTGTCCCGCTACAAATCCGAGAAAATAAATTTGCTTACCTAGCCTGTATTTAGCATTTACTTCATCCTTTTCTACAAAATTATTCATCTCTAGAGTGGATAATAATCTTGTAGTAGTAGACTTGGCTAATCCTGTGTATAGGGATATTTCAGTTAATGTTAATTCAGAATTCTTCTCGATAAAACAATTTAATATATCAATCGATCTTTGTAAGGTTCTAATTCCTTTTGGAGAATCATTCATTTCCAACTTTTCTCCCCTCCCTCATTCTTATATAGATCCCATCGTAATTTTATAATAGATTATTAACATTGCTATTTCAATTCTCTAATAAATAACCTCTCTTCCTGCATGATTGTTTACCAACTACAACAGCACCGTTTTAGAATACTTGCAAAACCGTACCAAAAAATAAATTATTATAAATTTTAAATAAACTACTGTTAATTTAGAAATATTCTGATATAATGCTAATTGTATTAGAAATATTCCACTAGGTGAATTTCTCTCCCAACTAATGGAACTATTTGTAACCGTATTCATTGTAACTTAAGGTTTTAGCTTTAAATATGAAAAATATTTTTAGAAGGGATGTTATTAATGAAAAAGAATAAATGGTTTGTTTTATTATCAATGACAGTGTTATTACTTATTGTTTCTGCTTGCCAATCTGAAAATAGTAGTTCAGCAGGAGGAGATTCTTCCAACTACCCGAATAAAGATGTTAACGGAATTATTCAATGGGGAGAAGGAGGAGCTACTGATAATATCTCAAGAACCCTAGCTCCATTAGCTGAAGAAGAGTTAGGTGGATCTATCGTAATGCAGAATAGAGCCGGCGCTTCTGGTGCTATAGGTGCTCAGTATGTTTATGACCAACCCTCTGATGGCTATTCCTTATTATTCGGTGCTGAGAATCCAAACTTATATCAGACCTTAGGAATTTCAGAACGTGATTATCTAAATGACTTTGTTCCTATCACTATAATTGGACAAAGCTATGCAGGTATCGTTGTAAAAGCTGACTCTGAATATGAAACATTAGAAGATTTAGTAGACGCTTCTAAAAATAATCCAGGTGAGTTAGTAATGGGTACTTCTGGTGAAGGTGGGCTTCCACATGTAGCCGCTTCTATGTTAAAGAGTGAATTAGGTACGGAATTTAACATGGTTCCTTACGATGGAGATGGTCCATTGGCAACTGCTCTATTAGGTGAAGAAATTGATACTACTGTATTGGCAGTATCTGCAGCACAGGAATATGTAGAATCAGGTGATTTTCGAATGCTAGCGATCATTAATAACGAACCACTAGAATCATTCCCAGACACCCCATTAATTACTGATATTTATCCTGAATTCGATAAATATCTGCCTTGGGGACCATTCCAGGGTGTGTTTGCTCACAAAGATACTCCAGAAGACGTAGTGGAAAAGTTAGTTACTTCATTTGAAGCAGCACAAGAGAATGAAGAATTTCAGAACACGTTAAGCAATTTAGGTGTTAACCCCTTAAATCTCAATGGTGAAGAAGCAATTGAATACTTGGAACAGAATAGATCAACATCCACATGGATGCTTTATGACGCTGGTGAAACAGACACATCACCGGAAGAGTTTGGGATTCCAAGAGTTGAATAATTAATACTTCTAAAAGGGTTTGGGACAAAACCAACAAGTTTTGGTCAAAAGATGGATGATAGCTAGAATAAGCGTAGAAAATATATCCAGACTTCGCTTAGATATTGCTGTCCCAAGCCCCTATTTAAAACAAAAAGTTAGTAGATTCATTAAATTATAAGCTATACACTCAAATCCAAAATGATGACATCGATACTTAGTAACACAAATAATTCACTTATACATCACATTGTTGAATATTACGTAAGGAGCGTAATGCTATATGCATATTTTAAAATCAACTGCGCCAGGGCTTATTATGATTATCGTTAGTGCGATCATCTTCAGCCAAGCCATTATGATAGAAGGAGCGTCCATTTTTGATCCAGGAGGAAGCATTTTCTTCTCTATGTTGATTTCTTCTGTCATGGCCATTACAGGTATTGTAACTTGTCTCCTTGATGTACGCACGCTAAAAAGAAACAGAGAAGAGTCAAAAGAAAATCCAATTTCATCGAACGTAGAGAAGGATTCAACTAGCGCAATAGAAACATTTAAAAAACAAGATTATAAGCTTGTTTTATTCTACTTTTTACTGATACTTGGATATGTATTGATTATTCCGATCGTCACATTCTACCCTGCCACTTTTATATTTTTAACGGTTAGTATGTTTTATTTAAAAAATGTTTCCTGGAAACTAAATCTTCTTGTATCAGTAGGCAGTTTGCTAGTTATCTATCTTTTATTCGCACAGTTTTTAAATATTATTTTCCCATAAGGAGATTTATTTAAGATGGACTTCGTACAACAAATACTTTTACCAATTACGGATATTAATTTAATCTTACTAGTTGCAGCAGGTACACTCACAGGTATTCTTATTGGTGCTATACCTGGATTATCTGTAACGATGACCGTTGCACTCATTCTGTCATTAACTTATTCATGGGATCTACTCCCTGCATTGGCAGTAATGATAGGGGTATACTTCGGTGGTGTGTTCGGTGGATCTCGACCAGCCATTTTATTAAATATCCCTGGATCACCTTCTTCTGTTGCTACTTCTTTTGACGGATACCCTCTTGCTAGTAATGGGGAAGCGAAAATGGCTCTTACTTTAACAACACTTTTCTCTTTTGTAGGAGGAATTATTGGTGTTACGGTATTAGCTTTTGCGGCTCCGTTAGTATCTTCCATAGCTATCCAATTTGGCCAAAGAGATTATTTCTTGCTGGCTATGCTTGGTCTATTATTAGTAGGTGGACTTAGTAAAGGCTCCCTTGCAAAAGGAATATTCGCAGCCGGTGCTGGGGTTATTTTAGGATTGGTAGGGATGGATTCAATTGGCGGTGGTACAAGATTTACCTTTGGCTCTCTCCAATTAATGAATGGAATTGATTTTGTTATTGCGATTCTAGGGTTGTTTGGTTTAGCAGAAGTACTGTATCAATTAAGAACCATCAACAAGAAAAGCATCACTGCTACCTTAAAAAAAATGGCGTTCCCTCCTATTAAATTTATTTTAAAATTCTTGCCACTCTCCATCCGAGTTTCTGTCCTCGGTGTACTTGTTGGTGCTCTTCCTGGCGCTGGTGGGGAAATAGCTGCGCTTCTCTCATATGATCACGCAAAACAATCTGTTAAAAAGCCAAGTCGACCATTTGGAGAAGGAGCTTATGAAGGTGTGATTGCTCCTGAAACAGCGAATAATGCTGCAATTGGTGGGGCCCTTATACCATTACTAACATTAGGTATACCTGGTGATGCCGTAACCGCTATTTTCATTGGTGCATTATTTATTCACGGATTACAGCCAGGACCGTTACTAATGGAGCAAAGTGCAGATGTATTTGGCGTTATGGTTGGTGCTTCCTTACTCGCAAACATATTTTTACTTATTTTTGGATTACTTATCGTCAATATCTTTATCAAAGTGATCAAGATTCCGAAGCAGGTTCTATATCCAATAATTATTGTTATTACTATTATTGGTGCTTATGCAATTAATAATAGCCTTACAGATGTTTATTGGATGTTAGGCTTTGGTATCGTAGGTTTATTCATGAAGATACATCAATTTCCAGTTGCTCCAATGGTTTTAGGTATTATCTTAGGACCATTACTCGAAACATCTTTCCGACGCGCTTATATTAGTTCACAAGGTACATCTGACTTTTTACTTGGATTTGTGAATTCGCCAATCACTATAATCCTACTGATATTCTTTTTATTTACCATTCTATCTCAGACAAATCTTCTACCACGATTTAAGAAGAAGAAAAGCAGTTAATTGATCACACAGCAAGCCAAAAAGAGCCCGGGGCAACTGATTCATGCAAAATACAACATGCCCAGTAAGTGGTACATCCTAAAATAGGTGTACCACTTCTTTTCATTTATCTTCATCATGTATGTATAGATGACCATGAAAAAAGATTCCAGCTATCTAATTGATAACTGGAATCTTTTTTCTTCTTAAGGCTAATTATGTCCTAGCCCCTTGTATATCTGTTTTATTGAACACTTTCATGATGAACTTTTTTGCCTGGAGAATAGATATCCATGATATTCCAATGCCCATCTGTAGGGACTGGATTATTTACCATCGGCACATCTAATACAAATGGTCTATTGGATGCAATCGCTTGTTCCAGTGCGGGTTTAAATTCATCCGCAGACTGAATTTTTACCGCTTCAACGCCATAGCCTTTTGCAATTTCTGCATAATTTGGAGAATAAGTGTCTTCCCCACGCTTGAAAACTGTTCCATAGGTTGTGTCAAAGTGCGCTTTTTCTAACCCAGCAATCGTGCCATAGGATGAGTTATTCATTACGATCCATATTACCGGAATATTCTCTTCCACGGCAGTGGCTAAAAGTGCTGGGTTTTGTCCAAATCCTCCGTCTCCTACTAATGAAATTACTACTTTATCTTTCTTGGCAATTTTAGCCCCCATTGCTGCAGGTGCGCCAAATCCCATTGTTGCATAGCCACCAGGTGTGAGAATACTTCCTGGTTCATAAATTGGAAATTGCTGTCCGACTCCGTTTTTATTCCAACCAACATCAGTTGTAATATATGCATCCCTTGGGATAACGGACCTTACATCCGCTAAAATCCTTTGGGGAGATAGTGGATAACTATTCGATTCGCTTGCTTCTAGGTTACTCTGTGTAAATTCTTTACGGTAGTTTTTAATTTCTTCCTTGATTTTACTATTCGATACGCCATCAGGAGCGATCTCTTTGGCTACACGATTTAATACGGTAAGAGCCTCTTTTAAATCAGCTACTACCCCTATTTCAACAGGATAATTTCTCCCGATTTCATTCGGATCTATATCTATTTGTATAAGCTTCGTATCAGGAATATTAAATGTGTATTCCGGTTCCCAAGAGCTGCTATCCGCTTCGGCAAACTGCGTTCCTAAAGCAAAGATTTGATCAGCAGTTCTTGTTTTTTCATTAATAAATTTCGTACCCCAAAAACCTGTCATCCCTAATACTAATTCATTATCATCTGGGATAACTCCTTTACCCATTAAGGTATGTGCTACTGGTATATCAAAATGATTCACAAATTCAAGTAATTCTTCTGCTGCATCCGCTAAAATAACCCCACCGCCTGCATAAATTACAGGAGATTTAGCTTCTAAGAGTGATAGAATAATTTCTTTCGCTTTTTCCTCATTAATAGATGGTTTGGCAATCGATCTCGTATGATGCTTTGTTTTCTCAAACAGTGTGTCATCTATTTCTTTTGAGAACATATCCATTGGTACGGAAACTAATACTGGACCAGGTTTACCACTTTCAGCAAGTTGAAATGCTTTTTCGATAATCTCTGGAAATAAATCTGGACGATCTACACGCCATGCACGTTTCACGAATGGACGATAGATTTCATATTGGGATCCATCTGCATGATAGTTAACTTCTTGATGAGGATGTTTTCCATAATAATGGCTAGGTACATCTCCTGCAATAACAACCATTGGTATGTTATCTAAAGCTGCATTTGCAACCCCGGTTGCGGCATTCGTTAATCCTGGGCCTAAATGACTTAAAACTACTGAGGTCTCTTTTTTTGCTCTCGCATATCCATCTGCCATATGGGCTGCTATTTGTTCGTGACGTACATTGACAAAGTTAATCGAACTTTTCTCAAGCTGCGATAGGAATGCTATGTTGGTGTGACCACACAATCCAAATATATGTTCCACACCTCTATCTTCCAAATATTCAACTAACAAATTAGAAACTAGTCTTTTCATGTACATTACCTCCTAGAATTTCAAAATAATTTTCCCATAATCTCCTGATACCGCATACGTGTATGCCTTTTCATATTCGTTTACAGAAAGAATTTTTGAAATAACTGGTTCTACTTGAAAATCTTCCTGTAACAAGAATTCTATACTCGTATTAAAGTCTTCTGGGAAGTTATATATTATTGATCCATAAATTGTTACTTCCTTGCGAACGATTTCTACAACTGGTAAATTTGCATGTGGCGGCATTCCTATAGCTACAAAGGCTCCACCTGGTTTTAATAATTGTATTCCCTGTTCAAAGGATTCACTTGTTCCTGCTGCTTCTATAACTACATCAAACAATTCCTCAGCATCGGCTGATTGACATGTAGAGACGTTGTGATAGCTATGAGATACTTTGTTTAACTTATTTTGTTTAACATCGATGGCGGTAACTTGAGCGCCTAAGTATTCGGCCACCGCAATTGCTAACATCCCCTCGTTACCACATCCGATGATGGCAACTTTTGTTTCCTCTGTAATCACTACTTTTTTCATTGCGTGAACAATAACTGCCAATGGTTCAATAAGAACTGCCTTTTCATTGGTCAATTGATCGGGTAATGACAATACGTATTTTGCCGAGATAACAAACTCTTCAGCAAAACCACCATCTCTATTAATACCTAATGATTGTTTCTCCGTACAAATATTTGTTTTTCCTACCTTACAATACTCGCACTTACCACAGAAGGAGTTTGGCATAATTGCGACGCGTTTTCCAGCAAAATCGGCTGCAGATTTACCTGTTTCTATGACGGTTCCTATTAATTCATGACCAGGTACAACTGGATAGTTCGCATGTGGAAGCTTTCCTTTAAATACACTAATATCAGATCCACATATCCCTCCGTATATTAGCCTAATTCTAACTTCATCATCGCTTAATTTTGACCTGGAAGCTAACTCTCTAAATTCAATAACTCCAGGACTTGATAAATAAAGCCCATTCACATTATTCACCTTCTATTCCTCAAATTACCTTTTCTATTACACGCGCAGCACTACCATTTTTGATTCTGTCATTTCTTCAAGAGCATATCGAGGGCCTTCTCTACCGATACCGCTATTTTTCACACCACCATACGGCAAGTGATCTAATCGGAAATTAGATGTACCGTTAATGACTATACCTCCAACTTCCATCTCGTCTGCTACTCTGTATGCTAAATCAATTTGATTTGTAAAAATGCCAGTCTGTAATCCAAAAGGAGAATCGTTCGACTCTTGTATCGCTTCCTCAATATTCTTATACGGTATTACACTAACTATCGGCCCAAACACTTCTTCACAGACAACTTTACTCTTTTTCGGAGGATTGAATAATACAGTTGGTTCCACAGAGGCTCCGTTCTTGGTTCCTCCTTGAATGATTTCAGCACCTGATTCCACTGCTTCATTTATCCACTCTATTACTCGGCCTGCAGCTTTCTCGTCAACTAGAGTACCTATGTCGGTATGGGGATCTAACGGATCTCCAACTTTTAATTTTGATACCTCTTGCTTCAATAGTTCTATAAAATTGTCTTTAATTTCTTCTTGAACGTAAATTCGTTGTACCGAGATACAGCTTTGGCCAGAATTACTATAGCCTGTTTTAGCACATAGTCGAGCAGCTGTTTCGATATCAGCATCCTGATGAACAATGGTTGCTGCATTTCCACCAAGCTCAAATAATGTCTTCTTAATTCCTGCTATCTGACTAATATTCCTACTTGCCACTAATCCGCCGGTAAAAGAAATAACGTTTATTCTTTCATCTTTTACAATCTGCTGACCAACATCTACTCCACCGAGCAGCATATGGATGGCATTCTTCGGAAACCCTGCTTCAAATAACAGTTGTAAAAACGCTGTTGCAATTAACGTCGTTTGTGGAGCTGGTTTTAAAAGGGTTACATTTCCACCAGCAAATGCAGGACCTACCTTGTGACACACCAAGTTCAAAGGTGCATTAAATGGTGTGATAGCAGCAACAACGCCAACTGGAACTCTATAGATACTAGCAATTGTATTTAGTCCTCTTTCAGAAGAACTACCTGGTATGGTTTCGCCATGTAATCTTTTCGCTTCTTCACCTGAAAGCTCTAACGTTTCAATTGATCTATCAACTTCTCCTAATGTATCTTTAAGTGGTTTTCCGAGTTCACTCGATAACAATTTAGCAAACTTCTCTTTATTTTCTTCTAATAAATATGCTGCTTTTTTCAAAATTTTAGAGCGTTCGATAATTGGTATGTTTTTAACTTGTTTTTTACCTTTATACGCAGTGGCAAGCGCAATTTCCACATCATCTGATTGTGCGAAGTACTGTTCACCAATGACTTCTCCAGTAAATGGATTTTTTATTTCTTGTTTTTCTCGATCAGTTGTTAACCACTCCCCGTTAATGAAAGATTGTGCTTTTCTTATACTCATTCTCTTCACCCTCTTTTTTGTTAGATCGATCTAATATAATCATAAACTAAATTTTAAAACAATTCAATGCGTTTTATAACTCCCTTCATTTAATTTCACCACAGCTTGTTTATTTATAGATAATTTAATAGCCTCAAGTACTTCTAATGTCTTCAATCCCTCCTCCCCAGGAACGAGAGGTGTGGTTTCACCTTTTAATATATCGATAAAGTGACTTGCTTCTTCCTTTAACGGATCATTCGATTTAACTTCAAATTTCTCTTCCTGTAATTCATTTTTCCATCCATAACCGTCTCCCGTATACGAATACATCCGAAAACTAGGAAAGCTTAAACTTCCTTTGGTCCCGAAAAAGTGATAACAGTCTTTATCAATTTGCCTATAATCACTATTCTCACCTACTGTTAATTCATAAGCCCATGGAGAGGGAACACCATCTGATATAAAATAGTTCGCAGTAATGCCATTACTTGCCTCTAACATAACAGAGGCTGAATCTTCTACTGCATTATTTCTTATTTTACTTTGACTAGATGCGTAAACTCGTAGGAAATCCAAGCCTGTCACATACCTTAAATTGTCGATATCATGGATGCCATTAATTAGCAATGGCCCCCCTCCTTTTTCGACTTTCCAAGATTCATTGTAATATGCTTTATCTTTAGCGAGTGCCCATAACATATTTACTGCTATTAAATCTCCTATGGCCCCCGACGTTATAATCTCTTTCAACTTCCTTATTTTACTTGAGAACCGCCGATGATGGCCGACCATTAAATGTACTTTTCGTTTCGCACAATACGTAATTATTTCTTTTGCTTCCTCCACTGTGGAAGCAATTGGTTTTTCCACTAATATATGCATACCCTTATCTGCACACGCTTCTACTGCTTCTTTATGCAACGCATTGGGGAGTGTTATTACTACTCCATCTAATTCACACTCTAGAATAAGCTGCTTGTAATCCTCATAAATAGGAACATGCAAGTTAGCAGCCCGTTGTTTTGATAAGTCATTTCTTCCCGCAACTGCGACTAATTCGACATCTGACATTTGGTAAAAGTGCTTTGCAAATGCATAACCATGATTAATCCCCAGTACTGCAATTCTCATCATTTCATCACCTCTCCTGATAATTATAATTTTCTGATATATTAGGGTGTAGCTCCTCATTTCCTGCTTTTATTATATTGCTTTTTAAATATCAAAAATGTAAGATAAACGTATCGCAATGAATCAATTACTGTAGAGTAATGCGGATAATATGAATGGATTAGGTGAAATAATGAGTAATAAACAATCCCGTCGAGTGACCTTAATGGAAGTGGCTAACCACGCTGGTGTATCAAGAGCAACAGCATCATTGGTCGCACGTAATAGCACAAAAATCTCTAACGATACAAAAGAAAAAGTATTGCAATCCATGAAAGAACTAGGATACGTATATGATAGAATTGCTGCTAACTTACGATCTCAAACTTCCACAACAATCGGTATTATTATTACAGATGTAGCCAACACTTTCTTTTCAGAATTGCTGTTAGGTGTACACCAAGAATTAGAGAAATTTGGATACACTGTATTTTTAGGAACAACGTTTGACTCCGTCGATAATCAGGTGAAGCTAATCTCCACCATGCTAGAACACCGTGTCGGTGGAATTATATTATGTCCTGTCTCCAGCACTTCAACAGAAACGATTGAACGTGTGCAAAATATTGATATACCTATGGTTGTCGCTGTCAGAGAACTTCCTTTTATCGAAACCAACTATGTTGGTCTTAACTATACACAAGGTGCAAAAAAAGCTACCAGCTATCTATTAGAAAAAGGACATACTCGAATTGCATTCTTAGGTGGCCGCTCAGAGTCTTCTACATGGCACGAAAGAATAGAAGGCTTTTATCAAGCACATCAGAACGCCGGGATAAATGTTGACTCATCATTAATTGTTGATAGTTCTCCAACAAGAGAAGGCGGTATAGAAGCCGTTCAAACAATAATTAATCATCCAAACCGTCCAACAGCCATTTTTTGCTTTAGTGATATGATCGCTTTTGGTGTAATAATTGGCTTACGAAAAGCTGGAATTACACCTGGTGAAGACATTGAAATTGTTGGATTTGATAATGTTCCTGAGACAGAAATTGTTTATCCTCCATTAACAACCGTTTCTTCCTTTCCTCAACAAATTGGAGCAGAGGCGGCTAACCTATTGCATAAAAAAATGACATCAGATACAAACGAAAAGGAACGTATTATTCTCCAACCTGAATTGGTAAAACGAGATAAATAATACATGTAAGGTAGTAAAATCTTAACTTGGATTAATTAGAAGAGTATGATTTTACTACCTTTTTTCATAATGGTTGTATCGATTTCAACTGCTATTTTCATTTAATATATAACTGCTGCTTCTTTATCTTGTCACTACTTCCATTCACCGATTGTATCTTTCATCATCTGAATCATTCGTTTTAAATTAGCGATTGGAACCTGTCCAGGTGCTGAACTTTGAACTCCCAATCCAAAGGTGATAATTGAGCCATATGCCCAACCTACGATTCTACTTAAACTGCCTAGAGCTCCCATAGACATTGTGACGACGGGTATATCCATTGATTCATTTGCTTCCTTCGTCAATTCTAAAAGGCGTAGCACATCGTCTTTTGTTTGCGGCATTACAGCTACCTTAGCTATATCCGCTCCATAAAACTCCATTTGATATAATCGTTTTAAAATAACTTGTCTATTAGGAGTATAATCAAAATTATGATAAGAGAGGATCAATTTTTTATTATATTTTCTTGATGCTTCTCTTAATTGTTTTACGTAAACACAGTCATTTCCTACTTCATAATCTACCATTTCTACAGATGAATTCTCACAAACTTCTAAGAGCAATTGAACTTTTTCTTTTTCTGATAGTGGTATGTTCTCGCCACCTTCTTTTTCAGACCTTATCGTAACTAATAATGGTATAGAACTAGCAGAGGTTAGTTGCTTTAAAGTGGACAAGACTTCAGTTGTATCGCTAATGGAATCAAAATAGTCCAATCGCCATTCAATTAAATCCGGTTCTTCAAGGATCAACGAATGTAATTCTGTAATAATCTCTTCTTTACTTTTACCAGTGATTGGAGTGCAAATGTAAGGGATGTTCTTATTAGTAAATAAATCAGCTGTCATTGTTTATCCCTCCTTTTAGATCGATCTAAATAATTTGAATCTTATTATACAAGAGTTATTCTTTTTAAGCAAAATGAATATTGTTCGATATAATTCTAGACTCTCAAAACCAGCCTCGCTTCTATATCTATTGACACTTTTTTCCCATCTTTGCAATAATAAAATATAACTAAAACAATAATGGGTGGGAGATATGTAAAATGGATTTTAATTTACAGCAAGCGAGAACAACGGAGACGATAATGAATGTGCTTCAAAAATATCCTCATAAAATAGAAATAAAACTAGATAGTATTTTAATAGATCGTAACATGACACAATTTCAATTACATAAATTAACGGGCATTCGTATGGCTACAATTAGTGAATTTATTAATGGAAAGAAAGGATCTGTTAATTTTGTTCACCTCGTAACAATAATGGCTGCGCTTCGTATAACCGATATTTCTGAGATTATTAGTGTAAAGTTTGATAAAGAAGTGGAAGAAGCTTGGAAAGAAGAAATGAGTAATTATGAAGGTCGAGGACTGACAGCGAAACAACAAGAATTGGAAGAAGAAGTTGTAAAAACCATGTAAATGCCATGCCTATACCAATGAACTAAAAGGAACTATAGTTGGATTGATTCTGAACCATGAACTGCCGTCTGTCAAGGAACGGTTCATTCATCCAACTATAGTTCGCTTTATGGTATAGCCACATTAAACTTCTTTCACTACTGTTTTCGCATACGTATCTTGTGGAAGTACACTGCCATCTTCCCCTTCAAATCCTTTACGGTTGCCAAAGTATTTGAACGTACTTACATAATCACGATAAGCCATTCGTTTAATTATTTGATTGGACGTCGGAGCTTGTCCGTCTTTCGCTTCTAATTTTATGCCTACTTGTTTATACCCCACTGTCTGACCGCAAGTGCGTAATTGCGCATATTCCAATCCCCACATAACAACTGTTGGCGTTATTAAAGCATGAACAGCTTCATTTTTAATTTTCTTACGCAGGATTTGCTCTACCCCAATTGTTACCGCAGTAGAAATAGCCAAATCAATGAAAAATGCTTTTGTTCTTTTCTTCGTCATCGATTTCATTTTTTACTACCTCCTATGTAGTTCTTATATTATATACGCTGATGCAACAGAATCGGTTTCAACTTTTTTAAAATCTCCTCGCTATAATCATAGAATCATGAATGTTACGATATATATAGAAAGGTTTCTTCAACCTCAATTATTTATATTCAAAATAGGGTATACCTAATATGAAGGAGTGATAGTGATGAACCAAAAACAATTGGAACAAATGAAAACTAGCAAAGGATTTATCGCAGCACTGGATCAAAGTGGCGGAAGTACACCGAAAGCTCTTGCAGCTTATGGCATTCCTGAAGATTCCTACAACAATGAAGATGAGATGTTTGATTTAGTTCATGAAATGCGTACAAGAATCATTACTTCTAAAGCATTTGATTCAGACTCAATTATCGGCGCCATCCTATTTGAACAGACGATGGACCGTGAAATTGAAGGTATGTATACAGGCGATTATCTTGCGGAGAAAAAAGGCATAGTTCCCTTTTTAAAAGTGGATAAGGGACTCGCTGAAGAAACGAATGGCGTACAATTAATGAAGCCGATTGATAATTTGGATGAGACGTTACGCCGTGCCAATGAACGTAATATTTTTGGAACAAAAATGCGTTCCGTAATTAAACAAGCAAATCCTAAAGCAATTAAGGAAGTCGTCGATCAACAATTCGATATCGGCAAGAAAATTATTGCAGCTGGATTAGTGCCGATTATTGAGCCAGAAGTAGACATCCATAGCCCAGAAAAAGAAAAATGCGAAGACTTGTTAAAAGCAGAAATAATAAACCATCTTAACCAATTAAGTGAAGATGAGAATGTTATGTTAAAATTAACGATTCCAACCAAGAAAAACCTATATAAAGAACTTATCGATCATCCAAGAGTAGTGCGTGTTGTGGCATTATCAGGCGGTTACTCGACCGATGTCGCAAATGAAAAACTGAAAGAAAACAACGGTTTAATCGCAAGCTTTTCCCGTGCATTAAGCCAAGATCTCAATGCCGATCAATCCGATGAAGATTTCA
The DNA here is from genome assembly GCF_000011245.1 of Oceanobacillus iheyensis HTE831. Lineage (NCBI taxonomy): Bacteria > Bacillati > Bacillota > Bacilli > Caryophanales > Bacillaceae > Oceanobacillus > Oceanobacillus iheyensis. Next base: position 3,383,177 of record NC_004193.1, read on the forward strand.
ATTTGGCTCTAGAAAAAGCAGTCAAATCAATTTATGATGCTTCTGTGTAATGCGAATTAAAAGTAGCAGCATCCTATGCATGTAGGGTGCTGCTACTTTTGTGTTTGCTCGCTTTAGTGAGTTAAAGTCGGGTCGGGGACCTGGTCTATTCACCATTATTTTTGTGATTAGCTTCTGTTTTGGGTTTTAGAAGCGCTCTATTCACCATTTTTCTTGCATTTCACTTCTGTTTTGGGTTTTAGAAGCGCTCTATTCACCATTATTCTTGCGTTTTGCTTCTGTTTTAGGTTTTAGAAGCGCTCTATTCACCATTTTTCTTGCGATTTGCTTCTGTTTTGGGTTTTAGAAGCACTCTATTTGTGAACCGATTCTATTTTAGTTTAGAGATGTGTTCTATTCACCACTATTCGACTTTCTCAAATCCTTGTGATTCAATTAATTCGATTGATTTCTCCAGACTAATGCCTTCGGTTGGATCTCCTTCAAACATGGAGCCTTCTAATTCCGCTATTTCACTTGCATCTGCTTCATTGTAATCTACGGTTACCTTCTCGACTACTTTATCATCCTGGTAATCAATTTCATGAGTTAAGCCATTGATATTTTGATATTCTTCAACTAATGGTGCCAGCAACTCCTCTGCTTCTTCTTTCGTTGTGACTCCAAGTGCACTGTACTCAATTTCACTTTCGGAGACTTGCTTTACAACATTATCACCTTCTGCAGTGTAGGTTAATGTTATCGAAATCCCATTTTCTTCTGCCTGGTACGTCACTGTTTCTTCACTGCCACAAGCGGCCAATATGAACATCGTAACAGCGATAAACAACAACCCTGCCATCCGTGCTAAAAAATGCTTTTCCATTCATTCCTCTCCTATCGTCTCTAAGTTGATCAAAGGGCATCTGTATAAAGATAGTTTGAGGTTAGGTAAGTTAAAATTTTCAATACTATTAAGACAAAAAAGTGTGGTTAGTCTATATAATAGGTGCTCCATTTGTCCATTTATTTTCGTATATCCCTTCGGAAACACACTGTATAAATGTATTCCTCTAAAAAAGAAATATGCAAAAAAAGAACCATAATTCGACGGACATCCTCCGAGAATTATGGTTCTACGGTGTTATAAAAAATTATTAATTAATTTTCTCCATTCGTTCTTCTTCCTCTTCTGCTTTTTTACGACGAACTCGATCTCGCCATGCAGGTACGACTAAAGCAATAATCATAACTACGAATAATGATACTGCAAGTGGACTGGTATAGAAGATGCTCCATGATCCACCGGAGATTGTTAACGACTGACGTAGTGCTTGTTCCATCATTCCACCAAGGATAAAGGCCAAAATAAAAGGTGCTGCTGGAAAAGCGAAGACACGCATAAAGTAACCTAAGATACCAAATAAAACGAGTAAGTATAAATCAAATGTGCTAAAGCTCACTGCGTATACCCCGATTAAACTCGAGATAATGACTAATGAGATAAGTAGAGGTCTTGGTACTTTCAAGATTTTCACAAAATAAGGTATCAACGGAAGATTCAAGACTAGTAGAAAGATATTCCCGATATACATACTTGCGATAACACCCCAAAAGATCCCTGGGTTTTCGGTCATTAATAATGGTCCTGGCTGAACACCTAAGACAAGGAATGCACCTAGCATGACTGCTGTTGTACCTGAACCTGGAATTCCTAAGCTCAACAATGGAACAAAAGCACCACTGGTTGCAGCATTGTTCGCGGTTTCTGGAGCAGTTAGTCCTTTGACTGAACCTTTACCGAACTCTTTTGGATTCTTCGCTATCTTCTTTTCACTTATGTATGCTACGAAAGAAGATATAGTTGCACCAGCACCAGGTAAGACACCTAGGATAAATCCTAGAAATGATTGCCGCGTTAATGGTCCTTTCATTTCTTTTACATCTTGCTTTGTCAGTTTCAAGCTACCTATATTGGCTAAACCATTCATTTTTTGTTTGCGATTTAATATTAAAAAACATACTTCTGCTAGGGCAAACACTCCAAGTGCGATTACTAGAAAATCAATACCATCTAATAGATTAACACTTCCGAACGTAAAACGACTTGTGCCAGTTTGCGAATCAATACCAATGGTGACGACCATAAAACCTAATACAGCAGCGATTAGCGCTTTAATCGTTGAACCGTCTGATAAACTAGCAATTGCTGTTAAGCCTAACAACATCAGTGCAAAATATTCAGGAGGACCAAAGATAATCGCTACGCTTGCAAGCATAGGGGCAAAAAGCATTAATAAAATAACACTTACTGTACCGCCAATAAATGAAGCAATTGCTGAAATCGCTAGTGCTTTACCTGCTTTTCCTTGTTGGGCCATCGGATATCCATCAAAGGATGCCGCCACTGTTCCTGCAACTCCGGGGGCATTTAACAAAATAGAAGAAGTAGAACCTCCATACATAGACCCGTAGTAAACACCTGCCATCATTACCAATGCAATAGTAGAATCCATGCCGTAAGTTACAGGAATCATGATCGCAATTGCGCTAATCGGTCCTAAACCGGGGATCATCCCAATTATGGTTCCTACTAAAACACCTAGAAATACAAACATAATTGCTTCTAAACTGAAAGCTACTTGGAACCCTTGTAAAATACCATCAAACATTTATCCGCTCACTCCCTTCTTTTTTAAAATGGCATAAATCCTGCTGGCAATCGAATTGCTAAAGCATAATTAAACAGGCTATACGCGCCAACGGAAAATAATAATGCTGTTAGAATTAAAACTGTCCAGTTCTTGTATCCTAAAAATCGTGAGCTAGCGATTATGAATACAAATGTCATAATCACAAAACCGAGTACTTCTAAAACGGTAATGTATAATAGAATCATTGCTAATACTCCTAAAAGCATATACACTTCTTTTTTTGGGATCACACGATTCTTCTTTTGATCATCCGTATCCTTATCTTTTGTAAAGAAAAAGAATATGGCTAATAGTAATAATGCAAATCCTAATAACTTTGGTACTAAATCGGAATCTACTGGTACAAAAATGTACGCAGGAAGCTGATAGGCCATAATCAGATAACCTGCAGCAATGATGATCAGTACTAAAGAAATGCCTTTATTTGCCGTTAATTTCATTATTCATCCTCCTTTACTCATCGATAAAACCAAGATCTATCAAGATTTTCTCTAATTCCACATACTGCTCATCTAAAAAGACTTGGAATTCTTCACTATTCATAAATTGTTCATCCCAGCCATACATATCTCGAACTTCTGCAAAGGCTTCTGATTCAGAAACTTTTTGGAATGCTTGTTCATAATAAGCAAGCTGTTCGTCGGTCATATCCGGAGGACCAAACATGCCTCTCCAAACGATAAATTCTGCATCAATGCCCTGTTCTTTTGCTGTAGGAAGGGTTTCTAAAAATTCATCTCCTTCCAGTCTTTCTGGTGCGGTTATTCCTAGAATTTTCATCTTCCCTGCACGCGCTTGGTCGACAGCATCCATCACACCCGTTGAAATAACGTCTACACTACCATTTAAAACGGAAGTCATTCCCCCGCCATCTTGATCGGATACATAGCGTATTTTTTTGATATCCACGCCTGCTTTATCTGCGAACATCATAAATTGAATATGATCCATACTACCTGGGGAAGATACACCGACGACCGTTACACTCTCTGGATCCTCTCGCATGTCTGCAAACAACTCATCCAATGTATCCCATTTGGCATCCTCACGAACGGCAAATGCCCCATAGTCTGCGATTAAATTCGCAATCGGTGTAAAGTCTTCATACCCAAACGGGGATTGTCCATTTAAGTAAACGAAGTGCAATGGCGGAGAACTAACAAAAATGTTATGGGGATCGTTTCGTTTATGTATGTACGACCATGCTACAGCACCGCCACCACCTGGTTTATTGACAACACCAAAACTTTCATCTGCTAGTTGTTCTTCATCAATCGTTCGCGCTAACATTCGCGCAGTTGTATCCCAACCTCCACCAGCTGCTGCCGGAGCAATAATTTCAATCGAACGATCAGGCACCCACTCTCCCTGGTCGTTCACTGATCCACTTTGTACAGGTAAAGAGCACCCAGCAAGTAAGATTAGCGGTAAAATAAAAATTGACACTGACCTTCTAAACAATGTAAGCGCCTCCTTATTTTTTGTTATTTTCTCATTTTACTCACAAGTTTTACTTTTGTAACCGTTTTCAAAATAATGTTCATTAAAACTCTTTTATTCATTTTGTTCTTTTTGTTCACGATAATTTTAAAACCTCCCCAAAAACAGCAATAAAAAAATAGGCGTTTTCTACAGGGACCGATTGGAACATTTTCGGAAATAAGATTTTCCGAGAAATTGCTCACCTTCGCACCCGAAGAAATTGCCTATTTTTCCTTCTACTATTTAAATGATCATTGTTTTTACTGCGTGACATATTTACGTTCTGGCCGACCTACAATCCCATATTCCAATTCTGCTTTGGCTTTTCCAACGGATATTAAGTATTCCAAGTACCTTCTTGCAGTAGTGCGGGAAACGCCGATATCTTTTCCCACTTGATCTGCTGTCATGCCACTGGATTGTTTTTGCAATACTTCGTTCACCTTCTTAAGCGTCAGTTCATCAATTCCTTTTGGATATTCTTGTTTTTCCATAATTTCTTGTTGATTTTGAAAGAGCTGATCTGCCAGTTGCTGCGTAAATTCCCCTTGCGAACGGATAAATTGGTGATTTTTAACTGCTTTATTTATCGCATCTGCTAGCCGATCAAGCGCAATCGGTTTTATTAAATAGTCAATCACACCAGAAAGGTATGCTTTCTTCAACATTTCGATATCCGTTGCTGCAGTAATCAATATAATTTGCAGTGCTGCGTGTTCTTGCTTATATGTTTCAATCATATTAATACCAAGCTCATCTGGCAAATATACATCCAATAATAATAAATCAAATTTGTTTTCTTTTAACTTGGCTAATGTTTCATACGCGGTTGCAGCTCTTTCAATATATTGTATATCTTGAAACTTCTCTAAGTATTGACAATGAATATCGGCAACCCGATAATCATCCTCTGCAACAAGAACATTCATGATTCCGCTCCCCCTTTTTTCGGAATATACACGATAAATACGGTTCCATTCGGTTCATTAGCTGTTATTTCCAAAAAGCCTTGTAACTCTAATAAAGCTGCTTGTACAAGCGCTAACCCATATCCACGATTCTGCCCATCTTTCGTGGAATAACCTTGTTTCATAATATTATCGTAATCAGCCGGACTAATGCCTGTACCATTATCAGCTACCTCAATAACTAAGTCATTTCCCATATCAGTAAGAAAAATATCTATCTTTGGATTGTCTGTATTCACAACGGCATCAAAAGCATTATCTATAATATTACCAATGATTGTCACTAGTTGCGCTGTCATCTGTTCTGGCCATTGATAATTAATATGGCTACCTTCATTAATAGTAAATTCTATCTTTTTCTCCGAAGCTTTTGATAATTTTCCAATTAAGATTGCTTGTATCGTAGAATCACTGATTTGTTCAAATAGTACCTTCTCATAACTCTGCTGTTTTCCAACCTCTTCATGGATAAATTGCTTCGCCTTATCCGTATGCCCAAGCTGTAACCAACCAGAAATGACGTAGAGCTTATTGGTATACTCATGTGTCTGCGCCCGTAAATCTTGTGAATATTGCTGGACTTCAGATAAGGTATGAATAAGTTCTTGCAAATCCGATCTTACTTGAAAGCTAGCAACTTTGCCTCCATAGTCCCCATCGTCATCTATTAATTTATAGCGTACGAGTAATACGGTTTGGTTAATCGTTGTTTCAAAAGAACCCTCTCGATGTTCTTCAGTTAAGACATATGCTAGCTCTGTATTCGGTAGTACCTCTTGTACCGGTTTGCCAATGACATCATGGCGTATATGTAACATTTCTTTCGCAGAGTAATTGACCAATGTTATATGCCCACGTTGATCGGTGGCAATTAATCCTTCTTTTATTGATTCCAGGATTGCTCCACGTTCTTTGTATATTCGAGCGATTTGATACGGCTCTAGACCAAACGTATCTTTACGAATACTTTTTGCTAATAAAAAGCTTCCTGCGACACCAATGATAAATATTAGCGATAACCATACTAAAAATCCGATAAGACCTTGTTTAAATAAAGAATCTACATAGGAAATCATATATCCGACCGATACGATTCCAATAATATCGCCATCACTGTTGAAAATCGGTGACTTCCCGCGTACAGATGCCCCTAAACTTCCATTTGCTATAGATACATAATTCTCCCCGTCCACCAAAGCTTGTTCATTATCCCCGCCAACCATTTGCATACCGACTTTGTCTGGATCAGGGTGTGTGTACCGAAGTGAATTACGGTCACCTATGACGATAAACTCTGCATTTGATTGTTTTCGAATCCGCTCAATAAATGGTTGCAGCACATCTGCATCCTTTTGGTGTTCAATGACATGTTGCACTTCTGGAATTTCCGACACAGCAATTGCGGTAGTCAGTGCTTGCTGACCAATCAGTTGTCTTGTCTGGTCTCTTTCATAGGAAATATACAACACCATTACCATTAACATGATGGCGGTAACAAGGATACAACCAAGCACAAGAAATTTTCTCTCTAACGACCATTTCATTCCCTTATCCTCCCATACAAATAGTATAGCGACTATGGGTATAAAAGGTAAGGGGATACGAATAAATCAAGATAGACTATTTCTCCCTTTTTATGTATTCATCTCTATTCCGGGGTTGATCTTTTGAATTTCTTTGATAAACAATTGCATCCGTTTTGGGGAAATTTGAATTACTTTATAGTTACCGTAATGAATCTCCAGACGGTGAACAGAGAGACAAGGTCCTACAAACAAATTCGTCGTTTTCCGAATCGATTTAATCTCATTGATATTAATGGACCACTTCATCGGACCGTAGGATATTCGAAGTGTATTATTATCAATTCTGTATCGTGTGTTGAACCAGATTGACCCTAGCAATAAAATCAAGGCAGCCATAACGAAAATAGCTACTATATCGACCTCAACATAGATGGATTGAAATATATTCCATGTAAATAACAATATAAAAGCCCAAACCACAATGCCCATCAATATATCTTTTCTCGATGCAATTACCATTTATCCTACCTCCCTCCAATATGGACCTCTTATTTTTAAGAAAAAAGCTAACCTAGCATACACTAAATTAGCTTGTTAATCTCTCTATCTTTTATTTTAATATTTTACTTCAAACTTGGTAAGCTCAGTGTCTTCTGCTAGCTCCTTTACTTCCATATCTTGAACTCTAGCAAACTTAGTGGGGCCTTTTTCTACTTCGTTTAAGAAAGCATCTACGTTTTTATCTTCGCCTTGGGCCTCGATAAGCACACTGCCGTCATCTTCATTTCTCACCCATCCGACAATAGCATTTTCTGTCGCTGCTTGCTGTGTAAAATAACGAAATCCGACGCCCTGCACTTGTCCTTTTACATTTACTTTTATATGTCTCACCTTATCACCTCTAGTTGTAACATACCCGAAAATAAATAGAGCCACACTATAAAAGTATGACTCTACTATTTTTATTTATTCCAATCGCGAAGAGGTTTATATCCAGAATGATGAAGAAAATCATATACTGTTTCATCACTTAAACTATTTATATTAATATTCTTTTCCAAAGCAGTAATATGCATACGTGCTGTATACTCTAATGTTTGTAAAGCTGTACGGGCCTCTTTTAAATTGACATCACAGACAATGATCCCATGATTCTCTAATAAAAAGACATTCGCATCTTTCGCTCTTTCTTTTACAGCTTGTGCCAATTCCTTACTCCCTGGATGATAAAATGGAACTCTCGTAATTCGCTCCAAATAATACATAGATTCTACAAAATAATTTGACGGAAGTTCAATATCAGAATTAGCAATTAATGTACTGTAGAAAGGAGATGCATGTAACACAGCATTAATTTCCGGCCTTTCTTCATAAATCCACTCATGCATCAAAAATTCTTTCGAGGGTTTTTTACCTACTACATGCTCTCCTTCTTTACAGAAAGAGAAGTCTTCCACCTCTAATTCTCCTAAATAAGTACCGGTAGCAGAAATGATATACCCGTCGCCAGATCTAGCACTAATATTGCCCGCAGTACCCCAGGCAAGGTCTTTATCCATCATAAATTTTCCAGTTGAGCTTAATTGACTTAATAGCTGATTATCCATTTATTCACTTCCTTTATTTATTTCATCCATTCCACTAGGCTCATTGTTATGGAAGGGATATATGTTATAACGATTAAGCTAATTAAAATAGCAATATAGAAAGGAATTAACCCTTTTGTTAAATGATCAATACGTACTTTTCCTATTTTTGATACTACAAATAGATTCAACCCTAATGGTGGTGTTACCATACCAATCGCTAATGTAACGATCATAACAATACCAAAATGAACTGGGTCTAATCCGAGTTCTACAGCAACCGGCACAAGAATAGGAGCTAAAATGATAATAGAAGCGTTTGTCTCCATAAACATACCCACAAGTAAAAGTACTAGAATAACTATAGTTAAGAATACCATCGGACTATCTGAAATAGATGTTATTAGACTAGCAACCTGTTGCGGTATATTTTCAATTGTTAGTATCCAGCTAAATAATCCAGCCGTAGCAAGAATAAACATAATGGTAGAAGTTGTTACAGATGCTTGGGTTAATATTTCTTTTATGTTTACTTTATTAATTGCTTTGTAAACGAAAACACTAACGATAAATGCATAAGCAACCGCAACACCAGCAGCTTCAGTGGCAGTAAATATTCCACTATATATTCCGCCTAGAATGATAATTGGCATGATTAATGCTGGAATTGCTTCTAAGAATGCTTTGCCAATATCTTTGCTTGATTTCTTTGGTTCTTTTAAATAATTACGCTTTTTAGCCAATATATACACCGTTACAACGAGTCCAATACCAATGATGATTCCTGGTACCATTCCGGCGATAAATAAATCTCCAATAGATGCCCCGACAGCTGTCCCATACAATATTAAAGGTATACTCGGTGGTATTATAATTCCTAACGTTCCAGAAACAGCCTGTACTCCACCTGCAAATTCTTTATCATAACCTCGATTAATCATCGCTGGAATCAAGATTGCGCCAAGCGCCGCAGTTGCGGCTACACTTGATCCTGATATAGCAGCAAAGAACATCGTGGTTACTACAGTTACAATCGCTAAGCCTCCTGGTACATGACCAGTAATTGCATTAGCCAAGTTTATTAATCGTTGTGATATCCCCCCATATTCCATTAAAGCACCCGCAAGTATAAACAACGGAATCGCTAGTAAAGGGAAAGAATCAAGTGAGACAAAAGCACGTTGTGCCAATGTTAACAACGGTATGTCTCCAGCTACTAATATCGCCAGACTAGAAGATAACCCTAATGAAATTGCCACAGGTACACCGATAATAAATAGAACAATTAACGATAGAACTAATACAAGTATCATAGTAAGTCACCTACCGTTTCCTTCGAATCATCATCTTCAGGTGGACTTATTAACAATGCAATAATATTACACAACATAAGAAGCGAACCAAGTGGTATTGCCGCATATGCCCACGCCATCGAATACTGTAAAGTTGGCGTCGATTGACCAATTACGATATAGGTCAACTGTGCACCATAAATAACTAACATCAAACTAAAAATTCCACAAATGTATAATACAATTTTTTGCAAGCGTGCTTTGTTTTCTGTTTTTATAATTTCTAATAGAAAATCAATCGCGATGTGCTGATTATGTCTCATCGCTAACCCCGAACCTAAAAACACAATGTAAATCATCAAGTATTTTGCTAATTCTTCTGTCCAGCTTAATGGCACGTTAATGACAAATCGTGTTGTTACTTGCAATACAACCAAAACAGCAAGTCCAACAAGGAAGAAAGATACCAAGTATTTCACCCAATTATTAATGCTATCCATGATATTAATATATGTTTTCATTGGCTCTACTCCCTCATTTCCTGTATGGTATCGTATAGTTCTCTGCCATATTTATCAGCTAATGCTTCATTCACTTCTTGTACAGCTTCTCTAAATGGTTCTTGATCTACTTCTATTACTTCCACACCTTGGTCAAGCATGTCTTGAAGTGCCTCTTCCTCTTCTTGGAAAACGATTTCATTTTGGAAATTACGAGCTTCTTCTGCGGCTTCTAAAACAGCTTCTCTTTCTTCTTCTGTTAAGTCTTCAAAAGCTTTTTCACTCATTAGTAATTGAACATATCCAAATACATGGTCCGTTTTTACAAGGTAATCTTGCACTTCATGAATTCGAGCACTTGCTGTAAAAGCAATTGGATTTTCTTGCGCATCGATAACACCTGTTTGTAATGAGGAATATACTTCTCCAAAGTTCATTGGAGTTGGACTAGCTCCCATCGCCGTCCACCCTTCGACGGATGCCTCGATGTTTGGTACTCTGATTTTCACACCTCTTAAATCAGAAGGTGATTCAACCAATTTATTTGTTGTTAGTTCCCGCGGTCCTCTAAGCCAGAACTCTAACCCTCGCACACCTGTTTCTTCCAGCATTTCCTCCTGCAATCGCTTTCCATTTTCGCCGTAAACAAACTCCTCCAAGTGTTCCAAATCTTCAAATAAATAAGGTAGTTCTAAGATGGAATAAGGCTCATAAAAGTTAGACATTACACCGGCAACTAATGCAAAATCTACTGATCCTATTTGCATGCCCTCTACTAAATCACGGTCTGACCCCAAAGTAGAGCTTGGATAAACCTCTACTTTGACGGTACCATTTGTTTTTTCAGACACTAGTTCTGCAAATCTGACTGATCCCTTATGCCAAGCATTGGACTCACTTTGTATATGTCCTAGCCTTAACACTTTTGGTTCCTCAGCACTCGATGTTCCTTGACTACACGCAGCTAATAGTAAAGCTACAGCCGATAAAAGTAATACGATTATTTTTGATTTCATTTTTATCCCCCTATTCAAATGAAACAAGTACTTTAACGGATTTATCTTTCTTTTTATCTACAATTGTAAAACCCTTTGCTGCTTCTTCATAATGCAATTTATGGGAAATAACCTTCTCTACATCAAGTTTCCCGCTTGCGATTATTTCTAGGGCTTCTTCTGTATCCGGACGGTTATATGTCATGCACCCAATAATTTCTTTTTCATTTTGCTGTAACTGTTCGATATCAACAGACTGTTGTCCATGGAACATGGCTACGGTAACCACTCGTCCACCTTTTCTTAGTAGATTAAGAGAGTCATTTACAATACCAGGAACACCCGCAGTGATAAATACTTTATCAAAAGATCCTTTATCTAAGCTCTGCTTCGCATCATGAATCCAGTTTGAATTATCCTTAATATTAATAACTTCTGAAGCACCCATTTCTTTTGCCACTTGTAGTGAATAGTCGAGCACATCCGTAACAACAATATCTTTTACGCCTTTAGCTTTCACAGCGATAAGTGTAAGAAGGCCAATTGGTCCGGCTCCCAAAATTGCTACTCGATCGGTTGGTTGAACATCGCCTTTAAACGCTGCATGTACACCTACAGCAAGAGGTTCGACTAATACACCTTGATCATAACTAACGGAATCTGGTAATTTAATTACTTGTTCTTCAGGCGATGCGAAATATTCAGCCATTGTCCCTAACCAGTCTCCCATTCCTGGAGCTAGTCTTGTATCAGAGTAATTTACATTTCCCGTCATTACTCCTTCACTCTCACCTGTACCGATTTGCGGCTCCACCGTTACTCGATCACCAACCTTGAATTTAGTAACGGATGATCCAACTTCTACAACTTCTCCAGCTACTTCATGTCCAATAACGACCGGGGGTTTACGAAATGGATGTAAGCCTTTATACGTATGAATATCGGAACCGCAAATCCCAGCGACATTTACTTTGATTTGCACCTCATTCGGTTTTAACTCGGGGACCTCTATATCTTTCACAATAATTTTCTCAGCATCTTCTACAAATACCGCTTTCATAAACTATCTCTCCCTCTTATATCAGCAGGAGTTATTGAAAGTACATCATCTTGGAGTCCAATAGATGCTTTTTCATTAACTCTACGCACTTTATATCTCCTGTTTTTAAAGCATCTAAAACTTCTACATGTTCGGAGTAAAACTTCTCTACCCTACCAGGATCTTTCTTGAGATGGCGAAGTGTAATTCTTCTTAAGTGATCTTGGTAGTTTAATAAAACTCTCGTGATCTCCTTATTTGCTACAAATTGACTTATCGCTAAGTGAAACTCATGGTCTAATGTAGCAAATAATGTAACATCTTTCGTTTTAGCAGCCTCTTTAGTTGCTTGTACGTTTTGTTCCAATTCTTTTAATTGTTCATCTGTAATACGGTGATACAGTTCTTGGCAATTAAACGTTTCTAATGCTATTCGCAAATTATATATATCGTTGATTCGTTCAATAGAAATATCATTGACAATGATTCCTTGCTTTGACGAAACAGTAACAAATCCTTCAGACTCTAATCTTACGAGCGCATTTTTTATTGGTGTTTTACTCATACCTAACTCATCTATTAATGTACGCTCTGATAAAAATTGTCCCGCTTCATAATGCTCTTCTAAAATTTTGGATTTTATTTCCTGATAGGCAACGTCTTTTAATAACATATTCAAATACATCCTTTAACAAAATTATTTAGAGCCTGACTGATAGACTTTCTCGAAAAACGCTGGTCCTCCAAGTTGACCACTCTTTAATGCAATTTCTAGTCCATCATATTTTGCTCTCTCTGAATATGCTATACATAAAGGTGCCCCGGGCGCAATAGAATCGAGCACTTCTAGTCCATAAATATCAAGATTTGAAGTAACAAAGCCCGATGTGTCACCACCAGATATGATTACTCTTCGCAAATCAGCTCGATCAATAACTGACTTTGTCCACTCGCCTAATTTTTCGCCAATGTATATGCCTATATCTTGTTTATTGATGCCGTTATTTAGTAGATGCTCTTTTGTACGAGCAATAATTGGATCCTCGTTACCTTTTGCTGTATACATTATTACTTTTTTCTTTTCTTCTATTTGCTGAATGATGTTATCTAAGAATGCTTCAACGAGAGAAGGATCTGTATACATTTCAAATGGTATTTGAATTAATTCAAACCCAGCTTCTTCTGCATTCTCTAATTGTTGCTTTGTTACATCAGAGACACTTCCAGAAACAGCGAATAGTTGATGAACATTGCTTGGACTGGTGGCTTTATTTTCTTTTGCTATTACGCCTTCCCGTCTTACTGCATCGCCAATTGCATATTCTACACCGGATGATCCGACTATAAACTGAGGCTCATCGCTTCGCTTTTCCCACAATACTTCTGAAACTTTTTTCATGTGAGAAGCATTCAATGCATCATAGAGTATAATATCAGCTTCATTATTTTCTTGATTTATTATTTGTTGGGCAGTGTTAGCCTCTAAATCTAATACATTTACTTTTGCGATCTTTTGTTTTGTCTGCGCTTGCAAATGTTTTGCTAAATCTGCCTCATCCATTGGAGTAACTGGATGTTTGGACATCACTGGATGTTTATCCAATCGATATATTTCTTCCTGGAATTTTGCAAAATGTTCACCAAAGACTGTATACCTTCCCAAATTCGGGGCTGCTACAAGAAGTGGATAACTTCCTTTTGTAAAATAGTTTCTTGCTATATCAATAGCAAAACCGATACTCCCAACCTCTGGAGCAGAGTCGAATGTAGAACAAACTTTATAATGGACAAAGGTTGGATTTAGTTGACGTAAGAATTCATAGACTGGAGACAATTCTTCCTCCATACCCTTGGTACCTTTTGCTCTAGCAGTTCCTGCAACCCCTATACAATCTACGTGTCGAAAGCGATCGATCATTTCCTGGTCTGGAATCTTGAGAAAAAGTATTGTTTTCAAACCGTATTGATCCAGTGCTTCCATTGCATCCGTTGATCCGGTGAAATCATCACCATAAAACCCTAATAAAAGCCTTTTCATCCTTATCACCACCAAAATATCTAACTTAGATCTATGTTGTATCTAAAAAAGATATTAACAGTTAACTGAAAAACTGTCAATAATCCGAAAATTATTTTTAACATTATTCAGCAAACTAAAAAGCGAGCCCACGATGCATAAGCATCAGAAGGCTCGCCTGCCGCTTTAGAATAAGCGAAGTAAATTTTTGACTTGATTTTTTAACACCTAATCATTCGGATTAACGTTATTTTACTATCTGTCATTCCGTTAACTGATCCATCACCCAATTTGTCCTAGCGCCACTTTCACCAGTGCTTGGGGCTTGTTTAGAATCTGAGGTTAGATCCTTCACGATCGATTCAATTAGCGGTTGATGGACATGTTTTGGACGTTCAAATGTCCATTCTTCCTGTCCATCGGCAGTTGTCAGAATGATAGGATCATCCCCAAAGGTAGAAAAGGTTATCTTCCCCTTACTGCCAACAATTTCATTTTTATCTATATTCTCAAAAGCAGTGAAACACCAATTCCCAACTCCATGCACGCCAGATTGGAATCGATAAGTGCCAGTAACAATATCTTCTGCTTCATAGTATTCCGCTTGATTGGACTTCATTCCATGCACCTCTTCAATTGGCCCAAGTAAGAAATCAAGAATATCTAATGTATGGCTGGCAAGGTCAAAAAACAGTCCTCCGCCCGATATTTCGGGTTGTAATCTCCATGGTAGTGATGATGCCTTTATATCTTCTGAGACTTTTTGATATTGCGTCGTTGAGACAAAACGCACGTCGCCTATTGTCTTGGCATCAAGTAATTCCTTCACTTTTTTAAATCTAGGTTGTGCTCTGCGATAATATGCGACATACAGCGGAACGCCTGCATCCTTACACGCCTGGATCATTTGCTGGCATTCTGCTTCGTTCAATGCCATTGGTTTTTCGACATATACAGGTTTCCCTGCCTGAGCTACCTTCAGAGTATACTCTTTATGGGAACCTGGTGGCGTCGCGATATACACGGCATCTACATTCGCATCGTTGATTAAAGCATCCGCATCATCATACCAGGTTGGCACGTTATGCCTTTTTGCATAGTCCTTAGCAAGTTCCCCTGTTCTTCGCATGACTGCCACTAGCTCAGAATGATCTACCTTTTGAAATGCCGGTCCACTTTTTACCTCCGTTACATCACCGCAACCAATAATACCCCAACGCACCTTCTTATACTTCATTCGTTATCCCACTCCCCTTTAAACGCATGTTCAGTTTATGTGTAGTGTACCACTAATACGCGCTTTCGGATATGAGTTTTGTCTTATTAAGCGATCAACTTTACTAAGTACAATTCACTAATCTAATATTTTTGAATTATTATTTGTTTATTCTAATTCTAAACGGGAACTAACGAAGTAACACACTTATTAATTGAGGAGGAGCTTTTGATGAGTAATCAAGAACAAAACAAAAAGAATCAGCAGCTAGATCAATTCCGAGTTAATGATAAAGATAAATCTCTTACAACCAATCAAGGATTAAAAATGAATGAAGATGAGTTTTCACTAAAAGCAGGTGAACGTGGCCCGTCATTATTAGAAGACTTTCATCTGCGAGAGAAGATCACCCACTTTGACCATGAACGCATTCCGGAACGTGTTGTCCATGCAAGAGGTTTTGCTGCCCATGGGGAATTTGAAGTTTATGAATCACTTGCCCCATATACAAAAGCAAATTTCCTAGGTGAAGCAGGAAAGAAGACACCAGTATTTGTACGTTTTTCTACCGTAGCAGGTTCTCGTGGATCAGGTGATATGGCACGTGACGTCAGAGGTTTTGCAACAAAATTTTACACAGATGAAGGAAACTATGACTTAGTTGGAAATAACATTCCCGTCTTCTTTATACAAGACGGCATTAAATTTCCTGACTTGATCCACGCAGTTAAACCCGAACCACATAATGAAATACCACAAGCACAATCTGCTCATGATACATTTTGGGATTTTGTTGCCAATAACCAGGAAACTGCACATATGATTATGTGGCATCTGTCCGACCGGGCAATTCCGCGAAGCTTTCGAATGATGGAAGGCTTTGGTGTCCATACATTCCGTTTTGTTAATGAGGAAGGACAAGCTTTCTTTGTAAAATTCCACTGGAAACCTGTCTTAGGTGTACATTCGGTCATTTGGGATGAAGCATTAAAATTAAACGGTAATGACCCTGATTTCCAACGCCGTGACCTGTATGACGCGATTGAAAATGGTCAATATCCTGAGTACGAGTTAGGATTACAAATTATAAAAGAAGAAGATGAATTTAACTTTGATTTTGATGTTCTAGACCCAACCAAGATATGGCCAGAAGAAGATGTACCTGTGAAAATTGTTGGTAAAATGACATTGAATCAGAATATAGATAATTATTTTGCAGAAACCGAACAAGTTGCCTTTCATCCAGGTCATGTCGTACCAGGGATTGATTTTACGAATGATCCGTTGTTACAAGCACGTCTCTTTTCATATACAGACACGCAGCTCATTCGTTTAGGTGGACCTAACTTTCATGAAATCCCAATTAACCGACCTGTCTGCCCATTCCATAATAATCAACGTGATGGCTATGGAAGACAAACGATTAATTCTGGACAAGTAAGCTACCATAAAAACTCCTTGGCAGATAATACACCAACACCTGTAAGTGAGGAAAATGGTGGCTATAAACACTATCAAGAGAAGGTTGAAGGCAAGAAAGTACGAGCTCGCAGTATTAGTTTTGAGGATCACTTCACACAAGCTGCATTATTCTGGAATAGTATGAGCGATGTCGAGAAAAACCACATCATTGATGCGTTTAGCTTTGAACTTGGAAAGTGTAAGGAAGTAGCGATTCGCGAACAAGTTCTCGATATGTTCTCCAATGTCAGCCATGACCTTGTCACAGGAATTGCGGAGAACTTAGGCTTAGCGATACCAAAGAAAAAAGAAATCGACTATACGAAATCGTCACCAGCCTTAAGCCAAGCCAACACAAAGAAAAAAGCGGACACGCGTAAAGTTGGCATTATTGTCGCTGATGGATTCGATGAAGAATTATTCTCTCATATAAAAGCATTAAATGAAGCAAACATTAATCCGGAAATCATTAGTGATCACCAAGGATCCATTTCAAGTAAAGAAGGAAATAAAATTCCGGTACACCATACCTTTAAGACGGCAGACTCTGTACTCTTTGATTCCATACTAATCGCTAGTAAAGAGGGGACTAAACCATTATTCACAAAAGAAGCTCCAAACTTCGTGAAAGAAGCTTACATGCACTATAAACCAATTAGTGCGCTTCAAGATGGCGCTTCTGTGCTTCATGATTTAGGACTAACAGATGAAAAAGGTGTAGTTACCAATAATGCAAGTCAATTTGTAGAAGCAGTTGCCGAAGCGAGATTCTGGAATCGTGACGGGAAGTAAATAATAGAAGAGGCTGGGACAAAAGAATTCGCACAATTGTCTCAGCCTCTTTCCTGTTCACTATAAAATTCACAAACCCAAAAGGGCTTACATATCCCTTGTATGAACGCATCTTTCCTAAGCAACCGTTAATTTGAAACGATTCGTAATCCTATTACTGCAACAACTATTAAACTTAAGAAGAATATACGTTTGCGATCTGCTGAATCATTATAAAAAATCATACCAATCACTACACTTCCAACTGTTCCCATACCCGTCCATACTGCATAAGCAACACCTAATGGAATAGTAGACATTGCAATGGATAATAAGGTTAAGCTAACAGCAAATCCAATAATCAAAAAAGCAAATCCAGATTTCTTTTTCCCAGCAGATACTTTCTGAATTCCGTTAACACCTACTACTTCGGATAGACCTGCAAGAATTAGGATGATCCAATTCATGCTTTACCAACCTCTTTCTGTTGCTTTTTTTAACCTGTAACGGATTTTAATCCTAATACTCCGACTAATAGTAATACAACAAATAAAATAACACCTACGTTAACTGCAGCACCGAAAAAGATAATATCAACAGTAACTGTCCCTAAAGTACCCAACCCTACAAACACAGCATAAACGGTAGCAGTTGGCAGTCGAGTAGATGAAACAATCAATGTTCCAAAGCTTACTATGATTGCTATAATAGTGAGTGTCCAAGTTAAACCATCGTTGGCATACTTCAATCCAGATGCCCAACCCACTTCAAAAATCGCAGCAATTACAACAAGAAACCACCACATGATTAAATCTCTCCTTTTAATGATTTAGGATTATTATCACCAATATTGTAAACAACAACCCTTCTTTATAAAAAACCAAAAAACCCGGGACATACCACTATACTTAGTGATATCTCCCGGGCTTTTATCCCTCCGTGGACAAAGAAAAAATTCTTTGCACTTTCTCTCGGACCAGACCCAATAAGGCGGAACCCTAGAAAGTATTTACGAATGATTATATTCAATTCTAACTAAATCATAGTACAAAATTCGAAAAAAGACAAGCGTCACGGGCGGAATTATTGCGTAGATGTCACGAAACTACGATGGCAAGTAGTGTGGTTTTAACGCCAAGATGGCCCCGGTTTTTCGAAAAATTCCGGGGATCATCCGGCGAGCTTATTTTAGTAACTAAATCCTAAAATCGTTTTTGCCTGAACCATTTTGTAACGCACAGCCGACTGCTTCATTATAATAAAAATCCTCCATAGATTAATGCACCCGCGATGACAAATGCAGGATGTAATTTCATTCGCTCCATCAATACATAACTAACGATGGCAAGTAGTGCGGTTTGCCAGAACCCTACCCCAATGTAAGATTCACTAAAGAAACGCCATGCCATTACACCGAGTAAGATTCCGATCACTGGCCGTATGTAGAGGGTCATTCGTTTTACTTTTGGAGAATTTTTGTACTTGTAAAGAATACCTAATAACACGATAATTAATACCAACGATGGAGCAACTGTTGCAAATACAGAAATGGATGCACCCAAAGCTCCTGCAACATCGTAGCCAATATAACCCGCCATCTTTGTAGCAATTGGTCCCGGCAAAGAATTGGCAAGTGCAAGCACTTCACTGAATTCTTGAACTGTCATCCATCCGAATCGACTAACCACTTCATTCTCTACTAATGGAATCGACGCTGGACCTCCACCATAACCAAGAATTCCTGGTATAAAGAAGGCGATAAATAGTTCCAAATAAACCATTATGAACCACCTTCCCTTGCTGGTTTCTCTTCCTCTTGTTCAGGAATCTTATCCTTTTTTAATAAAGCAATAGCAAGTAACGCTGCGATAAGAATACCTGGATGGATCTGTAACAATTCAAGCAGAACGAAAGCAATGATTAACATAATGCCAGTTTGCATCCAACCCATACCTTTGCCGGCTTTATCTATAAATTGCCATGTCAATGTCGCTAGCATCACCGCAACTACAGGGATCACTGCTGCCGTCATTCCTTGTACCCAATCGTATTCCTTAAAAGAGGACAGTGATACTAACAAACCGATCATAAGAAAGATGGTTGGCACAATACCAGCTAGTACGGCATTAAGCATTCCCCAAAAACCTGTAACTTGATAACCGATGTACCCTGCAAGCTTGGTTGCGATTGGACCTGGGAGTGTATTCGCAAGTGCTAATACATCTCCAAAGTCCTCTTCATTCATCCATTTATATTTTTCCACAACTTCTTTATAAATAAGCGGTATGGAACTTGGGCCTCCACCAAATCCCAACATACCCACGCGAAAAAAAGCGATAAAAATATTCCAATGTGTTCTCATATAGCAAATTCCTTTACTGAGCTGTTGTTGTTGCTTACCAAGCGGCTACCGTACCATCTGTACGGGATTCCGTGCCGCCAACCAGTACGCCTGTTTCGGGATTTCTCCAAATGATCTGCCCGCGCCCAAAACTGTTCGGTTCTAATTGAATACGTATGTTGTGACCTTTCTTCGCTAAATCCATTGCGATGTGGTGCGGGAAAGTGTTTTCCACTTCGACTTGTTTGTCTTTCATCCATTGCCACCTTGGTGCATCTAAAGCTGCTTGCGGATTTAACTGAAAATCAATGGTATTCATAATTACTTGTACATGACCTTGAGGCTGCATAAATCCTCCCATCACGCCAAAAGGACCGATTGGTTCTGCGTCTTTTGTTAAAAATCCAGGAATAATCGTATGATATGTTCGCTTATTTCCAGCTAATGCATTGACATGATTCGGATCCATCGAAAAATTATGCCCGCGATTTTGCAGAGCAATTCCCGTGCCAGGAACCACAAGGCCAGAACCAAATCCCATATAATTACTTTGAATAAAGGAAACCATATTCCCCTCATTGTCTGCCGTTGCTAAATATACGGTACCGCTTAGCGCTGGTTCGCCTGCTTTTGGTTGAATCGCTTCATCTCCAATCAGACCTCTTCGATACTCTCCATAGGAATCACTCAATAATTCTTCCACCGAATGCTTCATATGATCTTTTTCTGTCACATGTTCCTGCCCATCAGCAAAAGCAAGTTTAATTGCTTCCATTTGCTTATGATACGTGTCAGTTACTTCTTTCGTATCAAATGTATATCCTTTTAAGATATTTAATGCTTGTAAAGCGATGATCCCTTGTCCGTTTGGCGGTATTTCCCACACATCATAGCCACGGTAATTTACTTTAATCGGGTCCACCCACTCTGGTTGATGAGCTGCCAGGTCCTCTGCTGTTAAAAATCCGTCATTCGCTTCAGAGAATGCACTTATTTTCGCCGCCAATTCTCCACGGTAAAATGATTCCCCGTCTGTATCGGCAATTTCTTGTAGTGTGTTTGCATGATTAGGCGAGCGCCACATCTCTCCTGTTTCTGGAGCACGACCGTTTGGAGCAAAGGTCTCAAACCATTCATGAAACATATCATCCGATAATTCCTTTTTAAAAACCGTATATGCCTTTTTCCAAAACTTACTTAACGTTGGTGACAAAGGATACCCGTCTCGTGCGTAATTAATCGCTGGTTGCAATACTTCTTGTAACGATAGCTTGCCAAACCTCTTGGATAATGCTGCCCAAGCACTTGGTGCTCCAGGTACCGTAACTGGAATCCAACCATATTTTGGGATGTGATCCTTTCCTGTTTCTTTCACTTTGTCAATGGAGATGGATTGCGGTGAACGGCCACTTGCATTAAGTCCATGCAGTTTACCTTTTGTCCATACTAACGCAAAAGCGTCACCGCCAATCCCATTCGAAGTCGGTTCGACAACTGTTAAACATGCCGCTGTAGCAATTGCAGCGTCAATCGCATTACCACCTTTTTTTAGAATCGACAGTCCGGCTTCTGATGCAAGTGGCTGCGATGTTGCCACCATTCCATTTTTTGCATAGGTTGCATGCCTTGGATTTGTATAAGGATATGTTTCGGTATGAAAAAAATTCATCAAATCTCCCTTTCTATTACGTGTTCAAAAAGGAGGATGAAAAGGACCGAGAAGTTCGAGGCGGCGTAGCTCCCCGTACCAGAACGTATGTAATGAATACGTGAGGAACTTAAAGCTGAGCTAACGAGCTTCCACAGGATGTGGTGATTTCTGCGTTGCCCACAGGACGTGGGCGATTTTAGCAGAAGGTCCCCCCTGATATGTGTCATTTTCACCACACTTTTTGAACAACCTTTTCTATTATTCTTTCACTTTCTTACTTATCTTCATATTACTATAGATCCCATATCCCATCGATAGGATCGATAGGATAATTAAAGCTGCCGATATTGGGCGAGTGAAAAACATAGTCAAACTGGGACTCACCGATACAGCTTGGCGCAAGTTTTCTTCAATCATTGGACCTAAAATGATCCCTAAAATAAATGGCGCTAACGGAAATTTATTGGCCTTCATCCAAAATCCGAGCAGCCCGAAAATCAGTAGAACCCACACATCAAAGATTCGATTATTTACTGCGAAACTTCCAAGCACACATAATAATAGAACAATAGGCACTAATAAGTGATGCGGGATTTGGTTAATTTTCATAAAGACTTTGATGCCAAAGCTTTGGATAATCAGCATTAAAATGGCTGCGATAAATAATGAAATAAAGATTCCATTTACGAGAACGGGCTGATTCTGCATTAACAATGGTCCTGGTTGAATACCGTGTATTAATAATGCTCCAAGCATCATCGCTGTTACAGCGTCACCCGGAATCCCGAAAGAAAGCATCGGTACAAGTGAACCACCTATGGAAGAGTTGTTCGCAGATTCTGCTGCAATTAGCCCATCCTTACTCCCTTTTCCAAATTCCTGAGGCTTCTTGGAAAACTTCTTGGCAACATCATAGCTCAAGATATTCGCAATACTACCACCGGCTGCTGGTAAGATACCGACCAATGTACCAACCAGGCTCGAGCGGATCACATTCACTCCTGATTTCCATAAATCTCGAATAGTTTGTAGTATCGGATAAGAGACCGAAGCGCTGCTATCGAGAGATAATTGGCCCGGTGGCTTACGTATATCATCCATTAATTGAGAAAAGGCAAATATCCCAATTAGAACGGGGAGAAAGTTAAATCCTGCCATCAGCTCGGTCATGCCAAAGGTAAATCGCGACACAGCGGTGAGCGGATCGGATCCTACCATTGAAAACATCAAACCCAAACTACCAGCGATTAAGCCTTTTAATAACGAACCTTCACTTAGACTGGCAATAGCGCTAATCCCAAATAACATGAGGGCAAACATTTCCCATGGTCCGAATGCTAACGCCCACTCTGCTAAAATTGGGGCAGTGAAAATTAAAATAATACCGGAAATAATCGTACCAACAAAGGAAGACCACAACCCAATTGCTAACGCCTTTCCGGGTTGTCCGTTTTTTGCCATAGGATAACCATCAAACGTAGTCGCCATCGCTGAAGGAGTTCCTGGGATCCCTAGTAAACAAGCCGTGATTAAGCCTCCTGAACTACCACCAACTTGAACACCCATCATCAGGGCAATTCCATTGATTGGTTCCATCCCAAAACTAAATGGCAATGTTAAAGCTACTCCCATGGTAATCGTGAATCCAGGTATACTTCCTATAATGATTCCGGCAATTACTCCCGTAAGTAAGATAAGGATGGTTTGTACATTTAAAATTGCTTCAAAACTTAATAAAATAGATTCCATTTAGATAATTCTCCTTTTAAAAGAGTATGCCAGGAGGTAGAAATACGGATAATACCTGTTGAAATACCACATATAATATGAAAACCAAGCCAATCATGAATAAAATAACTAACACAATTTTATTTTTATTGGGTGCTAATACCGTATATAAACCGATTAAAAATAGAATGGAAGCGATGAAGTATCCAGCATACGGCAGGATAAACACGTATGCGGCAAACAAGCCAAATGTAATGATGACTTTTTTATTGCTGCGTATGGCGCTACGTATCGATACTTTTTCTGATTTCGAATCTTTCGTAAACCGATATATGCTTTGCGTGAGTAAGCAAACACTTAAAAACACTAATACGGCAATAATAATATTTGGAAAGAAATTGGCTTCTGTTTTTCCGAACCCTTGAATAGGAATTTGAGTTGAACCGATATAAGCCAACCCACTGAACGCTAACAAGAGAATTGCATTTAATAAATCACGTTTTGCACTGATCAATGCCTATAAACCTCCTACTTATCTAGTAAGCCACTTTTTTCTAATGATTCTTCCATTTCTTTTTCATTGTTTTGCAGGAATTCAACATATTCTTCTGTTCCTTTAAAGTTCACATCGGTTCCAATTGCATCTATTCTCTCTTTAAACGACTCGCTATTAGCCACATTCTTTAGCGCTTCATTTATTTTAGAGACGATTTCTTCTGGTGTATCTTTCGGAACAACAATCCCACGGTTCGCAGCATTGACGACATCGATTCCTTGTTCTTGTAATGTCGGTACATCCGGCAAGTCAGGATGTCTCTCTTCTCCTGTATAACCTAATAATTTCATTCGATCATCTTCCATATAATCCTTACCTGCAGCGATAGAGACACTCCCTAGTTTTACGTCATTGGCTACAACTGCTTTCATTCGATTCGCTGTCCCATCATAACCAACAATATTAAATTCGATATCTGACGCGGTTTGAATCAGAGCAGGTTCTAACTGAGATGTCGACCCAATCGATGCGCCATACGTTATTTCGCCAGGATTTTCTTTTGCATCAGCTACCACTTCTTCCATTGAATCCCACGGGTTGGACGGATTGGTTGCTACGAGTTGATATGTAGACGTCATTAAAGAAACAGGTTCAAAGTCAAAGTAACCAAAATCTGCTTGTCCGGTTAATTGCGACATCGCTACAGAGTCATGAACAGCGAGCAATGTATAGCCATCATTATTTGCTTGAAGCGCTTGTTGTGCCCCTACTACTCCACTTCCCCCAGCAACATTTTTTACGACAACTGTTGCATCTAATTCTTTTTCCAACTCTTCTGCAACAATTCGATTAATCGCATCGGTATCTCCACCGGCATCCCACGGTACGATTAATTGAATATCTTTAGAAGGATAATTCTCCGCCTGTTCTCCACTACTTGTACTCGGGGGACTACATGCTGCTAATAAAACTAGACAAAATAGAACTAAACCACTCCATAAACGACGTTTCATGACAATTCCTCCTTTTATTTGTCAGTAATTTCATACTTTTTGTAAATTAGTTAATATAATAATAAACAACTATACGGCTGTCAATAGATTTTTTGTACAATTGTAAAGTTTTGATAAATTTATACTTACTAATGTAATGAATTTAGTAAATTTTACTTACTTTATGTTTCGGCGCCAAAGAGATAGCATGTTGTTTTGCTTCATGTTATATTCTGTTAAACTACATTTAGGGTGAAAATTAGGATAGGAGCCGAAAAACAATGAAACTAGATAACATTGACAAAAAGCTATTAGAAGAGCTTTCAGAAGATGGCCGCTTATCGTATGTCGAGCTGGCAGAAAAGGTTGGCTTATCTCGTGTTGCGGTAAAGGATCGTATTAAAAATTTAAAAGAAAAAGGTGTCATTGAAAAGTTTACGGTGGTTATCAATTCAGAGAAATTCGGAAAACAAGTGTCTGCTTTTTTTGATATAGATGTCGAACCAAAACAATTGCAGGAAGTTGCCCAAAATCTAGCTAATCACCCGCAAGTGGCTAGTATCTATCAAATGACTGGACCGAGCACCTTACATACACATGTATTAGTGGAGGATTTTCAGAAATTAGAAGTGTTTATTAATGAAGAATTGTATTCAGTAGAAGGTATTACACGTGTCGAAAGCTCGATAATATTAAAGCGCTTCAAAAGTCGTACTGGATTTAAGTTGTAGAGGATGAATGGTTTGAAGTTAAAGAATGGAATACGGGGAATTTTACTGTGGTTGAACGGTAGAAAATGTAAGGATTTTTATTATGACTGTATATCAATATGATCGATATATTAATAAGAGAAAAAAGACGGAAATTTACATAGAGAATAACAAACAGGGTGAAGTGACAGGGAAGTATAGAAATATATGGAAAATGCTTCAAGATATAATTTTGAAGAGTGTAAGCTCGATTACTTATGAGCTAACCGATAGCAATCAAAATCTAGTAGCTGTAACTGATGATGTTACTTCGCTCTTTAGTAAAAAGAAAATACAGGTACACTACTATGATCAAAGTGAATGGAATACGATTTTAGTAGAGGAAACAACGTTCATTGATCTAGGTGATGTGGTTACATTTACATATGAGAATGAAAGTTATGTAATTAAAAAAAAGCCGTTTAAACCAGCTATTCTCCATACAAATAACCTCCCTATTGACGAATGGAAAATTAACTTTAAAAATCGGGAGGTAGTGTTTGATTTAAATACTACCTATCTTGATAAGGAATTCCTTTTTTTAGGTATTCTTCACGCTTATTACTATGATAAAAACTAAATTTCAAGTGAATTGCATTATTATTAAGTTCATATAAGAGATTGGGATTATAGCAGATTCTTGAGCTCTTTGATGATCATTCTATTGACCAATTCTCTAGTGATTCGTCTTACTTTTGGGCAATAGAGCGCTTCTATTGACCAATCCTCAAGTGATTCGTCTTACTTTTGGGCAATAGAGCACTTCTATTGACCAATTCTCTAGTGATTCGCCTTACTTTTAGGCAATAGAGCACTTCTATTGACCAATTCTCTAGTGATTCGCCTTACTTTTGGGCAATAGAGCTCTTCTATTCACCATTTCTCTAGTGATTCGCCTTACTTTTAGGCAATAGAGCACTTCTATTGACCAATTCTCTAGTGATTCGCCTTACTTTTAGGCAATAGAGCACTTCTATTGACCAATTCTCTAGTGATTCGCCTTACTTTTGGGCAATAGAGCTCTTCTATTGACCAATTCTTGAGCAATACGCAAAACTTTTAGGTAATAGAGCACTTCTTAAAAAAAATAGACAATCTTACTAAAACGCTACACTTGCAGATGCAGTCTTCACCTTATCTCACTCGCCACCAACAAGCTGTAAACCGTGTCTACATGTGGCGTGTCTAAGTGGTGCTTCTGACTTTTCCGATATAAGAATCCTTGAATATAATCGATTTCCATTGGGTTACGATTTAACTGATCGTAATACATACTCGTGCCCATATGCGGCGGGTAGCCATCGTAAATATCCATGATGGCTTGTACGGTAGATTTCTCAAAATGGATCCCTTCCGCATGAGCAATCGTCATTCCCTCTTTAATCAATGATTCACACAGGTTTCTGACCTTTTCATTCGTTACAACAATTGCAGTATTCCGGCTCAATGCAGTGACAGAATTAATCCCGAGATTGACGAGCAGCTTAAACCATATATCGTGAAGATAATGGGGGCTAATTTGGATATCGAGGTCACTTCCTTCAACTAGTTGATGTAGGGCGATTGTGTCTTCATTTTCAGGTAAAATTAATTTCCGATCACGAAAATGCGTTATCGTTTGGTCCTTTTTTTGTCCGCTGATATACACGACGGCTTGATAGGTATGTGGCATAGTTATCTGTTCGAGTTGCCCATAGCCATTTTGACAAATGATCGTTACTGTATTTTCATGAGAGAGCTTTTCTACAAATGGAAGCACTGCCGATAGCTGTGTGCCTTTTACTGTGATAAAAATATAATCCAGCGTGGTTTCAAAACGGGATAGTTCTTCTACGAGCAGTGTACTTTCCGCCAACTGCCCTTTCCGCTCGATACGTACTTCTCCAGCATTTCTTCCTAATAAATGTACCTGAAGACCATGTTGCAACAGAGATTCCGCAATTACGGAACCAACTGCCCCTGGTCCGATAACTCCAAACTTTTTCATAGCTAAGCTCCTTTTCAACTATCAAACGCATTGTTAATCTATACAGATAATTCTATAATAAGTACAAGAATAAAAATAGTAGGTGACGAAAAATGAAGGCCTTGAAAGATTTCATGCGGATGAAGCATGAAGGAGAAAAAATTTCGATGTTGACTGCTTATGATTATCCGAGTGCAAAGCAAGCGGAAGCTGCTGAAATAGATATGATTCTTGTCGGTGATTCCCTAGGGATGACGGTACTTGGCTACGAAAGCACTGTCGATGTAACTCTCGACGATATGAAGCATCACGCGCGTGCAGTGCGCCGTGGCGCAAAGGATACGTATGTTGTCGTTGATATGCCTTTTGGTACCATCGGCATTGATGCAAGTACCGATACAGCTTTTGCCATTGAATTATACCGAGACACTCATGCAAACGCTATAAAAATCGAAGGCGCACATGCCGCTCCTGTTATTAAAAAATGCCATGATATCGGTATTCCTGTCGTTGCCCATCTTGGGTTGACGCCGCAGAGTTACGGCATCACAGGCTATCAACTACAAGCAACCTCTAAAGAAGCAGCCAAACAGCTGATTGAGGATGCTAAACTTGTTGAAAAAAGTGGTGCGATTATGCTTGTCTTAGAAGCAATACCAAGTGACCTTGCCCATGTAATTACCGAGTCGCTTACGATTCCGGTTATCGGGATAGGCGCAGGTGTAGGAACGAATGGACAAGTCCTTGTGTATCATGACGTACTTAATTATGGTGTCGAGCATAAGCCAAAATTTGTAAAGCGTTATGGTGATTTTTCTATTGGTGTAGAATCCATAAAAAACTTTCATGACGAGGTGAAGCGACAAGCGTTTCCTACTGAAGAATACACATACAAGAAACAAATTATGAACGAGGTAGACGAATGACAAAACGAATTACGACCATAAAAGAAATGCAACACCTTAGTCGAACACGGAAAGCACATAATAAACAAATTGGATTTGTACCAACGATGGGGGCATTGCATGACGGGCATTTACAAATGGTGAAGCAATCAATAGCGGACAATGACTATACCGTGGTCAGCGTCTTTGTAAACCCACTGCAATTTGGGCCAAATGAGGATTTCGATGCTTATCCACGAACCATTGAAGAGGACGAGGCACAGCTAGATGCATTAGGTGCCGATTATGTCTTCTACCCGAGCGTGGAAGAAATGTACCCTAAGCCACTCGAGCTTTCGATCAACGTCCATCGAATGGCGGAAGTATTAGAAGGAGCAAAGCGTCCGGGTCATTTTGACGGTGTGGTAACCGTCGTCAATAAGTTATTTAATATTATCCGTCCTGATATCGCCTATTTTGGAAAAAAAGACGCGCAGCAACTGGCAATCATTGAAAAGATGGTCGAGGAATTTAATCATCCGATTACCATTCGAGGCATGGATACGATACGTGAATTAGATGGATTAGCAAAAAGCTCGCGCAACATTTACTTAACAGACAACGAGCGACAAGAAGCCGTTCAATTATATCAAAGTCTATTAAAAGCAAAACAGTTATATGATGCGGGTGAACGAAGCAGCGATGTTATCATCGATGAAATCCACACCCATTTAACCACACATACATCCGGAACGATTGAAGAGATTGCGATTTACAGCTACCCAGAACTGATAGAACAAACACAGATTACTGGCCGGATTTTTATATCGTTAGCCGTGAAATTTTCACAAGCGAGATTGATCGATAATATTATTGTAGAAAAAAGTTGAAAGTAGTTGTCCAGCTCTTTATCGTAGGCCGATTTCCTAGTTTCTGACTACCTGAGATGTTCGTTACAAGCATAAAAAAATAGTGGGTATTCCCCACTATTTTCCCTTTCTAAATATACGAGATCAATGTTCCTCCAATAGCACCGGTTAGAACAATCACCCACGGTGGAAGTTTCCAATAAACTAGCATACTGAATAATACCGCTGCAAAAGCAAAATCAACAGGTGACAGAACGGCACTCGTCCATATCGGCTGATAGAAGGCTGCGATTAATATACCTACTACAGCAGCATTCACTCCCATTAATGCGCCTTTAATCTTGTGGTTATTTCGTAAGCTATTCCAAAATGGCAACGTACCTAATATTAATAAAAATGCCGGTAAGAATATTGCGATGGTAGCAAGCAAACCGCCAACCCATCCATTCATAACCGCTCCTAGATAAGCAGCAAATGTAAATAATGGTCCCGGTACAGCCTGTGCAGCACCATAACCGGCTAAGAAAGCTTCTTCACTTACCCATCCAGTAGGGACAAATTCTCTTTCCAACAGCGGTAGAACAACATGTCCACCACCAAAAACAAGCGAGCCTGAGCGATAAAAACTATCAAACATCGCCACCCAGTGAGATGACGTTATCTCTCTTAGAACGGGGAAAAGAACTAACAATCCAAAAAACAATGACAAGCATATAAATCCAAACTTTTTCGTTAATATTTTTACGTGTGTATGTGATTCTTCTACATCACTTTTATAATTTTTATACAAAACATAACCAATCATTGCTGCGATGAATATAACAACAACTTGTGAATAGACCGTTTGCCATAAAAGTGTGATAACTAAAGCAACTAATGCGATTGTCTTTCGTTTTACATCAGGCGTTAGCTTTTTAGCCATTCCAATTATTGCATGCGCTACAATCGCAACCGCAACTAATTTTAACCCATGTATCCAGCCCATTTCTGCTACATTAAAGCTTTGCATCAACAAAGCAAAAATAACGAGCGCAATCACCGATGGTAACGTGAATCCGATAAATGAAACGATGCCGCCTAAAGTACCTGCGCGCATCACACCTATTCCGATGCCTACCTGACTGCTAGCTGGACCAGGCAAAAATTGTGCTAATGCAACGAGATCAGCATAACTTTTTTCATCCATCCATTTTCTTCTTCTTACATACTCTTCGTGAAAATAACCGAGGTGGGCAATTGGCCCTCCAAAAGAGGTTAAACCTAAACGAGTGGAAATAAATAATATCTCCAACAACGCACTTAATGAAGATTTTTCATTTTGCTTATAACTCATATACCATGTACTCCTTTTTGAAGTTAATCTTTGATTTCTTTAAAGAGTTCATATGCTTTTTCCCTTGCCTCTTGTAAAATTTCTACTCCCTTATCGGTTGCTGTGTAATATTTTCTAATCTTCCCTTCAACGTTCTGCTCTTCTTTATGAAGCAGTCCGTCTTTTTCCATCGAATGTAAAATGGGATAAAGCGTTCCCGCACTTATACTATATCCATGCTCTTTTAATTCTTCTAACATCCACAACCCAAAAACCGGGTGCTCATTGGCATGGTGTAAAATATGAATGTGTATAAACCCTAGAAACAATTTCCGTAATACTCTATCCTCCAAAAATATACCTCCAATAGCGTGAGATTCAATATCGAAGTTCGTTATCGAAACTCAATAATGATAGTAACATATGTACCCTTTTCAAAAAAGTTAATTTACAAAAACTTAACAAACGAAGCAATCTACATAAGTTATAAGCGTATGAATTAGTTTAAATTATAGTATAAATAAATCCAAATTGTAATTTTAGCCCATTCGCTTTTTTCATTCCACGTAAAATGATGAACCCTTCGTTTGTTATGAAGTGGAAAACTGATGAGGCTTAGAGGATATTCTAGTGTAGGGCTCTGAAGTCATAGATAACAAAATCTTCACGGAATGACTTGTTTTTTATGTTACTATTTTAGTAGGTAAAATGTGATGTGTAGACAAGGGGGCATACGATGATTTTTTTCAGGCATTTATTTGTAAAAGTCATCCGATTAAATAATTGGTTTCTTTTACTTTCGACGATTGTACTAGTACTGACAAGCAGTTACTTCATCTATTTTTTAGAACCGGATACATTTGCGGATCCTTTTGAGGGTCTCTGGTGGACAATGACAACCGTGACAACCGTAGGCTATGGTGATGTGTCTCCAACCACTGTTTCAGGAAAAATATTTGCGATGTTTTTATATATTATTGGAATCGGAATCATGACTATTTTTATCGGTAAAGCCGTCGATTTCTTAAGTGTTCGTAAACGATTAAAGGAGGCAGGGAAATTGAATATTACAACAGAAGATCATATTATCTTAATAAATTGGACAAAAAAAGCGAGTATTACGCTAGAAGAATTACTAAAAACATTCAATGATATATCCATCGTTATTATTGATGAAAAAGTTACCAAAACACCAATTTTACATGAACAAGTGGAGTTCGTTCATGGTAACCCAGCGAATACGGATGTATTACTACAAGCGAACTTATTAAAAAGTAAATCGATAATGGTTTTTGCTTCAGAAGACAGTGTCGCAACATCCCAAGCAGATGGTCAAACGCTGTTAATTGCCACGACTTTAGAAAGTATTGGAAAAGAATACAAAAAAAATATCTATACGATATGCGAGGTTTTAGAATCAAGGCATATCCAAGCATTTCAACATGTTTCCGTCGAAGAATTTATCACTGCCAATGATACGGCAGCGCATTTAGCAGCACGTTCGATTTTATACAATGGTTCGAGTGAAATTATTAGGCAGCTAACTAGCAATACAGCCTATGATCTGTATTCCATCAGTAAAAAAGACGCTTGGAAAACCTATGAAGATGCACGTGCCGAATTAGCCGTTCAAGGTGCCATGCTGATATCAAACGGAAATGACCTGTCGATTATTAAACAATTGTCCGCACCCATTCCACATGATGCAAAACTGTTTATCATCTGTGATGAAAGTGCTTATGAGAGAATTATTTCTTAATGGGGATTGGGAATACTTAGAGAGTTTATTTAAGTACAGAGCAACTAGCAAAGCAGGACGGTTGAAGTGGTTGAGCCGAGTTTTGATGTGGTAAGTGAATGAGTTTGACGGTTCGGATGATGGTATTTTTTAGTGGGAGATAGATTGGGTTTGCGTTGGATCGGGCTCGGAGGTCTGGGGGGTGTTCTATTGACCATCGTTTTACGATTCTCAAGAGCTAGTTTGGTTGAGAGGGCTGTTCTATTCACCACTTTTTCCGCTTTCTCCAGCTTTTTTGGTTAATAGAGCTGTTCTATTCACCACTTTTCCCGATTTCTCCAGCTTTTTTGGTTAATAGAACTGCTCTATTGACCACTTTTCCCGATTTCTTCAGCTTTTTTGGTTAATAGAGTACGTCTATTAACCACTTTTCTTGATTCTCTAGCTTGTTTTGGTTGAGAGACTATCGCTTGATTGTTTAATAAGTTTTGCACTCGGCCTAATTGTAAAATTCCAAAATGTTTTCTAAATTTCAGAATTTATGTTGACATTATTTGTGAAATATTTCACAATAAAGATATGGAAGATATTTCATATTTTACCGATAAGGATGTGGTGAGCATGAGAACAAGTCAACAAGCTGTGAATCGTGTGGTACTTATTGGGGGTGGATCGGTTGGTGTTAGTTATGCATTTGCATTGATGAATCAAGGTGTGACGGAGGAATTGGCAATTATTGATTTAGATGCAGATAAGGCTCTAGGTGATGTGATGGATTTAAATCACGGAAAAGCCTTTGCTCCTTCATTGACGAATGTGTGGTTGGGTGAATACGGGGATTGTAAGGATGCGGATATCGTATGTATTTGCGCTGGGGCTAACCAACAGTCTGGGGAAACTCGCTTAGATCTTGTAGAAAAAAACATGAAAATCTTTAAAGAAATTGTGACTGACGTGATGAATAGTGGCTTCAATGGTATATTTTTAATCGCAACAAATCCCGTCGATATCTTGACACAAGCGGTTATCTCGTTCAGTGGACTGCCGCCCCATCGTGTGATTGGGAGTGGGACTACGCTTGATACGGCAAGGCTGCGATATGAACTAGGAGAGTATTTTCACCTTTCACCGAAAAATATTCATGCTTATATTATCGGTGAACACGGTGATACGGAACTCCCACTGTGGAGCACAGCTACTATAGGAACGGTACCGCTTCTCACGTATTTAAATCGAAGTGAATCCTATACAACAGAAGATTTAGACGACATTTTTACAAATGTACGGGATGCAGCATACCGAATCATTCAGAAAAAAGGAGCTACCTACTATGGTATAGCTATGAGTCTTGTCCGGGTAACGGAAGCAATATTAAAAGATGAACACAGTATTTTAACTACCAGCAGCTTTCTTCAAGGTGAATATGGTGTAGATAATGTATGTATTGGCGTGCCGACGATTATCAATCGAAATGGGGTTAGTGAAATAATAGAAGTGCCAATGAACGAAGATGAACAGAAACAATTTAATCATAGCGTTCAGACGCTTAAGGGAATTTACGAACCTACGATGCAAATGATGAAATAGTATAGAACATGAATGAAGGGGAGCACATCAGCCTGCTTGTACGTTTTTGATTTTTGGTTATGTATTGGGGAGACCTTTTTTAGACTACGATGTTTTATTTACCGACTAACTAGGGAAAATAAATTGTACGTACAAAAATAAGAAAGGATGCAATACGATGCCACAAAATCCAAGAACAAAATATACAAATGAAGATTTCCCAAAGCAATTTCAAGAACAGCCAGGTATTCAAAGAGAAATGACGCCGATTCCTGACTGCGGCGAAACAACGTACAAGGGATCGGGACAGTTACAAGGCAGGAAAGCACTCATTACAGGTGGTGACTCTGGTATTGGAAGAGCTGCTGCTATCGCGTATGCTCGTGAGGGTGCAGATGTTGCGATTAATTACCTTCCTGTGGAAGAATCAGATGCATTGGAAGTAAAAGCACTTATTGAAGAAGCCGGACAAAAAGCCGTTTTACTTCCCGGAGATTTACGTGATGAACAATTCACTCGTTCATTAATACACGAAGCTATCAATGAACTAGACGGATTAGATACGTTAGTCATGGTTGCTGGTGAACAACAAGCTGTAGAAGACATTACGAATCTTTCAACAGAACAATTAGTATCGACCTTCCAGACCAATGTATATTCCATGTATTGGATGGTTCAAGAGGCCATCCCACACATGCCGCCGGGAAGCTCTATTATTACGACTTCCTCCGTGGAAGGTTATGACCCTTCACCAATGCTAATGGACTACGCGCCAACAAAAAGCGCGATTATTGGTTTCACCAAAGGGTTAGCCAAACAATTAAGTTCCAAAGGAATCCGTGTTAATTCTGTCGCACCTGGTCCTTACTGGTCTGCTCTGCAAATATCCGGCGGTCAGCCACAAGAAAACATTCCGAAGTTCGGTAAAGAAACACCTGAAACACCTTTAGGCCGAGCCGGACAACCAGCAGAATTAGGCGGTCTATATGTATTTATCGCTTCAGAACACGCAAGTTATGCGACCGGTCATGTATTTAGCGCTACAGGCGGTTTGCGTGCGAACTAAGCTTGATAAAACAATCTTATTCTCAATATAAAGAAGTACATCACTTTCTACAGTGATGTACTTTTTTATTTAGTGTGTAAATCTATTTAGGTATAAAGTTCGTAAAATATCCACAGTCAATGCCATTCTTTAGTGATATAATTTGTGTTGCTTTTACATCTATTATATTAATAAATTGCACCATTCTTAATTATACTTTCGATTACTGGGTCTATTTATCTATTTAAACCACAAATTGAACAATTTCTATATGAAGATTACTATGATGTCGTCGATCAAGGAGAAAAACTCCCCCATCTGCATTAGTAGATGAAGTAAAGGAAAATTATCCCGAAGCAGGTGTTACAAAATTTCGGCCGGGAGAAGATGCAACCCGTTCAGCTGAAGTGAAAATTACGCAGGACGGAGAGACTCACACGATCTTCGTGGATCCTTATAACGCGGAGATAATCGGACAATTGAATGATCAACACCGGATTATCGACCGAGTGGAAGAATTCCATGGTGAATTAATGCTAGGCACCTATGGAGATTTAATTGTGGAGTTGGTAGCATGTTGGACACTTGCGCTTGTCTTAACCGGAATCTATCTATGGCGACCGAAAAAAATGCGCGTATTTGGGGTATTCTTGCCAAGACTAAAGGCACGCAAGCGTACGTTTATACGAGATCTTCATGCAGTACCAGGCGTATGGTTATCCATCGCTATCGTATTCCTCGTCTTTACTGGTTTACTATGGACAGGAAATTGGGGTACGAAATTCCAGAACCTAACAACGAATAGTGGCTTTGGTTACCCTCCTAGCATTTGGGTGGGCAGTGCGCCTAGTTCCGAAGTTCAAACCAAGGATATTGCAGATGTTCCATGGGCAGCAGAGACATTGGAAGTTCCAACCTCTAACCAAAATGGATATCTACCAGTAAGCGTTGACGAGGTCGTCAATATTGCAGATCAGCAAGAGATTTATCCGACCTATGAAGTAATATATCCACAAACAGATGATGGTGTATATACCATCTCGGTCTTCCCGCCGAAAGCTAGAGATGAAGCGACCATGCATATTGATCAATATACGGGTGCTATTTTAGCGGATTATCGCTATGATAACTATCAACCGCTTGGAAAACTGATGGCTTGGGGGATTACCGTTCATAAAGGATTAGAATACGGATTAATCAATCAAATCATTGGATTAATTGTATGCCTTGGTATTATCGGCTTGGTCATTGGCGGAACGGTCCTTTGGTGGAAACGTAAACCAGATGGTCATTTTGGAGCGCCGAGGTCGAACAGTATTGTAAAGATTCGCGGATTGTTGATTATCCTTATTATTTTCTCTATCATCTTCCCAGTGTTTGGTTTATCGGTCCTTGTGATATTCTTCATCGATTGGCTCATTATCCGACGAATACCAAAGCTAAAACATGTCTTCCACGGACCACCTTCAAAAGGAGGCATGTAGCATGATGATGAAAAATATCCGAATCGCTTCTTTATGGATCATCGTGTTAGTCGCATTAGTTAGGTGTTCATTAGACGAGGATGTTGCAGAGCAATATAAAAAAGAAACACCTCTAGAAATCGATATTCAAGTTCCAGAATATATTGAGGCGAAAGAAAATACAGAAGTAACGTTTGAACTTAGCCAGAATGGAGAATCTGTATCTACACTAGATGACCTTTCTGTAACGACTTGGATGGTAGATTCAGAAACCACCAAACAATTAGTTGCTGAAAATGTAGGAAATGGCGAGTATAGTGTAGAAACGAGCTTTGATCAGGATGGAATATACCATATGAAGGTAACAGCGAGCAAAAACAACGCGACGATTATGCCGACAAAGCAGTTCATTGTTGGTAACTATGAAGAAGAGGTCAATGAACCGACGGAAGATGAACATGAAGGACATGATCACGACAGTCATCATTAATCTACATTGTAACTTTTTATGATGTCTCAACCTTTTTTTACCATACAAAAGAGAGAAAGAGATTGGGACAAAAGTATTCAGGCAAAAGAAAATCTGAACAATCGGCCTATGAAAACCGCTTCAGAAATATACTCCGCTTTCAGTGGGAGGAAGACTTCGAAAGCATTGCATCGCACGCAGAAAATTGATTTTTATTTTCAAGGAGTCTCCGTATATTTCTTACGCTTATTCTAGCATTCATACGTCTTTTGACGAAAACTTTTTATTCCACTATGCTCTTTCTCTTTACTTTTATCTTTTTATTTCAGTTACTACAAGTTCTTTTACAGCTTGATATAATACTTCTACCCCTACGAGCAAGGAGGATTCATCTATATCAAATTTTTCATTATGATGACCAGCAGCAAGTTCTGTACCAAAAACGCAGTAGGTTGCTAGTCCACCATTTTGCTGTACCTTCTCCATAAAATACGTAGCGTCTTCAGAACCTGCACTCTCATTACTTTCAAGTATCGATTTTTCGATAACAGCGTGGGAATCAGCACATTTTTGTACGATTTCAGCCAACTCTACAGAACACTTGCAATCTAGTGCTTCACCAACAACATCTATACCGTAATTGATTTGATGCATGTTTGCTGCTCCTTCTACTATCGAAAACACGTGATCTTTGATATAGTCATTGATTTCTGAGGTTTCACCCCGTGTTTCAACTAGTAGATTCGCATGACTAGCGATAATATTTCTTCCAGATCCACCGTGAATTTCTCCAACGTTTACTCTCGAAGAGCCCTTGGAATGGCGCGGAATAGCGTGTATATTCAATATGGCTGATGCTGCTGCTAAAAGTGCATTCTTTCCTTCTTCGGGCTTACCGCCAGCGTGAGATGCGATACCATCAAACTGTATATCCAGCTTGGAAGTAGCTAAAAAACCATTATTCGCCGCAACAAAATGATGATGCGGGACACCTGTTCCGATGTGAGTGGCAATGAAATAATCTACATCATCAACCACTCCTGCACTTGTCATTGACTTCGCCCCTCTAGTCCCTTCTTCTGCTGGTTGGAAAATCAACTTTATCTTACCTTGTAGCTTTTCTTTGTTTTCAGCGATCAGTGTGGCAAGCCCTAATCCCATCGCAGTATGTGAATCATGTCCACAAGCGTGCATTGTATTGGGAACCTTTGAACGATACCCTTCTTTATTGGGAATATGATTGGCTTCTTCTGATTCATGGATCGGCAAAGCATCCATATCAAACCGAAGTGCTATTGTTGGCCCTGGTCTGTTCGTATCGATGGAAGCAACCACGCCAGTATATCCTTCAGAAAAATGATCCATATAAGCTTCCTGTGCACCATTATCAAGTGCCCACTCGATGTGTGCTTTCGTTTCTTCGTCATTCGGCTTTCCCATGCACTCGGCTTCTGACATTACCTCTTTACCTAATTGCAGCGAAAAACCAAGATGATGAAGCGTATCAGCCACAATAGATGCTGTTCTCATTTCTAAAAAACCTTTTTCTGGATATTGGTGAAAATCCCTTCTCCACGTAATTAATTGCTCACGTAACTCTTTCACTGTCATGAAACGTCCTCCAAGTTTTCGTTAATTTATAGATGTGGGTAGATTCCTGGTCCAAAAGGAATTCCTACATAATAAAATATCATAATAAGTATAATCCACGTAATTAAGAACGATATCGTATATGGAAGCATTAATGATATATACGTACCGATACTTGCTTTCTTATCATAACGCTGCATAAATGCAAGAATAATTACCATATAAGGAAACAGCGGGGTAACGATATTAGACGATGAATCTGCAATCCGATACGCGACCTGAGTAAATGCTGGATGATATCCTAGCTGCATAAACATCGGAATAAATATAGGTGCCTCGATTGCCCATTTTGCTGAACCGGAAGTGATAAGGAAATTCAAAAAGGCTGTAAAAATAATATATCCGATGATGAGACCCATACCTGTAAAATTGATGCTAGTAAGGAAGTCTGCTCCATTCACCGCTAACCAAGTACCTAAGTTGCTCCAGTTAAAGTAGGCAATAAATTGAGCGATTGCAAATACAAGTACAATATAACTTGCCATATCCTTGATGGATTCACTCATATACGTGGTAATATCTTTACCTGATTTAATTTTTCCAACCGTTAAACCGAACGTTACACCAATAATGATAAAGAAGAATAACACGAGTGGGATAATTCCACTTAAAAATGGCGAAGAAGGTAGAATTCCACCGTCATCATTCGTTAACGGGCTATTCGGAACAAGAACCGTAACAGCAACAAGAGCAATATATGAAAGCCCTGCTATCATTGCATAAATTAAACCTTTTTTAGCATTAGGTAGTTCTTCCGTATTTTCCTCTTCTACTATATCTCCCTCATACTTCCCTAATCTCGGCTCTATAAATTTACTCGTTACTAATCCACCGACAATCGTCAATACAAATACAGATACAACATTAAAGTACCAGTTATCTAGAGGTGTTACGATCATAGACTCATCGATAATTTGTGCCGCTTCTGTTGATATTCCAGCGAGTAGGGCATCCGTTCCAGCAATAAATAGATTTGCTGTAAATCCTGCCCCTGCTCCGGCAAAACCTGCTGTAAGACCCGCAAGCGGATGTCTGCCAACTTTATAGAATACGAGAGCTGCTAACGGCGGGATCAATACAACAGCCGCATCGGAAGCTAAATTTCCTAAAATACCTACGAATACAACTGTATACGTTAATAAAAATGGTGGTGACTTTAGAATTGTTTTGCGAATAGCATAATCTAGTAATCCAACTCTCTCCGTCAAGCCAATACCTAGCATCATTACAAGCACAAGACCTAAAGGTGCAAAGCCTGTAAAGTTATCTAGCATGGACGTTAATATAAACTCTAATCCTTCACCAGAGATTAAGCTTCTTATTGGTAGTGTTTCTCCTGTTCCCGGATGATCTACGGATGCGTTAAACAAATTAAAAATCCAGGAAACGATAATCATTAATACGGCTAAACCAAGAAATAGCATGAATGGATCAGGTAATTTATTCCCTACTTTTTCTACAACATCAAGAAATCTCTGAAATACTCCTTTTTTCTTCATTTCATCACTCTCCTTAAATTGCTTTTCCGCTTAGTGTAGATGGTTTTACATCCGTTGGAATCGGACAGGTATATGGATTTTTTTCCTTAAATGCGGTAAATTCTTTTTGTACCTTTTGAAATCTTTCCTCATGAATCAACATATCTAAACCAGTCAACGCCATCGTACTGGCTGCACGTAGCATCCCTTTGTTGGCGATACTGCTTAGCCCTTGAGTTGTCATTTGCCAAGTGTGCAGAGGTGTACCCAATACGGATGTAGCTGTTGTTAATTGTGCAGTGGGGACAACCCAGCTGACATCGGCAACATCCGTAGAACCATGCAACAACTCTTCTGTTGCGTGGTAATCTGACACACTATCGGATACGTATTTACCTTCCAACTCACTTCCGTCCCCTTCATAACCAAAGCCCTTCATTAAGTCCACCGTAAAATCTCTTTCTTCATCCGTTAACGTATCTGAAATTGCTTTAGCAAAAACTTCTTCTTCTTCCGTAAGCGGTTCTATCTTTATATCGCGCAAGTAATTATGCATGATTTCCTCTAGATTTCGATTGGGAATATAGTTCGAACAAGCCTTATCAAATTCAACCGTGAGCTTTGTATCCGTCATTAGTGCAGCACCCTGAGCAATTCTGTGTACGCGCTGGTAAATATTTTCTGCTTGTTCTACTTTTGCAGCCCGAACAAGATACAATACTTCTGCATGAGACTGTACGACGTTTGGTGAAATCCCGCCTGTATTTGTTACTGCATAGTGAATACGCGCATCATCTACTACGTGCTCCCGTAAATAATTCACACCTACATTCATCAGCTCGACTGCATCTAATGCACTTCTCCCTAAATGAGGAGAATTAGCCGCATGTGCTGCGGTACCTTTAAACTTAAATAACACTTGATAGTTTGCCAGTGTCGGGCGATTCATGATGGAATTCGATGGAGACGGGTGCCAAGTCAGAGCAATATCCACCTCATCAAACACACCTTCTCGCACCATAAACGTTTTACCAGAACCGCCTTCCTCTCCGGGACAACCAAAGAATGTAACTGTACCAGGTAATTGATGTTCTTCTAAATAACACTTCACTGCACAGGCAGCAGCAAAAGAGCCTGTACCTAATAAGTTATGACCGCATCCATGACCAACATCATTCTCTAAAGGTTGGTACTGCGTCTCTCCCGCCTGTTGGCTTAATCCAGATAGCGCATCAAATTCTCCTAAGAATCCAATTACCGGTTTTCCAGATCCGTAAGTAGCGACAAATGCAGTATCAATACCCGCGACATTTCTAGTGACGGTAAATCCTTGCTTTTCACATTCATTAGCTAAATAAGAAGACGATTCATATTCTTCAAATCGAGTTTCCGGGTGATTAAAGACATATTCTGAGACCTTTGTAAAATACGCTTGATGTTTTCTTAAATAATCTTCAACAAACTCCTTCATCATACCCCTCCAATTTATGCTTCTTGTTCTAAATATCTTGCGATGAGGCTTGTTCCTTTGTATAAATCCGCTGTTTTCGTATATTCCTCTGGATGATGGCTAATGCCGTGTTTCGAAGGAATAAAAATAAGACCGCATGGCCATTTACTTGCCATATTCATCACATCGTGGCCGGCACCACTATCCATACATATCGTCCTAAGGCCCATCGATTCACTTAACTTATACAATTTACCCTGCATTAGCTTATCCAGGTTAACCGATGCATCATCAACGATTTTATTGACTGTGACTTCTATCTTTTTATCTTCCGTAATCTTCCCGCAATATTTATTTATCAATTCTGACATTTCATTTTTTAACTGGTCGTTTGTACTACGTATATCTATGCCTAGTTCAATTTCTCCAGGAATCATATTCATCGCATTTGGTAATACACGAGCAACACTGACAGTGGCTACAAGTGTTCCGCTTTTTCTTTCATTGATCTTTATCGCTTCATTCTCTACATAATTAATTAACGGGGCGATGGCAACAAGCGCATCTTTTCTATAGTTCATCGGAGTTGTTCCTGTGTGATTGGCCATCCCTGTTGCCTTTACCTGAAGTCGAACTGGTCGAGCTATTCCATTGACAATACCGATATCTAATCCTTGATCTTCAAGGACTTTACCTTGTTCAATATGAAGCTCCAAGAATTGCTCTAACTCATCTGCAGGTAGTTCCGCGCTATCCATTGTCTCCCAATCTACTCCAAACTGCTCGACCGCTTCTTTAATGGTAATCCCTTCACTATCTTTGATGTTAGCAATCTTTTCTTTTTCTAATTCTCCTGATATCGCCTTGCTCCCTATCGTGGATACGCCAAATCTCGCAGACTCCTCGGATGCAAAACAAATAATCGCAATATTTTTCTTTGGGATGAATTGTTTTTCTTTTAATAACTTTATGGCACCGAATGCAGTAAGTACTCCTGCAACTCCGTCAAAGCCGCCTCCGTTATAGACGGTATCTAAATGTGACCCAAGGCCAATAGTCGGAGCATGTTCGTCTACAACCCATTTTGCCCATTGATTACCAGCTTGATCTTGATATGTAGACAAACCAAGTTCTTTCGCTATAGTTATAAATCGTTGATGCGCAACCTTTTCTTCGTCGGTATAGCCTAGACGCGAAAAACCTTCAGGCTTATTCATCGAATCGGTTACATTCAATTCACATAATTTTTTGTCTAGCCAATCTTCCAAAAGACTCCCCCCACATCTCGCTGTAATAATTAGCAATCGTTATTCTTGTGAAGCATTTACCAATGCATGCTCAACAAAACAATACACATTCTTCGGTCTACCTCTTTGATTGGATTGAACTTTTCCACATTTACGAACAACATTTGCCTGTTCTAATTCCGCTAAAATCCTCCTGCCATTTCGCTCTGTACTTTGCAGCCATCTCGAAATATCTTCTGCCGTAAACTTTTGCAAATTATATTTATGCGCATATACATAAATGCGCATGACATCTCTTGGACTAGCTACTTCTTTATCAAACTTATCTGCTAATCGTTGTTTAAGTTCGTCCATATTGAATACATCTTCTCGAGCGCTTGTCAGTCTTTCTGTAATTTCATATCGCCCTTCCACCACTGTAATAGGTGATTGTTCATTTATTTTTGCTTGATTTAAGCCATACCTCACATTATGCTCTGCATGTAGTACATTTTCGCCAAAACCAATCGTGATACCAATGGAGATCTGGTCTCTCACCTGATACTCATCGATAAGTTGATACAATGCACGTTCTACTTCCTTATCCAGTTCGCCCTTCGTTGTAAAAATGAAGTATAATCCGTCTCCTTCTTCTACAAAAGAACCACTAATATTCTCGGTAAGCTCTAATAATGATTTCTTGAGATTTAATTCGTGATGCTTCCATTTAAAGAATTGATATTGGTCACCTGTATTTGCAGTATTCAAAACTTTACAGCCAATAATCGCCATCTGACGATTTTCAAATAGGTGTGCTTGCGCTCTTTCTCCAAGTAATTCAATTGTTAACTTGATCGCTAGATATGAAGGGGTCAATCGATAAACTGGATACCCTTCCTTCTTTAACTTGTCGTAAGCATACCGAACAGCAGTAATTGCTATTTCTACTTTATTTTCTTCAAGGAGCTTTCGGTGAAAATTTACTAGATTGTCGAGCTGATGATGTGATTGAAAAGGCATGCTGTAATACTGAATAGGTTGAAGGTTGTAAAAGGATAATACTTTCTCTAACTCTGTTTCTTTAAAGTTATCAATACTTATTTTTCTATATATTTTACCTCTATCAAGCTGTGCTTCTAGAAGCGTCCCAAAAAAGCTAGAGCCATGTAATAAGGGATAACTTCCTTCTTTGTGATCAATTAGCTTGTTTTCGATAGCAAAAGAATAATTCATTACCCCAGAAAACAGCCATTGATCGACTAACAATCGATTACTTTCAATAATTTCCTTAACTTCACTCACGTCACCATACATAAACGGAAGAAAAGTCATATCGGGAAATTCCTGGGAAACTTTCAAGATTTTTTTGACCGATTCTGAAGGTCCAATTACTCCTATTTTAATTTGGATGGTCTCACCCCCAATATTTTGAAAAAATTAAAAAGAAAATATATAAGGAAAATTTCCTTTATTTTTTCAAATATTACTAAAACATTATTTATTTGTCAATCTATTCTAATATTCTAATATTTTACAAATCACTATTCGAGTAAGATAAATTAACACCCTAAATACACAGGAACCTTACTGCTTCACAAGTTGCATCACATCACCTTTTATGGAATTATTCCTATATTTCGGAAAATCCTGCAGCACGACGAAGGCGGTGATACGCCAAAACGTCCCCACAAACAGTAGGTCCTTTCACCCAGCCAATGATTCATTTGTAATATATTTCAATAAAATTAGGTCCATTATCCCCTACAAACGAGTGTAGGTATTTGGTACGTTATATAAAGTAAAGCTAAAAAATTCCATAATAATGGCCAGCTAATATGACTAGCTTGAGTAAATTTGCGAGTCGGTTCATTATGGTAAAATATGCACGTAATGGTAAAAAAATAAACGAGGTGTTGTAGCAATGAGTGAAGAGATCAAGTTTCAGCAAGCACCTGCAGAGAAAAGCATCCAAGAGCTAAAAACGATGATAGAAGGTTTACATAAAGATATAGGGGAAACCATTAACGGAAATAAACAGATAAAAATGGTAGATGCCTATAACGAAATCAAGGAAGAATATGAATCTATTTTGTCTGACTTTATGACACTTTTTCAAAATAATGTGAATGTAACAGAACAAGCGGTTAAAGAAATGATCGAGTTAGACTATAAACTCAGCGAATATATTCGCATTGATGAATAGGTAGGTGAATGGATAATGAAAGAGTTTGACGTAAAAGAAATTCATCAAGGTGTGGAATCTGCAAAAACAGACCTAGAAACAGTGACGGAAGATATCTCTCATCTT
The DNA here is from genome assembly GCF_000011245.1 of Oceanobacillus iheyensis HTE831. Taxonomy (NCBI): domain Bacteria; kingdom Bacillati; phylum Bacillota; class Bacilli; order Caryophanales; family Bacillaceae; genus Oceanobacillus; species Oceanobacillus iheyensis. The sequence goes on from NC_004193.1 coordinate 3,428,104, forward strand.
CAACGTTCGATTACGGACTTTCACGGAATGGAGGATGCCTTAAAAGGAAAAGCAGGTACAGCCATTCGTTCATTTTACAACGACGTTCACCAGCCATTTCTTACTTTTTTACATCAATCAATGCTAGAATACAAGGATAGTTTAGAAGCGATGAAACAAGAGGTTCAATCGTTTGAGCCGCATCAGCACGGATTTATTAGTGAAAGCTTTTTAGAAAATGAATTAGATCCTAGCTTTGATAAAGCGAAGCAAAAAACGAGTTACTTGACCGATGAGACCAATCAAATCTTAACGAGTATTAGTGATATTATGTATCTATCACCATTGGATGACTCGGCTTTTCAACATAATATTGAAAAAGGCAAACAAAAAATCGATCATGTCATTCAAGATTTACATGAATTGGATAGCAAACACGCTTCCAAGCTACAACAAACTAAAGACGATATCAGTACGTTAAAAAGCTATCTTTCTGAAATGTCATCTCGGCTTCGTAATGGTAGCATTTCGATAACCGAATTCGATATTAACAGTATTAAGAACTTACCAGACTATCAAAAAGTCATTGAGCAGAATTATGAAAAAGGAAACATCGTCATTAATGCCGATAATATCCATGATCTGCCGTTACAAACCATCGCAAAAGCAAACAGCGATGGTTTGGATGGGCTGGATGAAAACTTCCAGGTTATTTTAAATAAAGCGTATGAGGATTTAGAACAAGGAAATATCACTAGAGAGACGTATTATTCCATATTTTCTACGGTGAATAAGACGAAAGGAAATCTAACCGAAGCAGAATTGGAAGAAGAAGTTCCAGAGTCATTTTGGAACTATGTGAATGATAATAAGGATAAGATTGGGGAAAACCTGTCGAAAGACTTATTATCTACAAGTGTACAACAAATAGGGATCGCGACAACAAAACTTGGTGGCTTAATTAATGTAGTAACAGGCGTTAAGGGTCCATCGGGTCCAAGTTCGTTTGTAATGGTGAACCCCGCAACTTCTGGCGCTTCTAATTCATTAATACATTATGGTAGTAAGATTACCAGTGCAGGAAAGTGGCTAGGACGAGGATTTATGGCTGCAGGCTTTGGCATAGGAATGTATGATGATTTAGCGAATAAAGATAAAAGTGTTGGCGAAGCTATTACACATAATACAACCGCTCTAGGAATAGGGGTTGCAGGAAGCGCGATCGGAACAGCTGCAACTGCAGTATTACTCGGTAGTAACCCAGCAGGCTGGGCTGTTTTAGGTGGGGTAGCTGTAGGTACAGGATTAGTAACTGCTTTTAACTTTGCCTATGATAATAACTTCTTAGGGTTACAAGATGGCTTGGATTATGTGGGACAACAACTAGATAAAGCAGGTGAAGCTGTAGCTGACTTCGCATCCAGCACAGTTGACTCCGTAAAAGAATCGGCAAAAGATGTAGGAGAAGCAATCTCTAGTGGCATCGATGCCATTAATCCAATGAATTGGGGATGGGGATAACTAAATGAAAGCAAATGTACAATTTGTATATAAAAAAGCGAGATATAATTTAATTACGATGAATGGCGAGAACTATATCCTCGATAAGGATAGTCCCAAGTGGATCATATGGCTGCCTTTCTTATTTTGGTTTATCTCGCATCGAGCATATAAAGTGGACAGTGAAGTGACAGTAAATAAACTTGTTCGCCATTCCGAGAAAACAAGTGGCAGTACGATAAATATATTGGCTATCGGGATTTCCTTAATCCTTGCCAATTTGATACGACCAATTATGGATTCCTTTAATATAGATATGTCTACATTTCTTGCAACACTAATTGTACTTGTAGTGACTGTTTTAATGTTCCTATTACGCATATATATTGGAAGAAATAATCAACAGAAACTTTACGCACAAGTCAGCTCTGAATTAAGGAATGTAAAAGAGCTACATATCAAAGTAAAATCGATGGGGTATTTCCTCATCTATACAGGTTGCTACCTGTTTATCTTAGCTTTTCTCATTGCTTGTGCAATGATGTATATTATATACGGAAACACAATCATTCTAGTGGTTTACACGATGTTAGCTTTTATCTTTTTCATGGGCAATCTATTTACAGTAACGCCGGGACAAATGGAAGTTCGGGTGAAGGATTGACTTGTTTGATGCAATAGAAAGTTAAGCGGGAATCGAAGAGGTAGCTATGAAGCGACACGTAATTTTATGGAGTTCCTATTATTTGTAGACAAGTTTTATAAAAAATAGATACTTAGTAAAGGAAACATACTCTCCACCAATTAATTTGATTTTAAGAACCGATAAAGCAGGAGAAGCAATCAGTAGTGGATTAGATGCTATTAATCCAATGAATTGGGGATGGAGTTAGGTATATGAGTTCTGAAGTAAATATTATAAAAAAAAATTTAAGATACAATTTGATAAAAGCAGATAATGAATATTATATTATCGATAAAGATCAACCTTTCCTTACCAATTTTTTGCTTCCATTCCTTTATTGGATTTTTCCTAAAAAGGTTACAAAAATTAGTGGGGATACAGCAGAGCAGATACAAACCGTTTCAAATAAAGAAGCTACAACTAGCAAGGTTAGTTATATCGGTATAGGTTTTTCAGTAATTCTTGCTAATTTAATCGGACCTTTACTAGATTACTTAGACGTGGATATAACACCTTTTATTGCTTACTCCATTCTATTTTTAATCACTCTTTTGTTGGTATTATTTAGGGTGATAGTGAGCAATAAATTTAAACACTCTCTTTTTCAACAACTTCATTTATCACCCAATCAGGCAGACGAAACGTTATGGGTGACACCACGTAGAGTTAAGAATATTGCTAGCTTACTCTTTTTAACTATATTCATTTGGGCTTTCGTTGTTGGTGGTCTGGTTTCCTTTTTCCTTTACGGGAACTTATTTATGTTATTTGTATTTACCTTAGCATTTTTTATATTGCTTTTTTTGAATATACTTTGCGTAACGCCAGGTAAAGATACGATGAAAATTCGATTTAAAAAATAGTTCACTATAAATCGCCCTGTAAAGCAGTAAAACCAACCATGAATTGGGGATGGGGCCAATATTATGAAGCAAGAAGTTACTTTTATTTCAAGAAATGTAAGATATGTACTTGTTGAAATTGATAAACAATACTATTTGTTAGATAAAGACAAACCTTATTTACTAGTTCTTTTATTTCCTTTTTTGTATTGGATTTTCCCAAAGAAGGTTCGACAGATCAGTGCTGACTCAGTAGCATTATTAAAAACCGTAGATAACCATAACACCAAAAATGGAACAGTTAGTCTGATTGGTATTGGTATTTCTCTCAGCAGATAAATTGTTCTACTTAGAAAGGAATGAAATACATATGAGCAAGAAGGTGTCTTTTAAAGAAAGCAGAATATTCATTACTACCTTTTTGCTATTAGGAACGGGATTTTTGACGAGTGCAGTTCCTGAAGGTAGTTTGCAAATCATGACCTTCAATTTACTGTTAGCACTGGTTGCTGGGGTCTTGTTTTATTACTTTTGGAAGAAAACGAAACATAAAAGCAAACGCTATTTCTCCTTACTGTCCTATGTAATGTTAAATGTGATGGCTATTCAACTTGCTATTCCGCTACTGCGTATCTACTTTTTGACACTTACTTTTTGGATTGGCGTTGGTATGTTAATCATAATGATGACCGTGCCCTATTTCACGTCAAGAAAGATAGCCATCAGTATTCAAAAACCAGGGAAGTCAAAATTAGGGAAATTATATTTGCTTTATGTCGCATTGGTATTTCTTTTTGGCGGGTCAGCATATACGAATTCAATCTATACGTCGAATCCCGATGCCATCGTTATTGCCGTACTTGGACTTCTTTTTTCTCTATTATTTCTATTCGTGGCTCCTGTTCTTCTGATTAAACCTGCAGAAATGGATGAGCTCACAAAATAATAAATTTCATATAGCTACTATTATAGTTGGCTTTCTACTATATAAATGTCAACTACTATTTTACTTTCTGGTAAGTATTGTATCTCCAATTGTTGGTTTTGGTATTTTTCATTATATTCATCTTCTTCTATCCAAAGGTGAAGGGTATCGAAAGAAGTTCCTTCCATTTCAATCGTGGATAGGCTTGGGTTATCTACATAGCTATTAGATTCAAATAGTACTCTATCCGGTACACCTTGAATAGTAGCTAAATCCTTCTTATCATACGCTTCTTTATCTTGATACACATTTACCACTCCATCAACTGAAACAATACATACGCACATAAAAAAAGCGGAAATTATAAATAAAATTATTTTTTGGAATTTCTTTTTACTTTGAAGAAAAAAGAGGAAAAAGAACGCCGCCAAGGACAATAAAAATAAAACAGCAGCAAAAGCAGTCATTATTTGTCCCATCATAAAGCTAATTTCAAACGTTTCTCCTAATACAATGATGACAAGTACACCGATAATACTAATTATTGCAGTATAAATTGCTATTTTTTTCATCTCACATACCTTTCTAGCGCTACTTTATCCATCTGGTTTTAATAAGCACTGTTATTTTCATGAATTTTTTCTGTTTCCTTATAAAAAGCTAGTAATCTCGTCACGCGAGTTAAGCGAAACATCGACAGACTTTCTAGACGAACTATGAATTTGGATCTTTTCGTTCGTCTCCCCAAATATCCAGGTTTTCTATAAAGGCTTCAAGATCTCCGTTACTCACTTTATACACGGTGTCTTTCATTGTTAGTTCGCCATTTTGAAGCATTAAAGACAGCTGATTCTGAGGTAAATTTATTTCAATGGCGTACTCGCCCTTTAACTGAATAGGTTCTTTTCCAACCATTTCCTCGAGCTCTATAACTTCCATTGCTTGAAGTGTGTTATGTATTCGTTGGTCTTCATCACCTGGAATGAATGCCCACGTTTCATCCTTTTCGTTCGCAAAGACTAGATTGATAATATCTTCTTGAATAATTTCTTCTTCAATAACTTCCTGAAGGTTTGTTTTGTAAGTAAAATCAAACCAGACAAAATAAGCAACTATAAATATAAAAGTTAAGGCAGTCACTCCAATTACTTTCTTTTTATTCAACGCTTGCACCACCGTTTGAAAAATTAAAATATTTCATCTAGTTCTATTGTACCGGAATTGATTCTTTCTTTGTAGTTTAATTTTACGTTCTTTCTATTTATTTCTACCATAACATTTCCAAAAAAAGGATTAACCACAGCGGAATGGATTTGAAGAAATAATGATGGAGTGACGATTCAGTAGTCAGATCGGGGGATATCGATAAGAGGATAAAGATACGGTAAATACAGAAGTAATTTCCCCCGCTTTTTTTGATTGAAAGCGGGGGAATACTACATTCATAGGGAGCTATTTTTCTAAGTAGTCAATAAGCTTATCCAAGTCTTTTGCACAAGCTTTTTTAAATGTACCTGCCATCATTTTACCGAAAAATTTAGTGAATCCAGTTAGTTTATTTATCTCCCCATGCAACGAGATTTTGGTCTGCGTAGTATCGTCACCTGGCGCAATGATACACGTATATATATATTCTCCTTTACCTGTTGTCCCTTTTGTACCGTCACAACGAAGTACAATTTTATTCGGTTCATCTAATTGAATGACCTCAAAATGTTCAGTAGCCTTTGCACCATACATTTTTCTCGTTTCATGCCATTCACTTCCTACTTTCATTGGTCCTTCATCCAAGCGTTGCATCTTCACTAACCCTTGCATCCAGTTTTCCGCATGATCAATATCCAACAAAGCATGGTAAGCGTCTTGTTGGTTTACTTTAGCTGTTCTTTCCACTTCAAATTGAATACTCAAACGACGTACCTCCTTCTTAAACTGAAACTTTCATCCGTAGGCTTATGATTGTTATTTTAACGATATAGCTTACTTCTTATTCTGACGATATAAATCCATTGATTTATAACCTTGAGCTAATATATCAACCATTTGCGTTTGGCGCTTTTCTCTTGTTTTTTGTTGTTTTGCCGAAAAGATATAACGTGCCCAGTCTTTCTGATAACCAGGTGTTAATTCCTTGTAAACCTTATATTCATTTGGGTAATCCGCTAGCATTTTTTCTATATCTTTTACGTGAATTTCATAATCTGCTACAGATTGACTTGATGCAGATGATTTTTTCGTTTTGATCTTCTCTCGTTTCAGCCCGACCACTGTAAACACCTCGTCCATACTGATCATGCGCGAAAATTTCAAATCGCTATTCCCTACATAACCATCCTCACCCACATGCAGAGCAGGGAAAATTTCATCTCGATGTACGAATGTGTCATACCTTTTATTTCCTTTTTTTGGGTATGCAAAGAATAAATACCCTTTTTCCAATAGTTGTTCCTGATCTATCATCCGTTTTGTTTGCGTCACCATCTCGTCCAGCGTCTCTACAAAAATAAAAATCGCATCGTGATCTCCGGACAATGTCTTCTGATATCCATCAAAAATACGATAATCGTCTGGTTGATGAAGCACAGCCATGTTGACGTACTTATCTAACTTAAGCTTACTTGAAATCGACATAGGATGACTCCTTTTCAATGAAAGACGTTAATATATATTAGTATAGCACATTACGATTAGACAATTTCCCATTTTCATTTTCATGCATTTAATGCAATGCACGTTAGGAAGAGAGTTTTTCGTTAATGACTGAAAATGAAATGTTAATGATCCATTTGTATATAGCTCTAAGAGGATTTGAGGGTAAGTCAGTAAAGAAAAACAAAATATTTCAACGGCAGATCAACTTAGGATGAAAAACACTTTTGAGGTTATTAGCCGACTCTTTTTCCCATACATAGTTTTAGAAAATAAAGGAAATATATAACCACACCTTATTTTATACTAGGAGGAATACCAATGTCAGGACAAAATCAACATCAGGAGATTCAAGAATGTACAAATCAAGTAAAACAAGCTTATCAAATGATTATACAGGCAAAAACAAGTGGAAATATGGAACAGTTAGCACAAGCGCAAGAGCAATTACTTCAAGCAGAGGAGCACTTAAAATATACACAGGAGCGTTTTGGAACTGAGGCGTTAAATAATCCCCAATTCCAGCAGACCGAAGAACAATTACATGATGCCCGTCAGGAAATAGAGCTCTTCAAAAATAATCATAGATAGAGTTGAAGCTGATAATGTAGATTTTCACTTCTTTATGACTGATCAATTAGTGGCACTTATGCCAATCAAAATTAGTATACCCCGAAAATTTGATAGAATTTTTTCGGGGTATGATTATTCTTAGTACTATACTTTCAGAGTACATACCCCCCTTTGTCTCATATGCCTAATTCGCAATTACTGATTTCATCTCCTACTCTATTTATCATTTCTTATAACCCTGTCATGTGACATACCTTGAAATATTTTTTAAACACGTCTACTTTTCTAATCAAATTCTCATTTTCCTATAATTATCGTCTCATATAAAAACGTTATGATAAGGGTACAAGCCATAAAGGAGGAATTACTTATGAGAAACAAACTATTGATTGGAACTGTAGCAGGAACAGTCATTTTTGGCGGAGCCGCAATCGTAGGGGCATCGGAAAACAATAAGAATGCGGAAATTTCTGCGGAACAAGCCCTCCAAACAGCCTTGAAGAATACGGAAGGGTTTGTGCAAGAAGTCGATTTGTCATTTGAAGACGAAGAAAATTACTATGAAATCGAAATCGAAAGTAATGACAAAGAGTATGAATTTAACATCGATGCAACAACAGGAGAAGCCTTAGGCCAAGAACCAGATGCTGAAGGCGAAAATGAAGAACAGCAAGAAGATGGACAGGATAATTCCGATAATAACCAATATCCAAATGAACCAAGTAACCTTACTTCTTTTGAAGAGTACAACACCATTACCGACCAGGTAAACACAGACAATCTGACGTTCCACTTGGAAACAGACAACCAAGGAAATCGCATCATGTTCCTCGTTGATGAAGACGGCGAAAAGCATTATAAAACCATTTTCATTAAACACTCTAGCCACTTGAAAATGATTGACTTGAATGGTGGCGGACAGATTTTCTACGAACAAATTTAATATAACGAAATATTAAGGATGCAATACTATTCTCGATAGTTGCAACGAAAGAAGATGGGACATAACAATGTGTTATGTCCTTTGTTTGGTATTGGCATAATTGACTTGCTACTGTTTGGTTAGAGATGGTCCGTTGGCGGATTCTGGTTTGGCTATTGCTTCGTTAATTTAAGACCTTATTCTCGATCCTAATTAAAATCTCTTTGTATATAGCCTTGTTTCTTGGCATAGTTATTAATGGTTTTAATTAATTTATGCTTAGATATGGAGAATGATTGATGAATTTCTCTTTTATTATCAATCTGATATTCCTCAAAAACGATAAAGTTTAACTCATCCATTTTCTTTACTACGAATTGATTACATTCATACTCGCCACACCTGATGTTGTATGAATAAATAAAACTAATAATGCCGTCATAGTATTCTTGATCAGAAATCTCTATTTCTAGAAAGGACTTTAATATTTCTTGCATGAGTCAACACTCCCCTGGCAGTTAATTCCCCCTATTACGTTGGTACGTATTCCATTGGCTCCGTTCAATGAACGTAACCATTTTCCTTATAATAATCAATTGCCTCATCGCTTGGCCGGTAAAGATTCTCCACGCATAATTATTACATCAGCCTCATCGTTGTGATACATGTCGGGTCGTTTTCAAATGTCGAAATTGTCGATGTTGCTTGCTTATTATCATATGTAATCGTTGCGTTGAATTCTTGATCTCTTGGCAACCATAAATCCACAAACCCATTATCAAACGACTCTACGGTATCATCAAAAACCACATTGCCATCCATATCTTCAATGTAAATATCAAATGGCTTTTTCACTAATTCACCTTGGCAGCCTGTCAAACTATGAAACGTGCATGGATGCGTCTCGTTGACGTACGGAGCAATGGAAACAAAAAACTCGTCCTCCGGCATAGGGTAAATATCCACCTTATCCTCATCTTCCACCGTAAGTTGGGTTGCATTAACAGAAGCAGATGAAGCAGTTAATTGATCCGTGCTATAATCCTGAATCATCGATTTAATATCTTCCTTGGATTGTTCCGTATCATTGGTACAGCCAACTAAAACAAACAAAAAAGCAATAATATTGAATAAAACTGATTTGATTTTCATCAATAGTCCTCCTCGTTATATCTACTATTAATATAACATTTATATTGACGGAGGATTGTGACGAATTATTATCGTTTATGAACTTGGACGAACGGTGGGTGGTGTGAGCTTTTTGAACTGCCGAATATTATAATGAATAAGTTTTTTATGAACTGTAGCGGGTAGATGAATATAAACTGATATTTATTAGAATTAGAGAGCTGTTCTATTGACCACTTTTTTCGGTTTCTGGAGTTTATTTGGGTTAGAGAGCCGCTCTATTGACTACTTTTTTCGATTTCTGAAGTTTATTTGGTTTAGAGAGCTGCTCTATTAACCACTTTTTTCGGTTTCTGGAGTTTATTTGGGTTATAGAGCTGTTCTATTGACTACTTTTTTCGATTTCTCAAGTTTATTTGGGTTAGAGAGCATATTATAAGCGGAGGCTGACTTAATGTTTTATTTAAAAATAATTAGCGCGTTTATTGTTGGTACTATTATCACTTTGATATATCAATACTTTATAACCGAAATAAACATACCGATAATTTTTATTACTTGGATTATCGGTTTAACAGTATTATTGATTCATTATGCTTTCATTGGGAGAAAGAAAAAAAGCTCTGGTTAGAGGTAACTTTTTTAAAGAGTGAATGATCACGGATGCCAACTTCGCAATAACGGTTAAAGCCTAATTCATAATTGTTTGGAGTATGGAGTACAACAACAAACTAGGCTTTTATATAACATCATCGAAATACTAGAGACAATTAGACGGAAGGAAAAATTAATCGTATTCCATTTCTAATTTTGTTAATCTTGTTGTTCTTGTTGTTCTTGCTGTTCAGACGGCTCTTCTGTTGGATCTGGCTCCTGTTCATCTTGACCAGTTGTACATCCAAACAATAGGCTAGTTGAAAAAATTGCTGTGAAAACAGTTGCGTAGAATTTTTTCTTGTTCATTTAACTCACCTCACTTAGATTAATTACACCTTATTTCTCCCCAATATCATTCTACTTATTCAATTTTTGTGGGGCGCCCTGGTTGATGTGTAGTTTTAATATTCAAATTTTTTATGTATACTATTTGTATATAAACAAAGAAAGGATGTGGGATATGATATATAAACACCGGCAACAACCTTCTGAACTGCCTCTCCTAAGGTGCCTTCACACCCGCATGAATTTATCCGCAGAAGATAAAAAGTACTATTTTAATTTAGAAAAAGGGTTCGAAGGTGAACTTCGATTTGATCTGTTTGCTAAAGAACTAACGTGCGAATGCCTTATCCTCCATGATTTGCTACTTACTTCAAACAATACCACCTTTCAAATCGATTCATTGATGATCACCGCAGAAACCATTTTTATTTATGAAGTTAAAAATTTCTCAGGGGATTATTATTATGAATCAGAGAAATTTTTCAACATGCGCGGCACAGAAATCCTTAACCCGCTGCATCAGGTAAGTCGAACGGCATCTCTATTACGTTCATTACTTTTCAAACAAGGATTTAACCTCCCCGTGGATTGCAAGGTAATCTTTATTAACGAGCATTTCACCCTCTATCAAGCTCCAGTGAATGACACCCTGATTCATCCCACTCAACTTAAAACGTATTTCCACAAACTGAATACACTCCCTTTTCTGTTAACAAAAAGACACCATCTCTTAGCAGAAAAATTACTAGAGCTTCAACTTGATGCTTCGCCAGTCAAACCAAAACTTCCTTCATACCAATACGATCAACTAGAAAAAGGAATTTCCTGTGCAAAATGTCATTCGTTTTCTGTTTTTGTGGACGGGAGAAAATGCGTTTGTAATAATTGCACACATGAAGAAATTGTAGAGAGCGCTGTAGTGCGCGCAGCTAAGGAGTTTAAGCTACTTTTCCCAAAGGAGAAGATGAGTACTGGAATTGTTCACGATTGGTGCAGCATCGTTAGATCGAAAAAGCGGATTAAGTATATTCTGGATAAGAATTTTAATGCAGCTGGAAAGAATCGCTGGCTTTATTATGAATGAGGACATTAATATTTGATCGGGGTGGCTATAATTGGGGGATTAGCCTCCTTTTGACGTCCATGGGCCATGCCTTAGATTCGGTCGATTTGGGAATGAACAGGGAGATGGAGAAGAAGACCAGTCATAATAACAATGAATTAGGGTCGGGTAGAGGTAAGAGCCTTTCTATTGACTACTTTTTTCGGTTTCTACAGTTTATTTGGTTTAGAGAGCTGCTCTATTGACTACTTTTTCCGATTTCTCATGTTTATTTGGTTTAGAGAGCCGCCCTATTGACCACTTCTTTCGATTTCTCATGTTTATTTGGTTTAGAGAGCCGCCCTATTGACTACTTTTTCCGGTTTCTACAGTTTATTTGGTTTAGAGAGCCGCCCTATTGACCACTTCTTTCGATTTCTCATATTTATTTGGTTTAGAAAGAAATAACCACCTTAGCTGATAGCTAAAAAAGTGGTCATTTCTTTCTTCATTTACTGAGTTTCCGTTGTTATGTCTATACTGTTCATCAGTTGTTAAGTTTGTATCTCATTGTTGTTAAACCAACTATTCTACTCCCACTTCTGCATGTAATTTTCCGTTTGATGTAGGAGTGCATGATAAGCTAATTCAGTTATATCACCAGCATCATAGTGGTGTTCGAGTAAGTCTACAAACCCTTGCATGTGCTTGAGAATTTTTTCAGCGTTTCCTTGTTTCTCAAACTGTTTGACAGCTTTCAAGTGAATTTCTAATGAACGAGCAGCATCTTCATCCGCGAATTCTTCTTCTGTTTCAAAATGTTTAACTAGTAGTTCTAAGCTTGTTACATTATTTTCTAAGTCCGGCATTAGTATAATTCGCTGATCGGTGGCTTCTTCTATCTTATCGCGGCTATATAGTAATGGAAAAGCGCCATCGTTTGCCCAAGTATCAAATAAATTATCATAGTGTTTGCTATTTGGGTCTCCAGATTGTCCAGGGCTGTTCATGGCAATTGAATTATCCCATTCGCCGACATCGACTACTACTCTAAATGTAGCACCGTGTGTTTGTTTGAAATTCGAATTATATCTTGATGCGCCAACCGTATCTCCACTTCCGCCACGTGGAAGGGGACCAATATTCATATCTGCTGCTTGTTCCTCACCAACTAACTTGGCTAATGGATGATTTAAATACGCATGTTTTAACTCTCCCCATTGCCACTCATTCATGTTTGACCCTAGTAACTCCTCGACTTGTTCAATCGCAGTATTTAATGAAGAAAGCAAAATCTCATCACGTATTTCTACTGGGTTATCACCGAAGCGTTCGTCTGGATTTTCTAACAAATCTAAGATGACAAGCGGATCACCAGAGCCAATATAATCTGCAGCTTCCTCCGACATAATCTCTGCCAATACAGCGTCACCTAAATGATATTGGTACCACACTTCAAACAAGGCACCGGCTGATGTTTCCACAGACAGTTCACCATCCCAAGATCGCAATAATTCCAATGCTTCAACCACCTGTTCATCGGAGGAATTAAATTCGATGTCATTCAGTAAATGGATAAGACGTTTTGCTGGAATGGATGTATAGTCAGTTTGTAATTGTAGTGAATCCTCGATTCCCATTTTTTCATTGCTTTCCATGACTTCTTTTATCCGTTGAAAGCGAAATGGTGCTGTCCACTCGAATCCAAGTTTATATTTTTCATAGTCATAATCGTTGGGTAAATTCATTTGATTCGCTGTTCCGATCCAACCCCTGTCTGGATTAAACTCATGAGGCATCTTTTCTTGATTGAGAAAACCATCCCATTCATACGTTCCATCACCCGGAACTGGTAAAAGTCCATCCCAATTGTCACGAACTGGGGTTAATCCGCCTGGTTTCCAACCGATATCTCCTTCCACATCCGCATAGACTTGATTCTCGGACGGTGAACCCCATCGATTCATTGCTTCATAAAACTCGTCCCAGCTCTCGGCTCCCATATACGACAAGCTCCCCAAATATGGTGCCATTCCTGGTTCTAACCACCCGGCTCTTACCGCATACGCACGGTTATTCTCTTCATCTTTATAAATAACTGGACCGTGTCGGGTAAACTCTAAATCGGCAACTTGTTCTTCTCCATCTTTTACCTCAATGTCTTCGGAGACAGAAGTCATCGATTCCCAGCCATCTTCATAACGATACTCCGATGGGTTATCGGGATTGGTTTCGTACACGTAGAGGTCTTCCTGATCAATGGAAAAAATCGTTAGTCCCCACGCGCTTGTACCATTATGACCAATCGATACACCTGGCAAAACTGGTTCTCCTCCTCCAATTACGTCTAATCCCGGTGCAGATAAATGAGTAATATAACGTAAGGATGGTACATCGACCGCTCGATGCGGATCGTCTGCCATAATTGGACGTCCTGTTTCCGACTTTTCCGGGCTTATGACCCAATTGTTACTTCCGAGTGAAGATTCCATTTCAATCTGTTCATTTAAATTTCCTGCCTCTGTTGTCAGTTGTGTCTCCACATCTTCTAGCCCTTCAGCTTCATTTTCGGCGTTATCAAAACTCACTCCACTGGTCGCTAATTGATAGGTATCCAATATGTCTTCGGAAATCCCCTCAAGGTTTAATCCCTCTGGTACTTCTGTCTCCCAGTCAGGTTGGAGTTTTTTGCGAACGCTTTCAACATCTTCTCCATGATCTCGCAAAGTAATCGCTCGAGCTACTTCATTCGTAATATTTCTCGTTAATCCATGACTGCGAATACGAACGACATCTTCTGGCTCCCATTTTGATGGCTTATAATCAAGGATATCAAATTCATCCGGCAGCAAATCCGGATTCGCTTCCGTCATTTCAACATACGCGTTAATCCCTTGCGTAAAAGCAGTTACAATATCTTCCGTTTCTGGACCATATGCTTCCCATTCTTCCTCCATATCCCCTCGATATAAGAATAATCGCTTTGCCTTATCCTGTTCCACGTAATCTGGACCAAGCACTTCCGATAGCTCACCGAGTCCATTTTTTCGCCATAAATCAATTTGCCATAAACGATCACGTGCCACATTGAATCCTTGAGCAAAGTAAACATCCGCTTGAGATGAAGCATATATATGCGGAATTCCCCAGTTATCTACAAGGATTTCAGCTGGCTTTTCTAATCCGTCTAATTCATGAATCGTTGTCGTTACACTGGAGTTCGCATTACTCGTCGTGCTGCCTATACTCGATAAAAAAGGTGTCATCAAAAGCATACAAATAAGCGCAAATATCAATATTTTCTTCATGGACTCACTCCTCATAAAATATGTTCCCTACGCATTCCCTGTTCTGTATTTTCTTTTTTTCACCCTTCTCTCCTAATCTTTTTCAGCACGTTCTATTAATTTCTTGAACTCCTTTCTCTATAAGATTTGGTGAGAATTATTCCCCTTTACCCTTTACAAACGCACAGCTGGAAAATGAGTCGTACAGCTATCTCCTACAATTTTCCAGTATTTTCAATTTGATTATAGCAACCACTATTTACAACGTCAATAAATTTAAAAAATTCAATCTATTTTACCTATCATATTCAGTATAATAGGGCTATTGGTAGTTTTGTTAGTAGAATTTGAAGTAATAATAGGCATTGAAAAAGATATTATAGCTAATAAATTTAAGGTAGAGGAAATCAAAAAAACAGCCCTATTTACTAGAGCTGCTAATTTTTTTAGCTTCATCGTGTAGAGGATTTGTATTGTTAGCCATTAAAGCCATTATTCACTTTGTAAATGTGGTGATAACCTATCTGTAAGCAATTTATAATAAAACAACAACTTGTAATAGAATCCCGCAAGAAAAGGCTGTACCTTTCAAATGGTACAGCCTCATGTTATATAAGTCTACTCCCCAGGCTCTAACACCAATTCCTCACCCTCAGCTCCATCCAACCTGGTCTCGTGAAAATTTCCTTCGACCCAGTCGTTCATTTGGTCGTGATACCAATCGCTTCGGAAATGTCCGTCCTGGCCTGGGCCGACGATATGGTAGCCCGATTGCATGTCGCTTGTGTCAATGACGAATCGCCAGGAAGCACCGTGATCGACTTCTCCAGTTTCTTTATCATAGCTTGTTGCCATTGGCGTTACACCACTGCCGCCAACGGGGATTGCATCTTCATTGTTGAGGAAAAATGCGAGTAAAGGACTGACGCTCGATAATGGGTGGTGGAATTGCACTTGGTGGTAGTCGCCCCATTTCCAGGCGGATAGGTCTTCTCCATAGGTTTCTGTTAGTTTTTCCATCGTGTTCTCTAGTGCGTCATGCAATACTACTTCGATGCCGCCTTTGTCTTCTATCCATTGTGATTTCTGACCGCTCGCGGCTTTGCGTAATACGTTTTCGGTTGATTGGGATTGTGTGGAGAATAATTCTCGCATCACTTGTGGTATTTCCTGTTGATAAATGGTGCTTTGAATTGCTTGCATCCAATGTTCAAAGATAAGTGGCTGTGGTGCATCCTTATCTGCGACGAAATCCCATTCCGACAGTGCATCCAATGCTTCTTTTTCTTGCTCGGTAAGTTCTGTATCTTCCAGCACTTTTTGAAAAATCGGTACGAACTCCCTTGCACGTAAGTCGGTCTGATCCATTTGTAAATCTTGCATATCTTCTGCTGTAAAATTATCACCCGATTCAAGCACTTCCGCAATCCGTTCATAGCGATATGGTTGCGCCCACACGTTACTGATATGGTACGGGTAACTGTCGGGTGCAATCTGATTGTTAGCCGTTGCGATAAATCCTTTTTCCGGGTTAATGACGGTCGGCAATTCATCATAAGGGATATAGCCTTGCCATTCACTCTCTGCTTCCCAGCCATTCAGTGGCAATAATGCATCTTGGCCGTCCTCATAAATTGGAATTTTTCCATTTGCTTTATAGGCAATGGTTCCATCGTTGGAGGCAAAAACAAAATTCTGCGCTGGTACGAGGAACTTTTCTAACCCCTGTTCAAATTCCTCCCAGCCCGTTGCTCGGTTCATTTCCATAATCGCTTCGAGCTCTGTGCTGGCATCGAGCGCCGTCCATCGTAAGGAAAGTACGGTATCCTTTCCAGATTCAGAGGCAAACTCGGAAACAATCGGCCCGTGTCTCGTCTCGACCACTTCATAATCCACCGTTTCACCATCTTTCACTTTAATTGGCTCTTCCATAACGGTCGCTTCTTCCCACTCGTCTTCAAAAAGGAATTCATGTGGGTTGTCCGGGTTACGTTGCTCAATATATAATTGCTGCACGTCTGGTCCCGTATTGGTCACCCCCCAAGCGATTTGCTCATTATGACCAAGGATAATGCCAGGGACACCCGCAAAAATAACCCCGCTCACATTCAGTCCATCTCCTGACTCCAAATGCATCTGTAGCCAGATCGATGGCGTTGCCAGCCCGAGATGCGGGTCGTCTGCCAATAATGGCATTCCAGACGCTGTCTTATCTCCGCTCACCACCCAGTTGTTGCTGCCATTGAATGGATGCGGAATAACCGCATGCTCAAAACTCGCCGCGATATCTATTTCCTCATCCTGAATTATTGTTGGTTTATTTTCCGGATAGGATGGGAACAGCTCATAAGCTTTTTCTTGTTCATAATTGTCCAAAAGGTAATAGTTGAACGCTTGCTGCTGCCAATGTCCGCCGAGGTCAAATGCCATAAATTTTCCAATTGTCAATGAATCGACAGGTGTCCATTCTTCCGGCTCAAAGTCCATTAGCGTAAACTCCACAGGCAAGCTATTATTCGCTTTGGCTTCTTCCATGTAGGCATTCACCCCCGTTGAAAACCACTCCAGCACCTCGACGGATTCTTCCGAGTACACCTCATACGATTTCTCTGCGGCCCTTCTCAGCCCAAGCGTGCGAAAATATTTATCCTGATTCAGCGCGTCTTCCCCGACAACCTCACTTAATGTGCCAGAGGCTTGTCTTCGCGATAATTCCATCTGAAACATTCGACGATCCGCCTGAATATATCCCTGTGCAATATACATATCCCGGGCAGTCTCCGCTTGAATATGCGGCACTCCATCCTCATCAGTAATCACGGTTACTTCGTTATCCAGCATTGGAAGCTCCATTGTGCCTTCTGTCTGCGGGAGTGATTTATTTATGTATCCGTTTACAAATAAAAACGCAATAAGTGCAAGCAAAAAAATAGATCCTAACCCACCCAGCAGTATCTTCTTTGTACGAATGCGTCGCTTTTTCTTTGGTTGCGACACTTGTTCTCTCTGTCTTTCCCCCATTAGCAAGACCTCTCTTATTCACAAAATTTTTAGAAATATTTTAGTTTAAGAGAATCATAGCACTTTGGGCGCAGATGGGCAAGACGCATGTGGGAATTTCAAGCAGTTCTAGGAATATAAGGGCACCTGGATGGTTCTATTGACCACATGTTTGGCGGTTTGTTTGATTTTTGGGAGAAGCGCTCTATTGACCAATTGCTTGGCGTTCCGCTTGTGTTTTGGGCAATAGAAGGGTTCTATTGACTACATGTTTGGCGGTTTGTTTGATTTTTGGGTAATAGAAGCGCTCTATTGAACAATTGCTTGGCGATTCGCTTGTGTTTTGGGTAATAGAAGCACTCTATTGACTAATTGGTTGGCGTTCCGCTTGTGTTTTGGGTAATAGAAGGGCTCTATTGACCAATTGCTTGGCGATTCGCTTGTGTTTTGGGTAATAGAAGCGCTCTATTGACTAATTGGTTGACGCTTCACTTGAGTTTTGGGTAATAGAAGCGTTCTATGCTTCCTTTTTTTCTACTAGCTCTGTTATTCTGAGCTGGAGTCGCCGTCTTTCATTAGCTCTTCTGTCATTTCTTCAACTAATGCTGGTCTGCCATGAAATTGGGCTGGGGTATTTTGAAAGAGTTCAATGCACCAAGCGTCGTCATTCTTCACCGCAACTAGCGTTTGGTGAGCGTTCATTGATGGATCAATCTCTTTTTTCCCAGGTGGGATCATTCCTGCAATCGCGTGTAAAATGGCGGTCTCGTTTCCTAAACGACGCACGTTTTTAACTTTTTTAATAAAAGGAGGCGTGGGATGCTCTTCAAAGATTGGGACAAGATGCGATAATATCTCTTTTTTGCCAATTAGCTTACTGCCATCAAATCCAATTTGGACGCCTTGATCTGTAAAAAGGCCAGCCATTCCTTCTGCATCGCGTTTGTTCCACGCATCTATTAGTTTTTGGTAAAGTTGTTGGACTTCCTGATCGAATGAATTATTCATCGTAATTCCTCCTTCATTTGCTTTTGAAAAACCGCGTCCGTTAATACAAATATTTCTAAGCTGATTTCCTTCTACTGGGAAAATCCCTCTATTGCAATTATATAGAAGCGGCATCGATTTTCATATTATTTACCCTAGCATTCGTTTCCATCACTTCTCCTTCTTCCCCATCACCACCATTAACGTAACTTTATGAATCCCGAGCATAAGGACACCTGCCATGCCTTGATCGTATCTTGTATGAAACGGCGGGGGAAGTATTTCTGCAGATAGAGATTCAGTAGGTATACAGAGGTGAGCAGTTATTTGTGTTAGGAAAGGGTTATTAACGCCATCTATGATTGCGCTGAAAATAAATAATAAACAAGCTGGCATTAAAAGGATGCCGCTTAAAGATGCATATTTCTTCTTTTGCTCCCCGGAAAGTCGATGTGACGTATCACGTGTAATCAGTGGCCACCACATTAGAACGGCCAGGATCAAAAGAAAATATGTCATTACGTGATAAGCAACGGGATTGTTTGAAAGAAACGTTAACACGGCCGGCAAGTGATACATAAAAAATAATACAGAAAACAGAATTAATGCAGCTTTGAGAATGAGCGACTGCCTGGTTCCTTTGCTGTCTGCCTTCGATATCTTCCAAAACCTTTTCCATAAAGCGCTTGGAATCCCTGTTATAAGTAACGGAGGAACTATAAAATATAAAATGCTCATTTGGATCATATGTAAGCTAAAGGAAAGGTGACTAATTGTGGCTAATGGACTGCCCATGATTACGTAGAACAAACTTAAACTAAGGAAGAAAAGAATCGGTTGTCGATGGTACACTTTTACGTCGGTTAAAAAAATGATGGATGATGCATAAATGATAGCAATCACAACAACGATCAGTAATAATGGAACATTCCACGACAGCTGCTGACCAACAAATACATCATAAAATATATTCATCCCTCTCTCCTGGTTTTTTCATTAAGTACGTTTACCCTTTTTATAAATATGTGAAAACATGTGATTTATAACAGCGAATCGCTTGTTTATTGGTGAAATCGCTAAAGAAAATGGAAGTTTCCTCGAGGAACAAAAACATGATGAAGCACCTCGTTCCATTCGTTGAAAGTTTTGTCTATAATAGAGACGTGTGATACAAAATTGGATGAGGAGTGCAGGAGATGAATATAAAAAAGACGGAGGTTAATGGACAAATCATAGCGATAGTTCATTCTGATTCTATTTTACTAACAAACGAACAAAGTGCGCTGGATACGATGATGACGATTAGTCATGAAACAGAAAGTAATCGAATTACATTGAACAAAGAAGCAATTTCAGAAGACTTTTTCAACCTTCGTACAAGAATCGCAGGGGACATCCTCCAAAAATTCATTAACTACAATATAAAGTTTGCAATAATAGGTGATTTTTCCTCGTATACTAGCAAATCACTAAATGATTTTATGTATGAGTGTAATAAAGGAAACCATATATTCTTTGTTTCATCGGAGCAAGAAGCAATTGATAAACTATCCAACGCCAAATAAACAAGACCCCATTTTTGAAAATTGAATGGGTAAATCCATCACCAGCAGTAAAAAACCCATTCTGAACATCTGTCAAAATGGGTTCCTTACGATATATTTTTTATTGCGCAGTGTATCCACCATCAACAATTAGGCTATTTCCCGTCATGAAGGAAGAGTCATCACTAGCCATGAATAATACTGCTTTTGCCATTTCTTCTGATTTACCTAAACGATTCATCGGAGTAGTGTTTATTAGAGCTTCTCTATCCGAATCACCGAGTATAGCTGTATCGATAAAGCCTGGGCAAAGTGCATTTACACGGATATTACGTGCTGCATACTCCAATCCAAGCGAACGTGTTAAGTTCACCACACCTGCTTTTGCTGCGTTATATGCTGCACTTCCAGGTGAACCAACCCATCCGTACATAGAAGCTGTATTTACAATTACTCCGCTTCCTGCTTTCAAGAACTCTTTAATCGCAGCTTGTGCAACTAAGAAGACACCATCTAAGTCCACTTCAACGGTTTTTCTCCATTCCGCATATGTTAGTTCTTCGGTTGGTTTTACTGCGCCAATTCCAGCATTATTAAATAAGATATCTACTTTTCCAAATGTATCTATTGCTGTTGTATATATGTTTTTTACTTGTTCTTCATTTGTCACATCCGCTTTAATGAAGATAGCTTCTGATCCTTGTGATTTTAATTCTGCTTCAATACTAGCACCTTTTTCCTCGTTCATATCCACAAGTATTAGTTTTGCACCTTCTGAAGCAAATAATTTAGCTGTTGCAGCACCGATTCCAGATACTCCACCAGTAATAACGGCCACTTTATCTTGTAATTTCATAATCAATTCCTCCGATTTTCGTTTATGTTTAGGTTCTCAGTATTTTTTAATTTCATACATGATAAAAAAGCTAGGTCCTCATCGAACCGCCTTTGTGCTTGTTATTCCTTACATTACACGTTGTATAAAGCACCATCTATCGTGAATGAAGAGGAGCTTACATACGAAGCTTCGTCAGAAAGTAAAAATGCAATGACATTTGCTACTTCATCAGGTTCTCCATAGCGCTTCATTGGCACCGCATCATTATAAGCAGTTTGTGCTTGTTCTGCAGATCCTGGTGCTACATTTGATTCAATGTTACGCATCATTTGAGTATTAATTACTCCTGGGTTTACCGTGTTCACACGAACATTAAATGCTGCTGATTCTAAAGCCGCAACTTTATTCAGACCCATCACAGCGTGTTTAGATGAGTTGTAAAGTGCCATGCTTGGTGAACCAATTAAACCAGCTACGGATGCAGTATTGACGATGGAACCAGATTTTTGTGCTTTCATTACTGGTAATACGTATTTCAGACCGAAAAGTACGCCTTTTACGTTGATACCATAAACGAAATCAAATTCTTTTTCTGTAATTTCTTCAATTGATTTAGCTGGACCTTCAACGCCAGCGTTATTGACAAAACCATCAATGCGCCCAAATTTAGCAATGGTTTGATCCACATAATTTTTAACATTTTCTTCATTTGAAACATCTGCTTTTACAACGAAGCTATTTTCTTCTGTAAGACCAAGCTCAGCTTGAACGGATTTGATTGCATCTTCATTTAAATCTACTAAGACAACTTTCGCCTGTGCGTTAGCTACTTTTCGTACGACTTCCTTCCCGATACCACCTGCTGCACCTGTAACAATGATTACTTTATCTTGAAATTTACTCATGTTTTCTTCCCCCCTATTATAATAAATGTGACAATCCACTGAATTTGAAAGTGTTTATAAATTTATTATAATACGATGAAAAGTGGGTTCAACCACCAATAAAACACTTATTGTGTATTTAATAGACATATTAGGTATAATTGTCTAGTAACTTTAAATTTTTTGATAGATAAGGAGATGGAGTGAATGCAAACCAATAAATCTACCCCGAGAAAAGATCGGACAAAAATGCACTTTCAACAGGCTCTGATTGCCTTAACGAAGGAAAAGGGTTTTCACTCTGTTTCTGTAAAAGATATCGTGCAATATGCGAAGTATAATCGTAGTACGTTCTATATTCATTATAGAGATAAATTTGAATTAGCCGAGGATCTGCTGTGTACCAATTTCACTTTATTAGAGGAATCTTTTGAGAAACCATACAAATTAAAGCGAGAATTTAATACTGATCTATTAAAACAAGGTTCGTTTCATATCATCTCATCGATTTATAATAATCGGGAGTTCTATGATTTACTCAATTATGTAGATACCATTCCAAAACTGCATACCCGGTTCCCGCAGATCATACTTAAAATGTATCAGGAGAAGTTTGAATTTAAAACGATTAATGATCTGCCAGTTAATATGGATTACTTTAAACGTTACACAGCGTATGGCTTTTTTGGTCTATTAGCCCATTGGATTCATACTGGTTTTCAGACACCGCAAGAAGAATTAATTAAAGAAGTCATCATGTTAGCTCAAACCCATATGGCCTCGGTGAAATATATAGGAAAACAATAGAAGCGTGCAGAAAAAGTGGTTATTTTAATGCACACTTCTTGTGGCTAGTTACGATCCTTTAGGAAAGAACGGCTTGTTTTTGCGTTTTGCCAGCTTTCTTCGCCATTGCTTTTAGTGCCACTTCATTCAGGAAGTTCACTGGTTTATTGTAATGCGGCTGGAAGAAGAAATCGGTCAATGCCAATTGCTCAACCGTCATGTTATTGGCGATACCGACACTAATCGTATTGATTGCCTGCGTGAAATCAGCATCGGAAATCACCTGCGCACCAACGATGCGATGTGTCTCTGTTTCATAGACCAGTTTTAATTGAATCTCGGCGTTTTCTGGCATAAAGTCTGGTCGATAATTATCTTTATAGACAACACTATCCACCGAAACACCTGAAAGACTCGCGGCACTTTCTGTTAATCCAGTTGAAGCAATGTTATGATGATATAGCTTTAATCCAGACGTGCCTTGCGTTCCTGGATGCGCCATCACCGGACGCACAAGGTTATGCGCGACTAATGTGCCCATTCTCACTGCGTTGGTTGCTAATGGGATATAGGCAGACTGTTTGGTCGCATTGTTATAAATAGCACAGCAATCTCCTGCCGCAAAGACATCTTTCACACTGGTTTGCATATATGCATCCACCACGATCGCACCATTACCCAACATGTCCAATTGATTGTTAAACAGGCCCGTATTAGGTCTAAATCCAATACACATCACCACTAAATCTGCGGCATATTCACCTTTATCGGTAATTACTTTTTCAACCGTTTCTTCTCCTTCAAATTGGGAAACCGTCTGGCCAAGTGCTAATTGTACACCGCGCTGTTCAAAGCTCGCTTCCACAGGTTCGGTAAAGATATCATCCAAATAGCGATTTAAGATTCGTTCTTCACTATCAATTAATGTTACGTTTTTACCGTTTTCTTCAAAAGCTTCGACCAGCTCCACACCAATATATCCAGCGCCGACAACGACTACATTTCGGACGGATGCAGATCGGTTAATAATTTCTTTTGCATGGTCATAGTTCTTACATAACAACACATTCTCCAAATCAGCGCCTGGAATTGGCGGCGTTATAGGCCACGAACCTGAGGCGATAATTAGTTTATCGTAGGAATAGTTTTTAATTGTATCTGTTTTTAAATCTTTTGCCTGCAATTGCTTCGCAGTTACGTCACAGGAAATCACGTCATGGTTCATATGCATGCGTACACCTAAACGCTCAAATTGTGGGACAGAAGCATAAAAGAGGTCCTCTGGATTCTCTACCACACCGCCTACAGAAAGCGCGATCCCGCATGAAAGAAAGGAAACATTATCATTTCTTTCTAACACATCAATCTCTGCATCAGGATAAAGATTTACTATATTTTTAATCGCTGTTGTTCCAGCGTGTGTACATCCAATTACTGCTACTTTCATTACGAAACACCCTCCAATTTTTGTTTTGTTCAGCATTTCACAATTTAAGACGAATCCGTTGGTTGAAGGATTCTTAATGGTAGTATAGCAGATTGTTCAGTTTTTCACAATAGGAATGTGATTTTTATCACAAGATAATAAGTTTCATAAAGTTGAACACACCATTCCCCCCTCTTATTGTGTTAAAATGAGAGGATGCGAGTCAATTTTTTGGTTCGTGATTTGGATAATGAATTAGGGGAGAATCCATTTTGAATAAAAAAGATATAGCAGACATCAAGAAACAATTTAAGATTAATAACGATCTATTAAAGATTAAAGATATATTTAACGTTTATATAATGAAAGAATCCAGCGAAATTTACCACCACCAAAGCACACCATTTGAAATGCTGGAGCAGGAGCAGCAGGAGCTTTTCTTAACGAACTTCAAAAAAGTGCTGACAGGTCAATTAGATCAGAAGTTATTTGAACTGAAATTTCAGCAGGATGTAGAAGACAGCAGCCAGCTCATCCTTCATCAAGGATTGCTAACCAATGATACGGAAGAATGGAAAGCGCAGATGCTGCAGCTTGTGGAAAAAATGCTGAAGGACAAGCAATACGAGATGGATATTGTCGTTACCTTTATACACGGCGAATATTTAAAGCCCTCCAAGCGAAGCAATGCAGAAACCGAAGAAAGCAGCCGGGATATGGTCTATTCCAATCCCTTTATTTTATGCAGCATCAACAAGACGCTGGATCCAAAAAAAGAACTTCTGTTTGACTATGTAGAGAAGGAATTCAAATATCACTTTGTCGTAGATCCCGTCATCAATCTAAAAGCACCCGTCGGCGGATTTCTATTTCCGAGCTTTACGGATAGTGCAGCAAACGTAAATCGTGTCCTTTACTCTGCAAGCAAGCCGTATGAGCTCGATTATCATTTCATCGAGGAAGTATTGAATGCAGATGAAGCCATGACAGCCGAAGACGACAAGATTGTATTCGAGGAAATCGTAAAGGATGTGGCCGGTGACCAGATGAACACATCCACACTCGCCAATGTATACGATGAAATCCACCGAGTTGTGGAAGAAAATGAAGAACCCGATGCGCCAAAACTGGATTATCGAGACGTGGAAAAAGTTCTAACGAGCAGCGGGGTCCAGGATGTCGATCCGGAAAAAGTGGAATCCGCTTTTAAAAAGGTGATTGACGATGAAAAATATGAGCTGAAAGCAACAAGCATTGTTCCGAAATACACATCACGGTCGATCAAAATCAAAACAAAAGTAGCAGATATTTCTGTTTGCCCTCAAGACCTGCGCTATGTCCGTCAAATGCATCTGGATGGCAAGCTTTGCCTGATGATCGAAGTCGAAGAAAACACAATGATCGAAGGCTTTGAAATGATTCCGGAAATCGTATTTAACAAAGCAGAAGAGGAAGAATAGCAGAGGTTTGGCTTTAGAGACGCGGGCAATTACTAAAAGTTTGGCGTTTGGAGACGGGATGAGACGGGCTCTATCACCCAATTGCTTGGCGCGTCGCTTCAGTTTTGGGTAATAGACGAGCTCTATTCACCATTTGCTTGGCATTTCGCTTAAGTTTTGGGTAATAGAAGGGCTCTATTACCCATTTGCTTGGCATTTCGCTTAAGTTTTGGGCAATAGAAGTGCTCTATTACCCATTTGCTAGGCGTTTCGCTTGAGTTTTGGGTAATAGAAGTGCTCTATTGACCATTTGTGTGGCGTTTCGCTTGGTTTTTGGGTAATAGAAGTGCTCTATTGACCATTTGTGTGGCGTTTCGCTTGGTTTTTGGGTAATAGAAGTGCTCTATTGACCAATTGCTTGGCGCTTCGTTTGATTTTTGGGTAATAGAAGGGCTCTATTACCCATTCGCTTGGCATTTTGCTTAAGTTTTGGGTAATAGACGGACTCTATTACCCATTTGCTTGGCATTTCGATTGGCTTTGGGGAATAGACGCTCTCTATTTATGGTAAATAATCCCCCGGGCGCTGCTTATCAACAGTGCCTGAGGGGATTTTATGAATATGGCCATCTGCTAAAATTTTATTTATTGATCTGCGGTGCCGAGTGTCATTCCACCGTCGACGACTAGTTCTGTTCCCGTACAGTAGGAGCTTTCGTCAGACGCAAGGAATGCAATCGCTTTTGCAATTTCAACTGGTTGTCCAATTCGCTTGAGCGGTACGGAGTTATAATAAGCGGGAACGTCTTCAGTTTGCGTGACCATATCGGTTTTGATCCCGCCCGGATGAACCATGTTCACTCGAATTCCTGCTGGTCCTAATTCTATCGCTGCAGCTTTTGACATTGCAACCACAGATGATTTAGTCGCTGCATAAGCAGAAGACTGGCTGATTGGAGCAAATGCAGAAATCGATACGTTGTTTATAATGGAGCCTTTTTGCTGCTTTTCCATTTGTGGAATAACGGCTTGCATCCCCATGAAGACACCGAGTTGGTTGACATTGATCAACTGTTGATAATCATCGAGCGTTGTCTCTTTAAAGGGTTTGCGCTTAAGTGCTCCGGCGTTATTCACTAACACATCAAGTCTACCGAATTTATTTATTATCTCATCGACTGCTGTCTTCCATTCTAATTCTTTTGTAACATCCAATTGAACGGGAAAAGCATGTGCTTCCCCAATCATCTCCGCTACTTCTTGAGCATCCTCATCTTTCCGAGCAGCAACCCCTACGATCGCCCCCAAGGAAGCAAGATGCTGCGCAATTGCTTTTCCCTGACCTCGGTTAGCCCCAGTGACAAGAATGACTTGATTATTTAAGTCTGGCATATGTACACTCCTTTTTAATCATTACGAAGTATTTCCTTAAAAAAACTCCTCATACCATAAAACATATTTATTGTAACACTTATTAGAGGGTAGAGGCGATTCGCACAACCAAGCAAAATTCTATACAAATCCCCCTCCATTTACTACTATATCTTAACAAGGAGGCGTACAGCATGAATGCAAATAATCACGATATGTTTTCTCCATTAACATTTAAAAATGGACTTGAATTAAAGAACCGATTGGTAATGGCTCCGATGACACACTACTCATCCAATCCAGACGGGACAGTAAGTGATGAGGAGATAAGCTATTATGCTCGCCGTTCTAAAGGCGTAGGCATGGTCATTACCGCAACAACTTATGTCACACCGAATGGAAAAGGATTCCCTAACCAATTTTCGGCAGTAGAAGATGGCATGATTCCGAGCTTAAGCAAATTGGCAAAAGGAATTCAGAATGAAGGCGCCAAGGCCATTTTACAAATTTTCCATGGTGGAAAAATGTGCCCTCCTTCTCTTATTCCAGATGGAGATGTCGTAAGCGCTAGTAACATTCCAGCAAATAGCGAAGCTGCCGAGCCACGGCCTTTGAAGGAATCAGAAATCGAGGAAATTATTGAGGCGTTTGGCGAAACGACACGCAGAGCCATTGAAGCAGGCTATGATGGCGTTGAAATTCACGGAGCGAACGGCTACTTACTTCAGCAATTCTTTTCTCCATTTTCCAACCGTCGCGACGATCGATTTGGAGGCAGTTTGGAAAAACGGATGGCTTTCCCGCTTGCTGTAATCGAAAAAGTAAAAAGCGTTGTCGCAGAACATGCGGATGCGTCCTTCATCGTTGG
Source organism: Oceanobacillus iheyensis HTE831 (assembly GCF_000011245.1). NCBI lineage: Bacteria > Bacillati > Bacillota > Bacilli > Caryophanales > Bacillaceae > Oceanobacillus > Oceanobacillus iheyensis. Next base: position 3,455,724 of record NC_004193.1, read on the forward strand.
TTACCGCTTTTCACCAGAAGAGCCAGAGACACCAGGAATTACGATGGATGAAACCCTTCAATTCGTAGACGTTTTAGCGGATAAACAGTTAGATTATCTACATGTTTCCTTAATGGACTTTTTCTCCAAAGCCCGAAGAGGTGTAGAAGACCTAAATAAAACGAGGATCAGCTACTTACTGGAAACGATCGATAATCGCGTACCGTTGATTGGTGTTGGTTCTATTTATACAGCAGAAGATGCCCGAAAAGCATTTAATACGGGGATCCCCCTACTTGCAATAGGAAGAGAAATTATCATCGATCCTGATTGGGTAGAGAAAGTTGCCGAAGGAAGAGATGATGAAATTATCACCGAAATTAATAAAGACAAACAGGAAGAATTAGTCGTCCCTGATCCACTTTGGAACGTTATTACCCATGCACCTGGATGGTTTCCTGGAGTATAGACCGAGAATGATAAAGTCCGTTCTCTACATTATTGTAGGGGATGGCTTTTTTTAGTTTTTTCATTACATTAAAGAAAACAACTACTCCAACGATTTGTTTCATTCCGTTTTCAATTGTTGTAAATTTACCAGCCTTATCACCCTTCAAAGATAATTTTTGGTATAATCAGAATTACCAAACAGTACCTAGAACATCCTTTTCTAATATCCTCATAAACTAAAAGACACAGATTAATGCAATGGAGGTAAAGTCCAATGGTAAAAAAATAATTCGAGAAAATCTATCTTAAAGTGCACTAGAAAAAGCATGTAGATTTTCTCCATCCCAACATATAAAATTCGATTGAAGAGGAGAATTAACATGCTTAATAAAATAAATTCATCTATCTATTATTTATCAAACGATGATGCTAAAGAAAGACCGACTATAGGCTTGGTTTGTGGAGATAAATATAGTCTAGTAATCGATCCTGGTAATTCAGTTCAACACGCTCAAGACTTTTTGAAGGAGATTGCGAATTTAACTATACCTCAGGTGGAGTATTTGGTTATTACGCACGGACATTGGGACCATTTCTTAGGATTAAATGAATTTGGAGGTAAAATCATCGTGAATAGCCTTACAAATCAAATGTTAAAAAACTGGCAACGCTATTCGTTTGAGGATGACTCCCTTCAAAAATATGTAGATTCACATATAATGTCATCGAAATGCATGGAAATTATAAAAAGCGAAATATCTATGAGAGATTCATTTTTCTTAAATTCTGCAGATATTATATTTGAAGAATCTCTCACTCTCGATTTAGGAAACAAGATTTGTACTTTGGAAACTATTAAAAGTACGCATACTGAAGATTCCACTATTATTTATGTTCCTGACGATAACGTCCTTTTTTTAGGTGATAGCGCTTATGGAAAAACAACAAATTCTTTATTTCACTACAAGCAATCGCTTCTATTGCCAATGATCAAAGACATTCTAAAATATGATGCTCATTATTTCGTACTCGGACATGAATCTCTATGTGATTTAGATGAGATGAACGTATATTGGGAGGAACTTATCGCTACTAGCAAGGCCACAGATTCGACATCAATAGATAAGGCGATGAAACAGTTTGAAGCGGCGCCTCTCTCAAACCCCCATCCCTAAACCGTCGCTGTCAAAAGAATCGCCAAGCCGTTAAAAAGTCCATGAATAATCATCGCAGGATATATGGACTGTGTTTTTTCATACGTCCAGGCAAAAATCAGTCCCGATAAAAACGTATATGGCAAGGAATTGAATGTCGGAATATGAACGAGCATGAAAATGAATGAGCTCATTAACATCCCCGCTAACAGTCCATACTTCGTTCTAATCCATCGATACAGAAAACCACGATAAAAAATTTCCTCGTAAATGGGCGAAATAATTGCAGCTGATACAAAAGCAATCACGATATTCATCGTAGTTAATCGAGTTTGTAAGCTGTCTGTCTTGCTGTTGTCCGTCCCCATATTGAATATCCATTCCACGATAACACTTAGCAGAATGCTGCCGATAATTAGAACCATGGTCCATCCGATAAGAGGTCCCCAATAAGATGTTGAAAATCGCTGAAAACCTACTTCCTTCCAAGAAAGGCTCTTTGGCCTTATCGCAATAAAATACACGCCAAGGGTAAAGATAATCGACATAATCAATCCGATCAATGTTCCCGAATATAATTCGTTTTGAAAAACTTCGGTTAAATAGTTCATCAACAGGTATTCAATAAAGAATGGGATGAGTACCAGAACCAACGTCAAGAGCATGAATAATTCCTTCCATGACCATGCGCTTTGATTAAAATAAGAATTTTCACTTTTCATGAATCATCACTTCCTTTTTTATGCTATATTAAGTGTAATTGGTGACGTTGCGTAACCTGCAACAATTATTTTTGGAGGGATTAGAGTGAATTTTTATTCCACAGGGGAAGTTGCTAAAATGCTGGGTGTTTCGGTGCGATCATTACGGTATTATGATCAAATCGGATTAATCAGCCCAAATAAGAAAGATGAGTATGGTAAACGATTTTATAGCGATGACGATATAGTAACACTGAAGAAAATAACGATATTAAAAATGTCGAACTTATCTCTAGATAATATTAAGAAAATACTTTCCGAGATTACGATTGAGCAGTTACTTTATGTACATCGAGATTACTTACAGCAGAAAATAGAGGAGCTTCACGCATCCGTCCATCATACTACCGCCCTTCTCCATAGCATGAAGCTGGAGGGTGATTTAAAGTGGGAGCAATTAATTCCTTTGATACAAGAAGCACAAACGAAGCATCCTACCGATGCGGATTGGAATCAGTTTTTAGATGATCAAGAACAGGAGACCTTAAAGGAAAAGCTTCCAAAGTTAGAACAAGATGGTCCTCAAGTAAAGCAGTGGATTAATCTGATTAGAAGAATAGAACTATGTTTGAAACGGGGAGATACCCCAGCGTCTGAGGAAGGTCAGATTATTGCAGAAGATACGTTGATATTATCGGATGAATTATTCGCAGGCAATGAAGAACTAGGTGAGAAATTTTTTGAAATACGTAAGTCACCTGAGAAGTCACAAGAAATGAACCTCTATCCGGTCAAAGAAGAGGTAATGCATTTTTTGGAAGCAGCGATACACGTCTTTACCACCAATGAATCGAAACAAAGGGGAACCACTGTTTCATAAAGACGACTCTCAAACTGCTTCCTATTCGCTGTTTGATTAGAAATCGAACACGACATTAGTTATCCAAAGAAAGAAGCGCATCCAGCTCCATCAATGCCTGAGTCCATTTATCTCTTGCTTGATTCCTTTTCGTAACGGTACAAAGAGATGCGATTATTTCACGCAAAACGACTTGCGTTACATTTGGTTGCGTCTCTTTGAACTCTAGGATTATTTCTGAGTGGAGCGTTTTGTCTGGTGACATGGGCCCTTCATAATTCCAGCTTTTTTCGATACGTGTATATGGCTCAATAACCTTATATTCTCCAGACTCCGTATGCGTTCCAGGTAATTCCACAACTTGATTGGTAGCAAATCGAAAGCGCCCTCCTACGCGTACATCCATTTCCATTTCGGTGAGCCCGAATAAGTTCTTGAGTACATGAGGAGATGTCCACGCATGAAATAACCTTTCTGGTTTGTACGGATATTCCCTATTGACCTCGATAGTATAGGTATCATTCACTTCGAGCCAAGATATTAGTTCCCATGTATATCCCTCTGGATCTTTAAAAAGGCCTGTGTAGCCCCAATCATCTGCGGTACCCTCATTCATCACGATGCCGCCAGCCTTGGATACACGTGACAGAATGGCATTCACTTCCTCCGTATCTTTAGCAGTGTGACTGAAAATAACACTAGAAACATGTACATCTTCTACATGCTGCTCTGTCATCTGGGCAAATAGGGGGTGAAGGTAGATGAGAATACAGGATATCATCGAAGGCAAAAAAGAATGGCGAGCACACAAAGCGCGTGTAAAAGCACTTCCAAAAGATTATCAAATTGTGTATAAAGAAATTCAAAAATACCTCTTTAAAGTCGGCCCTGTTGAGCTAACCGATGGAATTGGTTTGCTGTCAGGGATTATTGATCTTTTTGAAAAAGGTGCTCATATGGGCAAAGACGTGCTTGAAGTGACAGGAGAAGACGTAGCTGCGTTCTGCGACGAACTAATCAAAGATTCAAAAACGTACGCGGATCTCTATCAGGAATCGGTTAACCAGACAGTGAATGAAGCGATGAAAGAAGATTAGTAATATATTTTCCATATATAAATAATTCCATAAATTGCCGAATTCCTTTGTTTGATTCGATCATTCGGGTAATATTTCATTTCCATTGTTTTTAAATATCCTGTAAGAATAAAATAGTGGTTGGGGAAAATGTATTGATGCAATGAATACTTCCGAATGAATGTGTAGAAAGACTGCGCAAGCAATAACTACGCTTATCCTTTGGCGGGCTGGGGGGCCTTCCCTTCGTTGGCTCATGAGCAGCATTGCCACTATCCACTGTCATTAAAAAAGGAATTGCCATCTGCAAAGAAGAAAACAGCATTCAGCTTATGGGGCATCTGTATCTTCGTTTGGCAAAATCACAGGAAAAATTAAATCCGGATGTAAAGCAAAAAGAAATAGCGCTAAACTATTCGAAGGCTATCTTCATTCTGAATATGGTGCAATTAACGGAAGTGGCAGAAGAAATAAAACATGAAAAGCAGGATTATTTACAGATGCTAACGCTGCAGGACTTTTTGGGGTGATTAGAGGTATTGATTTAGTAGATAAATCGGAATGATTTGCTTTTGAAACCCGCTTCAGAAATATACTCCGCTTTCCGTGGGCGGCTAAAAATAAGTTTTAACTTACTTTACATGCACAACTTCTATATCAATTCCTACAACATTACTTTTATATTTCCTTCAAAAACAAATTTTAATTCTTCAGCAAACATGATAAATTTGTTTTACACTAGATTGACCATTAAATCTCTATTACATCTGGGAGTTGATTACACTATGGTAAAAACAGTTTTAAAGGAAATTTTACTCTTTTTGTTTGGTGTTGGTTTTATATTGGGGGTAGTTCTTATAGACGGACAAACAACAGAAGACTGGAGAGATACTATTTTTAAAAGTATATTAACAGTATTTCTTATTCAATTAATGCTCTTTATAGTAAAAAGAAAATATAAAACCACCATATAGAAAGGTAATCACATATAGTTAATCTTATAGCGCAAGAGATTGTTGTATTAGTTTTTCACCTCCCCTTTCACAAGAATTTTATTATTAAAATGTGAAACTAAACTATATTGATATCGTAACTATATTTAGAATGTTTAGGAAGTTTTTTAATTTTCCAGAACGAAAATGGAGAAGCGAAAGGTGTTGAGTCTAAGGTGAACGATAGTATGAAATGTCCTGAATGCAGTAATGAGGTTAAGCAAGGGTATATTTTTTCTTCCCGACGTATTTGTTGGTCAGATTCAGCTGATTCAGCCTTCTCTACTTATGGAAGTGAAGAATTAACCAAAGATGCATTTTTTAAAGTAGGCAAAATCCCTGCGTTGAGATGTGAAAAATGTAATATAGTTATTTTTAAATACAATTGAACGATATTAATTAAGTTATTATCAGAGTTAGAGGTGAATGATCTTGAGTAATGAAAATACCACAAAATTAGAAAAGTGGCGTGCAAAATATGGAGCGTTAGCGATTGCGTTAAGTTGTTTATGCACTATGATTTCGATTTGGGAAAGCAATTGGTTTCTGACAGGTTTTTTAGGATTAGGTGTATTCGTCTGTGGGTCGATAGGAATTTTTGATATAAAGCGATCTATGGCGGAAAAACATTAAAGCAGGTTTATCCATACACACATAACAATACGAACGGATACGAATTAGCACAAAGTATCTCAAAAATAAATCTTCATACTAGATAAAACATCATCTATCCTCCACTTAAGAAAATAGCAGCCTACAAAACCGTAGGCTGCTACCCTTTGTTTCTTTTCTTCACCCTTTGCTGTTCAATGGAAAAGAAACATAAAGGTCACTTAAATAAAAATCTACACGATAATGAAGTGAAACGTAATTATCTCTTCCTTTTCCGCTCTAAAAGTATAGGTGTTATATTCAGTAAGATAAAAGCAATTGTCAAAAACCACAACGCCCTTTCCATACCAGGTACTACATCCATTAAAGCTGACCAATCTTCCGCATCTACCCAATCAGAGACGAGGCTGTATTCCGCACAAAGCGTTAGTGTTGTAAATGATAATCCCAGTGCCATCGCAAGCTTATAATCTTTTCCTATTGAATACAAATACAGATTTAGAAAAGTTATTACGATGGCAATGCCAACTAATATGACCCACATAGCTATACCTCCACATATGGTTTGTATTCTTTTTCAAACATTCATTATCTTTAGTCTCATCGTATGAATCCCCTTAGTCGCAGTATACCATAATTACAACCTATCTCACCCAGCATCCCCAAACCAATCAAATTCCTTCTCAAACAGCAACTCGACTGTTCCGGTGGGTCCATTCCGCATATAATCCTTGAATGCATTTAGCTGCTTAATATAGTTCATCTTTATTTCGCTCCTTATCTTCACCAGATTTTTATTTATCAGTTGGGCGATTGGTTTGGTTTTGTTGTTGTTCAATCCATTCATCCACTGCTTCCTTGGAAAAAAGAATCTTGCTGCGCAAACGATAATGCGGTATCTCACCCGCACGCACCATTTTATACACCGTATCGAGGTGAACCCCCAAATACACAGCCATTTCCTTCACCGACATCGCATCTCTTTCCATAATAAAAACACCTCCTTTTGGTTCTCTCATTCTTATAATCGAAATGAAAGTCCAAAAAGAGGCATTTTCGGTTAAATTAGTTTAATCTTTTTTCAATCGTGCAGCAAAGTAATTGCCGAGTGATTGTAATCCTTGCACTAAAATAATCAGGAGAATAACGGTTACGTACATCACATCTACTTCATACCGTAAGTGACCATATCGATATGCGAGGTCTCCGAGTCCTCCACCGCCTACTAAGCCGGCCATGGCCGATGCTCCGATTAGCCCAATGATCGCAATCGTTAACCCGAGAACGATCGAGGAGCGAGATTCCCGCACAAGTACATGCCAGACGATATGTCTCGTCTTAATCCCCATCGCTTCATATGCTTCAATGACACCGCGGTTTACTTCCAGTAAGGCAGACTCCATTAACCGAGCGATATAAGGAGCCGTATAGACGACCAATGGAACAATAACCCCTTTCACGCCAATTGACGTGCCGACAATGAATTTTGTAAAAGGGAGAATGAAGAATAATAGAATAATAAACGGCACCGAACGAATAATATTGATCACGATATTCAACACATTATAGACGAACTTATTACTGAGCGCTTTCCCCGGTCTCGTTAAAACAAGCAGAATGCCCAGCGGTAATCCGATCAAGACCGAAATGGCAAGAGAGATACCGACCATCTGAAATGTTTGAATCGTTGACGTCCATAAATCCGAACCCCATGCATCAAGAAACGCGTTGATTTTCTCCATCATACGTCACTCCTTTCACATGTACTTGTTGGTCTTGTAAAAACTGAAATGAATCGTTTATTTCCGCTTGCTCTCCTTTAAAGTGAACAAGTAGCTGACCGAATGCTTCATCTTTAATCCGTGTAATGCTGCCGGACAAGATATTTGGATAGATATCATACTTTTTCGTTACGAGCGCAAGTGCCGGATCTCCCGATGATTCTCCGAAGAACGATAATTTAGCTACTTGACCATTCTCACTCAAACCATCGATTAAATCATCCGGAATGTCATGCGAGAATAAACTATTCACAAAACGCTTTGTGGTCCGTAGCTGTGGCGATATGAAAATATCTTTCGTATAGCCTTCCTCAATCACTTCCCCATTTTCCATGACTGCGACCCGATCGCAAACTCGCTGGATGACATTCATCTCATGTGTAATCAGCAAGATCGTAATCCCAAGTTCTTTATTAATACGTAATAATAAATCCAAAATCGCTTCCGTTGTATCCGGATCGAGTGCACTTGTTGCTTCGTCACTTAATAACACTTCTGGCTCATGAGACAGTGCCCGCGCAATCGCCACTCGTTGCTTTTGCCCACCGGAGAGCTCTGACGGGTACGCATCATGCTTGTCGGCTAAGCCAACGATATCCAAGTATTTCTGTACCCGGTCCTTCACTGCTTTTTTATTCAGACCAGTTAATTTCAATGGGATAGCGATATTATCGTAGACCGTTGCTGTTTTTAATAGATTAAATCCTTGAAAAATCATTCCGATATGACTTCTTGTTTCACGGAGTTTTCCTGATTTCAACGTGGTTAATTCTACATCATTCACTTTTACCGATCCCTGATCTGGCTGCTCCAGTAAATTCACACAACGAATAAGTGTACTCTTTCCTGCGCCACTATAGCCGATCACGCCATAGATTTCTCCTTTTCCAACAGATAAAGAAACATCTTTCAATGCCTGAATATCTCCTTGTTTTCCTGCAAATGTCTTTGTGATGTTGGTTAATTCAATCATTTGTTTATGCTCCTTCCGTTACGCACTTTGCCAAAATCCTTACCACGAAGGAACGAGCGATCCGCCAAATTCTTCTTCGATAAATGTTTTGACTTCTTCACTGCGATAAATATCTGCTAGTTTTTGGATGATTTCATCGTCTTCATTTTCCGCTCTGACAGCCGCATGGTTAATATAAGGTGAATCTTTTGGCTCGATGAAAATAGCGTCTTCCGTTGGAGTAAATCCAGCTTCGATGGCGAAATTCGTATTAATCGCTGCCGCATCCAATTCCTCTAACTGACGTGCAATCTGCGCAGAATCGAGTTCCACAAATTCATAATTGCCGTTATTCTTTTCAATATCACGAACAGTGGAATTAATCCCCGTCTCCGGATCCAACTCGATTAAACCAGCTTGTTCAAATAATAAAAGTGCACGACCGCTATTGGTTGGATCACTAGGCAGTCCGATTGTTGCTCCCTCTGGCAATTCAGACACATCACCGACATCTAATGAATAAATCCCCATCGGGAAAGTCACCGTATCAAATGATTTCACTAAGTCTAGGTTTCTATCTTCTCTAATAGCATTAAAATACGGTTCTGTTTGGAATATATTTAAATCGAGTTCCCCTTCATCTAATGCAACATTTGGCATCACATAATCCGTGAACACCTCCGTCTCGATATTAATGCCTTCCTCTTCTGCTAGTTCTGTTACTTTCTCAAGAATCTCTTCATGTGGTCCTGCCGTTACACCGATGACTAATTTTTCATCATCGTACAACCCTTCACTTGCCCCGCTAGATTCTTCACTGCCACATGCAGCCAAAAGTGCTACTGCTAAAAATACGATCGCTGTTAATAATCCTTTTTTCATGATGTTTTCTCTCCTCTTTTTTCCTTGTAATAGATTTGATTATTTTTCTCTACTTGCTGTAACGCACTTGCTAAAGATTCCGCCGTCACTTCCCGGTTCATAAAATGTATCGACTCTTGCGGCAGAATTGCTTTCTGAATAATCCTTTCGACGAGATCAGTATTAGTTATATCAATACCGATCTCCTGTAAACTAGATGGCAACTGCCATTGATCATAAAAATCGAGTAATCGCAAAAGCTCTTCTTCTTTTTGTTCGAATGCCAATTGACCAAGGATGCCGTATGCCACAAGCTCCCCGTGCAAGAAGTGTTGAGCCTCGCTGGCTTCCGTTAATCCATTATGTAGTGAATGTGCCCCGGCAATTCGCCCTGCCTTATCGCCAAATCCGCCTACCATTCCGCCTGTTATAATAATCGCCTCGATAACACGGATTAATGCCGGTGTCACTTGTTTATCCCGGACGGCATCGAGTGCTGCTTTTCCGTCTTCCAGCAATACATCTCGACAAATACTAGCGGAGAATTGGGAAACTTTCACGGGAACAGGCACTTCTTCATTCGGGTAAAAACTCTCGATTAATGCGTCGGCTTCATAAAATTTTGCCAGCGTATCACCAATCCCCGCTCGTAAGTATTCGATAGGAGCATGCGCAATAATCGCCGGCTCTACTAATACAAGTGTCGTCGCTAATGGAAAATACGTATAGTGTGTAAATGCTCCATTACTGTCGTAAAAGACACTAAGCGGTGTCCATGCAGCACAGGTCGCAGCAATTGTCGGAATTAAAACCGATTTAACCTCTGCTTTAGCAGCTGCGGCTTTCGTTATATCCAGTGCAGTCCCGCCACCTATACCAATTACGGCATCAATCGCATGTTGGTGAAGCTGATCCGCTATTTTATCCGCTTTTTCTAGCGTGGTATGACCGTCAATAAAGATGATATTCGCTTCTACTTGCTTCACTAATACAAAAGGCAAATACGGCTTTGCCGCCTGCCATGATCTCTTCCCTGCGATAACTTGTATACGATTAACTGACAGTTCTTCAAGCAGTACAGGAATTTCCTCCAAGACATCCGCGCCAATCCGATAATGACCCGGAGCTCCTTTTACAATCGATGTGGACATAAATCCTTCCTCTTTTCTCATGTTGTGAATTTTTCCGGGAAACTAAAAAATGCCTCCCGATGTGAAATCGAGAGGCATAACATTACACTACGTAAGTCATTCATCACCTCTCTTATTTCTCAAAATACTGTCCGTATTTTGCAGGATTTAGCACCTATTCATCACTGGAATTACGATGAACGGTTGCCGGGCGTCACAGGGCCAGTCCCTCAGCCACTCTCAATAAGAGATATTAGCGTATTAAATTTTAATTATCATACTATTACGGTTTTTACTAATTGTCAATAAGGGATTTGGATACTAGTTGAAAACTCATTTAAGACAGAATAAGCATCCAATTACATATATATGTATATATCTAAAAAGGGAATATATTAAAGAAAAAAAGGAGGTAAATTAACTCCTTTTTTTATTACCTAATTGAAATCACTTACTTTGTAACATCTCAATTTGTATTTGAAGTTTTGTAGAATTTATTGCATCATAATTTTGTAACCAAAGAGCACTACTTTTCCCTGTACTTTGAGGATTATTACCTAATTGTCTGGACATCTCAACTGTATTATTAACTAATTTAGATTTACTTTTTTCCCATACACTCAAAGGATCAACACTCCACTCTAGCACATTACTATCTTTTATTTCTATTAAAGCTCTAAAAGCCGCTAGTATAGGGAATATAAACCCCTGTGTTATATGATAAAGTGTAGGATTCTGATAATATCTTGTAGTCGCCCCTTTATCCTTTCTATCAACACCTTTAACTTTTCCAAACTGTCCTTTTGGGTTAGATAATTTATAACCTTCTACCATCTCTAATTCAATTTTATCGTATAATTTCACTATTTCTGGTAATAAAGGAGCAATATGTTCATAATCGTTTCTAGAATTGTTGGTTGTACCGTCATAATTAGCTAAATAATCTTTTAAAACTTGCGCTTTACCACTATAAGCTTGTATTGGTTGATTACTATTATCTTTATATTTAAACTTATTGAAAGCATACATCAACCTTACTAAATCTACCGTATCTAATCGCTTATCTTCGTTTTCTCTGTATGCAATATCTTTTGAAAATGGTTCGTTCTCAATACTTTCTTTCACAAATTCAAACTTGTTTGCCAATTCAGCTATAGCTTTGTCTGAAACTTGCACACTTGTATTTCTAGCTGCCGATAATTCATCTATTTCAATTACATTATTCATTATCTCTAGATGTACGTATTGTTTTTCATCTGGATCTAACTTTTTCTTATTTTTTATTATAGCGTGATAAGTGTGCCCTCCGTCTAAAACGCCATATTTTTCAGTTTGATCAACACTACCTAAATCAAGTGTAATTTCATTTGTAACAGCATCTATACCAATACTTTTAGCTGAAATTAAGATTCCTCTATTATTCACAAAAAAAGATTGAGTACTCTCTGTTAAAGCGTCCTTTATTCTTCTATATACTTTAGTATTTGTTTTTACATCTCTAGGGTTTACCTCTGTCGGAAATCCACTTGGAATTTGTTCAATGTCTACCCACAAATGATAAACTTCTCTATTATCACCTTCATATGGACTTTTTAATTTTGAATATTTTTTATAATTAAATCTAAATTTATTGTTTTTCAACTTAATTCCTCCTAATATTTTGTTATACTTAGATTATATTGTTAAATAGAATTATTTGGAAGGAACCATGGTACCTGAATTATGGTTAAAAGACAAAAAAATAAATTTATTAATGACCCTTATTATAAAATGGGATTAAAATTAAGGGAATTGCGTGAACATAATAAAATGACAATATCAGACTTAGCTGAACTCATGGATGTATCTGTTAAAACAATCAGCAATTATGAAAATGGATACAACCGTATGACTATTGAAGCAATAATTAAAATTTATAGAAATAGTGTATTCGGAGAAAAAGATCTAGAAGAATTATTGGATTTGTTTATAGTTAGCATATTTGATAATTGATGGTTTAACTTTATTCTTAAAATAATTTATTATTTCTAGAACCTCTTTACAATCTATTACTGTATATAAGTTAAAATCCTCCTATAAAAACTGGAGAGCTTTAGATAAATCTGTATAAGCATAAGATTATTTAATGCTTTACTCATGATCAAACACAAAAAGGGTCTTGCAGGACGTGTTCTTTCTCTTATATGAACTGGATAATTTTCCTTAAAAAGGAGAATTATCTTGAATTTCAATGAGGAAATACGTAAAACTATGGGATCAAAAATGCGAGAAGCTAGAAAGAAAAAAGGATTAACACAAGAAGAAGTAGCAGAAATTTGTAATTTAGATGACAAACACATAGGAAAGCTTGAAAGAGGCGAAAAAACACCACTAGTCACTACACTGTTTAAATATTGGAAAGCAACTGATATAGATGTAAATAGACTATTTCAAGAACTGGATGAACTTGAGAGAAAACTAAAGAGCCAGCATTCTTCTGAGGTCGATTCTGAATGATCTCGCCACCATTTGCTGGTATTTCACCTTTGACAATGGCAATCTTACCTAAAAATAGATTCAATGTTTCCTCTACCATTCTAGAAATACATCAAACAATAGAGCAAAACAAACTACCTATTCAACTAATCAGAGAAGGATGTTTATATCATTATTCCACTTATGAAGGTAGAAAAGCCGCTACTTACTACCACACTGGCTTCAAACGAAAAGTTCCTATTGTGATTAGTGTTTCACACCAAATTATAGCTTTCCCCACCCATGCTACTACAGATATTAATTGTAACTGGATCTTTTATCATCACGTCGAATCCATTCAGTCAGAATCTGATAGAAATCAACCTACTTCAATGATTACATTTCGAAATGGTATTCAACTCAACATCAACCTTCCTGCTCCATTTCTAAAAGAACAAATGACTCGTTGTTTAGCTTGTTTTTATAGCATTAAAAAATAATTATTAATCAGAAATTTCTTATTATTCATTGCAGAATTAAGCATTAAGTGAGACAATAGAACTAGAAAAAAAGGAGTGGTGAGATGGAAAATGAATATAATATATCAATTCCAGATGAACTGATAACGGGAAGGAACGTAGAAATTACCTTTATTTCAGAGATAAAAAATAATTTAGGAATACTTGGTTTATCTGAACAGACAGACGCGTATGTATTACACCTTTATCGTCTGTTTTATAATGAATCTAATCAAAAATTTGAACCAATTCAACAATTAGAAGCATTCCAGTTTCAAACACCATCAGAGATGCATCAATTTATCGATAACCTGCCTAACATCAGCGCCTTAGATATGATACTTCTTATGAATCCAACAACTCCACCTAGAAAACCTTTTTCATTTTTGATGTGAGAACTAGATATTATTTTCATTTGGGACAAATTTAATATTTTGTTAAAAAAATCACCTTATCAAGTGTAAGGTGATTTTTTAATACAAGTAAACTAGCTTTAGTTAAATGAAAGCTGCTCATGTTTTTCATTTTTCTCAATCGTTTTATATTCTGTTTCTCCAAATCCTAATGCTTCCAATAAATTAGTTGCAATTCTTCTGATTACTGGAACACTTACAGCATTTCCTGCCTGTTTATATAAATGACTTTTTGCCATATCTTCAGGAATTTTATAATTTTCACCGACAAGGAAACCTTGAAACTTCAGTGCCTCTTTAGGTGTGATTTTTCTATATCCCCAGTCATCCATTATAAGAGGTACATTATGTCCTCCAGTACCCATATTTGCAGTTAGTGTAGGACAAACATTGCTTTGATTTTCTCTCATATAGACTCTTCTAAGCTGATATACAGTATTTCTATTTTTCATAGACTCAACGATCATTGAATAGTATTGACTTTCTTCCGTATAATAATAAGCATCATCCTGCTTCTTGCTGCGATCTATTACATTATCAATTGATTTTGTAAGTCCAATTTTTTGGGGCCATTGAAATTTATTATATTTCTCTTCATCTTTAAATCCTACAATAAATATTCGCTCTCTGTTCTGAGGTATGTTTCCATAATCCATTGTATTCATTATTTTGCTATCTATATAATAACCACTTTCTTGAAGCATTTCAGTAATTACTTTAAAAGTATTCCCTTTGTCATGACCTCTTAAATTTTTTACATTTTCCAAAAAAATTGCTTCAGGATTCTTAGCGCGAATAAAGCGGATAACATCAAAAAAAAGTGTCCCTCTTGGATCTATTGCTTCTGTATGCCCAGCACATTTTGGACATGTAACTCCATGTATATACTCATCGTAAGTTACACTGTGTTCATGCTCACAATTGTTACATTTATATTTCATACCATGTCTGTTACCTGCAATGCTAAATGCAACACAAGGCCATCCAGCAGTTATTATATCAGCATCAGGCATGTCACTTTCTTTTATATTTCTTACATCATCTTCAATTAGTTTACTCTCGAAATTTTGGCGATACGTTTCACAAGCGTGCTTATCCATTTCATTAGCCCAGATAACTCTTGCACCAGCTTGTTCAAATCCTATATCAATTCCGCCAATACCAGCAAACAAGCTTGCAACTGAATACGTCATTTTGACAAGCCTCCCAAAATATTTAACTAATACATTGAAATTAGCTACTCTAAATAATAAAACCACTCTTAAATTAAATATTTAATAGGAAACTATTATATCACAAACCTTTGTTCTATAGGTATTAAACAGATTATTAAACGCTGGGATTATATAGAATTATTGTTCAACTATTCTACCATAAGGAACGGGCGCATCTTAGGAGATCTGCTATTGCTGGATTTAATTTCATCTTCAAAGTCAATTTTCCATTGCTCAAAAGCATAAGTTTCCGCTAATTCAATTTTAAAGTTTTGATTATCTATTTTAGTTATTTTCAGAGAATCCACGCCTAATTTTACTAAATGGTCCATAGTTAATAACTCTCTACTTTTAAGACCTAGTACATCATGCAATATCCATTTACCTAATACACTTTGAGGATTTGTCTGCAAACTTTTTCCAAAATCTTGAGTTACAATTGCTTTGATCTTCCTTCCATCCGGCAAATGAAGATTAAATGACTTGGAATTATTTCTCTCTATTTTATTTAACGCATTAAAACCAAAAAAGTTGGGGAAAGTATGATGAATCCACTTAGGTATAGGAATGTATGCTTCAAATTCAGGGCGAGGTGTAAGACTCCCTTTACTCTTAGGGGCTGCATTCCATGCGTTAAATCCTGACTTATCCTCTACCTTCATATTTCTATCTGAATAAATTGGCAAGTAAATAGAATTTTGAACATTTTCTTTGCTATCAAAATTATTTAATTTAATTAAATTTAAAATTTCAAACGGATCGTCCTTTTGGATTATTGGTATGCTTTCATAAATTTTTTCCTTAGATGCATCAAATTCTTTTAAAAGAACACTTTTACTTGCATAAAACTTATACCTATTTAAGCCATCTGAAAAAGTATATGTCCTCCCATTCTGGTCGATCATCTTTAAAGAATCTAGCTGTACTAAATCATAACTAGTTTCCATGATATTCATCACATTATCGTCTCGAGTAATATTGTGGTAAATATCAAAAGCGGTATTATATTGACGCTGATCTAATTTAATCCGTTCATTTCTCAGCTCAGCTATTTTATAAATTAGATTGCTGTACTCTTTATTTTCTATTAAAGGCGCTAATTCTAAAGGTGCCACTTTGTTAAATTCTGCGACTTTTTGATAAGTTAAATCCCTTGAATGAATCCAAGTCTTCAAACCTACACCTATTCGCTGATCTTCAATCTTTGCTACAGCATCAAAAGCTGAATCTTTTCGAGTTAGATCTTCAACATCAAACACTTTTGCAAAGAGTTGTTCGTGATTTCGATAGTACAGATATGGTTTACTTGCGTTTTTACCTTCTTTACTATCTTTGAACAAACCCGATAACGCTCCAAATATCTTTAAATATTTTATATATTCTTCTTTATCACTTGCAGAAAACTCTCTCCACGGGGAATACAATATAATCACCAAACTTATACTATTTAATAAATTTATTATCAGGTAAGTCATTTTCGTCTAAAATTGGAAACAAAGCTGTTAACATTTATCAGTAATTTTTATTATTTCATTCTTTATATTAGATAAATCAATCTCTACTGATATTTTTTTAACTAAGTCAAAATCTAAGAAATTACTCATCGCCTGCTCAACATTTAATGGAACTACATCTTTAATATTATATTTCTTGCATCCTAATAATATAAACTTCTTACGTCGAGAAGCAGAATTTTTTGAAAGTCTAAGTTCAGTCAGACCCTTTTCAACCTTTCTTTCTGAATACCCATTCTTTACTAGTTCTAGAACTATATCATCAATAGTTATGCCAATTTGATTTTGAGAAGGTTCAAATTTTAAAACATATATTTCATGAGTTAAACCACTATGAAGTTGATATTGATTAGATATAGTTATAGAGTTATCAAATTTATTTATAGATGATTTAACCTCTATACCAAGATCTTCTTTACTTATATCATACGTACTTCCTTTATACCCTACCCAATTGAGATTGTTTGGGTTAATTCTGTCTTGTAAATAATTTAAAACTAATAATTCTGCAAGGACACTATACACCGGTTTCTCAACTATTGCATTACCTAGTAGTTCTCTCCAATTATCCCACCATTCCAAAGGTTCTTTCATTAATAATTGGCGCTTATTTAAATCAATGTAGTCAGCCGCAACCATAAAAAACTGATCAACATAATCTAAAGATGTTGTTGAGAGGTTCAACAAATTGGTTTCCTTTCCATCCATTTCACCTTCAGTTGTATAAAGCCTTAATTGGTTAAACCTTTCATTTAACTTAACTTCTTTATCCACTTCTATAGCTACTCCATATTCATCCTTAGCCTTTAAGAGAAAACTGGAATTATCAATTGATTCAATTCTAAAATAAGGCCCGGCATTATAGTTAGACAGTTCGTATTGTTCTCTTAATAACTTTACATAGTTCATATACATCCCCCTTGTATATTTTTTTTCATCGCCTCAGCAATCGCTTTTGCTAATAACGGGGGCACAGCATTTCCTATTTGTTTAAAAGCAGCACCCATACTGCAATCAAACAAAAAGTCATCTGGAAAACTCTGTAGCCTGGCTGCTTCTCTAACTGAAATACCTCGTGGCTCTCTAGGGTGAAGATGGCTGTATGTATCAGTACTTAAATGAGCCACTAAAGTATGTGATGGTTTATCAGAAGATAATTTCCTCCATTTCTCCACAAATTTTTCAGTTGAATATGGAGGTACAATTCTGTCCTTTAATAAACGGTATTCAAACTCATTTTCTTTTGTAATTCCTGACTTCCGCATTTCTTTCCTTAAAAGTGACATTGCTATATTGTGAGCATCAAGGTAATTATCTCCTTCTTCCATTTTGTCAAAAATGGAAAAGTCACGCTTTGTATTTCTAAACATATTGCCTGTAACCTTGTCTACTTTATTGTTAATCCTCATTAGTTTTTGAAATGTATTTTGAGGTGGAGATTTATATTCTTTCATCATCATAGGTTTATAATTCTTATATTTTTGATTATAAACCGGGAACAGATTTGGCAGATCTCCTATAGCATCGCCGACAGTCACCCAATCAGAAAGGGTCTCATCCGGGATATTTGGCTGTTTATAATATTTAGAGTTTCTTATTTCAGACTGCATCCACCGAACATTTACACTTTGTCTCTTAACATTTATATGAGGCTTATGGGTCGGTTCCGGTATAAATTTTATCTTTCCAATATCCTTTTTTATTGCCATAACGAATAAACGCACTCTTGTTTGGGGAACTCCGAAATCAGCTGCATTTAAGACAGTCCAAATTGCATCATACCCCTTATTTATTAATATATCACAAACAGTATCCGGGATATTAACTCCTCCATAGTTGACAGCTTCAGGAACATTTTCCATAACTATTACATTTGCATCAACATGCAGAGCATAATCTAAAAAATTCTCATATAATTTTCCTCTGGCATCATTTTCTTGCCGTCGCTCCTCACCAAGAGACTTAAGTTTTGCCCTTCCAATTTTGGAATATGCTTGGCAAGGAGGACCACCGATTACTATTAAATCATTTTTTCTATCTAGGTCATTATAAAATTCATTTGCACTTAATAAGGTTATATCATTATTTAAATGCCTATCATGTTTTCCTTGTCTCCAATGTAAATTGAAAGAAGCGACATCAGAAGCATCTCTATCTAGCTCTATTCCCTTACGTATATTAAATCCTGCCAGTTGAAACCCTAAAGCTAAACCTCCGCACCCAGAAAATAAATCAACAACTTCAGGAAGCTTTTTATCAGTTGAAGTAGCTGAATAAATCTGATGCATATTGATCAATTCCTCCATCATGTAGTTCAGGTTCAATAATTTTGCACCTAATTGTATTCAGTTTCATTACTTTTCTAATCAAATTTCTGTTTTCTCCATCTTTACGATGTTGATGATGATAATACATGATTTTTCTATAAAGCTCTATTCTATAACCGTTTCTTCCAATCCGTTCTACCAATTGGACTAATGTGTCTGTATTATTTTTCTCTAATACTTGAAAAGTTTTTTCTTTATTTCCTTGCCAAGAAATATGAATATACCACCATAATGTCCATAAATAAACTCTTCTAGTGTTCTGAAGAAATCTTTCTTCTTTAAGCCCCCATCTTGCATAAACAATGTGAGGTACTTCCTTTAATTGCAGCGCATACCACAACTGCATATTTGAAGCATGTCTTTCTCTAACTTTATATTTGTTGAATAACAATTCATACATTTCTATACCAAAATTTAAATCAAACTTATATGAATTATTGTTAATACTTCCAATTTGCTCTTGCACTTTCTCAAAAATTGCTGTTAGATCTCTTGAAATTTCAGATTTTTCTACGTATTCATTATAGTTAATTAATGTTTTTTCATCTAAACTGTCAAAGATCTTTTTGGCATTGATTTTAGAAATATTTTTTAGGTGAGTTTCCATATTATGATACCCTACTTTCAAATGATTCTCTTACCATTGCTGATAGCTGATCAATGTTGGATGAATCCCATTCATAAGTATCAAAATAATACTTAATTACACTGGCAATTGTTCCAGAGTCACTTTCCTTGGTAAGGATATCATTTAACATGTTTAATTCGTACTTCAAATAATAAATAAGTTGCTCAAAAGCGCTGCTAATAATCTCGATTAATAGTCTATTAAAACTTACTTTATATCCTGGATTTATCTCCCTGTACCTTTTATGAGCCTTATTTATATGTAAACAAAAGTGGTCTAATGTAAATAAATCCATAAATGGATCGTCAACATATATACTCGTTTTCCATAGAGGACCATCTTTATCCTCGAATTCTTGCATAGGAAATTCTGCTCCATCACCATCAAGATGAACATAAAACCTTTCTAATTCTCCTAAAATTGCTCCCTCTTCATTAATTTGTAAAAGATTTGATCTATCTATTGCTTTTTCTAAATAAATAACAATATTAAACTCTATAGTCCCTCTAAGTGAAGCAGGTTCGAAGTCAAGATTTATACTAAATGACTGTTGTTCTTCTTCTCTTTGAATGGAGCCAATTTTTTTAACCTTTGTGTAACTGGAATCTCTGCTTTTCAAAACAATAGCTAATCCTAAATTATTTTGCTCGTGTGTAAGTCCTTCAGCACCAAATAAGAACATAGGATTATTTAGAACGATAGTATAATCCATCATTAAATGATGAATTTCAGGGTTCCATTGCGGATCTCCACTGAACAGAAATTCTTGCTTATTTATTTCATCATTAAACTCATCTTGACTATTTTCTAAGAGTACTTTTTCTGATTCAAAATAATAATAAAATTCCTTTTCCACGTATGAGTAGCCTAATTGTTTAAATAGTTTATCGTCTAAGCGCTGAACCAACATATTTACCATCGTTAACTCACCTTGTTTCCTTTAAAATCAATAGCTGGTCTAAAACTCCTGTCTCTATATCTAATTCTAAGTTTCCCTTCTGTCTCTTCTGCAATAA
The DNA here is from genome assembly GCF_000011245.1 of Oceanobacillus iheyensis HTE831. NCBI lineage: Bacteria > Bacillati > Bacillota > Bacilli > Caryophanales > Bacillaceae > Oceanobacillus > Oceanobacillus iheyensis. The sequence continues at coordinate 3,476,355 of NC_004193.1, forward strand.
GTGTATTTAGTCTATAACCATACAATGTTTTAAATTTTTCGGAATATAAATTTTGTTCATTCAAATCACTGGTAACATTCAAATCAATATCAATCATTTCAAAAGGAAAAACAGTTTCAAATTCATTTTCCCACACTTTATAGTCAACAGATCCATCTTCAGATTCAATAGCAAGAGAGATTTCTATATTATAAATTACTTCTTTATTTGAGTTGGGCACTAATTTAAACTTGGCAATTAAATCATCACCATCTTGAATCAACTGGGTTATGTGAAAGTTAAGCTTTGCGGAAGTATTAGTTAAATTTGTATTAGAACGTCCACCGGGCTCTCTCCTAATTGGAGACTTTCCTGATACCATTGAAGGTAATATACGACTTCCTATTACTCTTCCCAAAGTTGAATTACTGATAGAACCTTTAAAAATTTGATTGCTTAATTCTTTCTTTAAATAAGTATTTACTTGATTTTTTATCCTTTTCACTACATTTAATTGAGTATTTGATAAAGTTATATCATTCCATTCACTATGATCCGCCCGTTCACACTTCCTCAAATAATCTTCAATTGTTTTTACTTCCAGTTCTTTTTCATTGTCATTCAGCAACTCACTGCTATTCGGGATAAAGACAGCAATTAAACGTTCATCTTTACTTTGTAATTCAATATTTTTTGTCCATTCTCCAAAATCTTCATACCTTATTGCCATTCCTGGTCTTCTCAAAAAAGTGAACAATAAGTCCTTTGATTCCACATTTTGTTCTTCCGCTTCTTTATCATTATAAAAGCCCAGCAATTCTCTGTAAGATTTAATAAATTTCTTATCGATAAAATTTTTTGAAACTGTTGTATAAACAAGATTACCAGCTTTTACAACTTTAGATTGCGGTTTAATATCTATTCTTCTGATATTTATATCTAAATTTGTTAATGGGCCTTTAGTTTTATGATCTTTGAGTGTGAAATTCTCTACACCAATATTATATAAATCTTGTAAAACTTTATATATATTTTCAAAAGAATCTATCTTTAGTTCTTCATTATTTATAAAGAGTTGAATAGGATTTTCTACCTTATCTTGATGATTATCTAATTTCGCAAAGTACCAACGTTTAAACGAATTAGTTAAATAAGATTCAATGCTATATTCTCCATCATCAAAAATCAATTTCGTTTTTCCTTCTAAATTTGACATAAGTTTCTCATCATTTATAAAAGGTATAATAATTCTTGTTCCAGTTTCTTCACCGTGAAATGGAGATAACGCAAACATATTTAAAAAATCTTTAATGTAATTAGCATCCGTTATTGGTTTTGTTTTGTCTCCGTTGTATTTTTCACCCCAAAAAGCTATACCTCTACCTTTCGGCAATAAAAACTCTTTATTTGTTTTTTGGTCTTCAACCATATTAGCAACCAAACGTTCTTCGAAACGCCCGTTTTCATTTTTCACTCGTGTATAGTAAATGACTATACCGATCCCAATACGAAAATAAACAGTTTTCCCAAGCCCCCAAGAACCTCCTGCCCCTTCTTTCTCTTGGTTTGCTCCTAATAAGTAAACTAACTTAGTTAAATTGCCAAGTCGATCTGTATCTATATTTTCAAAAATTAATTCGCCCGTTAATCCTTCAGTCATTTTATCCGTTAAAGATAGATATTTATAATTATCTTCACAAATAACATTATCAAGATCATTATTGAAACCATTAATTTCTTTTAAAAACTTACTCTTATTAAATTCCCCTGTGTCTACTTCAAGTTTTATTCCGGCTTCTTTATTAATTGCTGCGTCTAGACTGTTCTGTGTAAACTCACGAACTAGCAGATCAAGAGCGTGTAATTCATCATTTTGCAGTGATCTTAATATTGAATGTCCATCTTGAGCCATTCTATCATTTTGTAAAATTTCAATTTCCATTCTAACTTTCTTCTCCTTCTATATCTTGTTCTAAATTCTGCGCATTAATAACCAGTTTCAAACCTCTTGGCTTTTTATTACCAGCTCCTGGAATTATGATTGATAGAGCTGTTATATCGTCAGAAAAATCAAGAGTTTGTCTATTGTTACTATTTAAAGGTTCATACTTTTTATTTAATCGGTATACTAAAAGCAATGGGGTATCACATTGTTCTGAATTCTTTCTAATATCTTCTTTCGATTCTGTTAGTAGTGGATCAGCACCAAAATCAGCTACAAAGTCATCGGGATTTCTTAATACTCCAATAGATGCCATTTCTTTGCCGTCATCTGTTTTTATTAACTCACCTTTTACGGAACGATTTGCTTTTAATAAATGTTTACCATCTACTTTCCAAGTTTTATCACTTTCTTTTTCCACACACTTACCCACTGCAGCCACGTTCCAAGATAAAAATCTATTATCTTCACACCATTTTCTAATTGCCTTGAGATTATTAAAAGCAGCTGTTCTTGAATTAAATTGAAACTTCTCTAAGTAATCACTAAACACCCGGTCTAACGCTACAGATTCCCAAAATACAGCTCTGTTCAGATAATTATTTTGAGATCGCCCAAGATCAGCAAAAAACTCTTCAGTCAAATCTATATTATGTTTAAGTATTTTAGAATCATTTGTAAAATTAATATCCTGCGGTTTATAGCCGGTAAAATTAATTTCAGTTTCTTGAGCAGCTTGTGATCGATTTTTTCCAGTGATTCTCATAAAATTATAATCTGGGGAGTTGGTAACTTCCATTCCGTATTCTTTTGGAGTTTTATCACCAATGTTATAATTTTTTATAATCTTTCTTAAATTTTCATCTACTTGTACAAGAAATCTAAACCTTTCCAAACTCTCATTAGACATCCATATCCTCGGTATTAATTCATACCCAATTCTATATCCAAACCATCTTCCCATTTGCATTAACGTATCTGCAATTTTAGTTGTACGTATGAAGTAAGTTGAGATTAATCCTTCTAAAGTCAGTCCGCGTGACAAAGTAGCACCACCTATGACTATAAAGCCTGGAGCTTTGTCCATTGACTTTAATTGACTATGATTCGGGTATGCTAACCTATAGCTTTCATTATCTATAACCAGGTTATGTTTACTATTATCTACGCATAAATGAATACCGCTAGAGAATTCTCTTTCTTCATCAAAAAGTTTTATGCTGTCTAACGATTCTTTATAAATATATTCCAGCTCTGGTATCAAATCACTAAAGTCAATATTGGGTATATCAATAGTTATTTCTTTTTCATACTCTGGTAATATCTTCAAGAAGTCTTTTTTACTTAATTTATTTTTTTCGTTATTAAATTGAATTTCACACTTTTTAAGGAATTTTTCTTTTGTAATATCATTGAACCAATCTACTATAAGCCTTTTAACTGATTCATGGTCTGTAATCTTTTGTGAAGTATGTATTAACATGGAAACAGGTTTTTTATAATTGGCATTCCTTAAAATAGACAATCCGTTAACGAACCATAATAAAGCAGATTCCAAATGATAAGGTAATGAGCTTAATTCCTCAACTTCTCTAATTTCTTTTATCTCATCCCGATTAATTAGATTAACTATATCTAAGCTATTATCTGATTCCGTATCTTCTGGATGGCCATAAATTTGTTTTGGTCCTATATACAATGGTGATGGCTCTAAACTATGAATAAAATGATGAGGAAATAAGCTTTTAAACTCGTTTTCATTTAGAATATTAGCATAAGGAGTAGCCGTATAAGCTACATAATTCATGGCTCCAAAACTTTCTCCTTCATTAGCGAAGTTTACTATATCAATTAGACGTTTGTTTATTGTTGATCTGTCAAAATCTTCATCTGAAGCAAAATCCATTAATTTAGTGTTTATACCTGCTTGATCAGATTCATCATCGATAATCAGCACATTTAATTTTTTCATTTTTTCTTTATCTTTTTTTAACCATGTAATCAGTCCTGCTAAATGATTAGTGTTCTTTAATACTACAGTAAAATACTTATCTGATCTTAAATTATCCTCTAGTTTTAACCTTGCTAATTCATGACTTCGATTCTTATTATAAATGTTAGTAATACTTTCCCAGTAAGACCCATCGACATTGTCATCACTATTTAAATCATCAATTAGTCTTTCTTCTGTCTGCTTTTTTAAATTGCTTATCATGCCGCTCATTATGATGAAGAAATTAAAACCATGGTCACTTGCTGCAGCCATTAACCCTGCCATACTTGCAGTTTTACCAGACTGAACATTACCTACTACAAGTCCTTTTCTAATATCTTCCAGTGATCTTCTCTTAGTATTGAGCCTTTTCAAAATCCAGTCGGTTGATTCTTCCAAATTTGATATTGATTCGTCCGACCAACCTTTATTTTTTTTAAGGTGCAACTTATATTTGTACCAATTAGACCCTTTGCTCTTTTGCACTTTCAACTCATTAATTGATATATCATCATTTGTAATACCGTAACTTGTTTTCGCTTTCCATTCTAAAGTGCTTTTCTCATTTTGCAGTTTATAACTCTTATAAACTTTCATATATTCATCTTTTGTTGTACCTTCCTCTAATTGACCGCTATTAATATGTACATCTATCAACATTTGAAGATCTAAACCTGGGCTGCCAAGACATTTAATTTCTTCCCAATTTACTTGCTCATTGAGATTCTGCTTTTCAAACAATCTATTCAAAAGAGTTATAATTGAATTTTTTTTTGATTCGGAAATTTCCATTATTGCACCTCTTGTTTTTTATTAGTTTTTTAAATTTAAAACACTTACTGAACCAAATTAACAGTATATATGGACTATCTTACAAGGGTATTTATTATTAAATATTATTAATTTAACAAATTTATAATACTATTATACTAATATTTTTAATTGTATTCAAAACAAATTAGAAAAAAAAGGAAAAAGTTTTAAATTATACTTTAACAGGAAAAGAAAAAATAAAGGAGTTATAACATGAGCGATATAATGACAAAACAACAAAGAAGCAATAATATGAAAGCAATAAAATCTGTTTCAAAATTGGAATCTATAGTTTCAAAAAAACTTTGGGCAAGAGGCTTTCGCTTTAGGAGAAACACACAAAACTTATTCGGAAAACCTGATATCTCAATAAAAAAATATAAGATAGTTATATTTATTGACTCTTGTTTTTGGCACCAATGTCCTTTGCATGCTAATATGCCAAAAAGCCATACAGACTATTGGGAAAAAAAACTTGAGCGTAATAAAGAGCGTGATCAAGAAGTTAATAATTATTATAGTGACAAAGGATGGTATTTAAAAAGAATTTGGGAGCATGAAATTAAAAATGACATAGATAAAGTTATTCAAGATACTGCAGAATTTATAACTCTAGCTCAAACAGAATTTAGATAATACCAGCCTGTTTGTCAGTTTTATTAATAACTATTCCTTTATTACTATTTCCTATTTATTTAAGTAGTTATTTAATTTTTTTGCTATTTTAATATCGACACTTTCACCTATCTTATTAATATCCTGTGTAATTAATTTGATGATTTGTATATAGTTTTAAAACTTGAATAAATCACCTAGAAACATCTCCTGCATTAAAACTCCGAAAACTTCAATAATACGTCTCGGTGGGTGATCTATCTTACCAAAAACAAAAAACCGAGCGACTTTCATTCACATTGAAATGCCGCTCGGTTTTACTTTTTATGTAGGGGGATCTACTTCTGTTTACGATACATCCATCCTAAACCAATAAGGGTGATTACAAAAACACCAATCGATATTACTATAGACGTCCTGACCACTTCAAGAATATATTCAAACAAAGTGCTTTCTATATAAATTCTAGTGTTCCCTTCACCTCTCTGTACTAACTTATCTCTTTTTATAAATAGAAAACTAAAATAAAAACCAACAATAAGTCCATAAAATAATGCCTTCACTAAACTTCTTTCATTTTTCCTGAAAAAGTGAAGCATAAAATAACTACTCTCCTTTCAGAAAATAAACTTTTACATAACTCTACCCAACTACATCCTCCACCAACACTTCCATAAACTTCTCCTGCTCTTCCACAAACGGAGAATGCGCCGAGTGCTCAAATGTGTACATCTGTTTCGAAGGAGCTTCAATCCTTTCGTAAAATCGCTTCGCTTCCTTATAAGAGGTTTGATAATCATACACACCATGGACAATAAATACTGGAATATCAAAGGAAGGAGCCTTTTCCGCCGCATCTGCATTGGCCAATGTCTCGCCTAAGGCGTCATAACTACCGAAGATCCCTTTTAGTATGTTCAGACGATCATTCCAGGTATAATGCTTGCACGCGATGATATCCTTCACCCCTTCTAAACTGGAGTATCCCTCTCGCTTCGTACCGCCGCCATATTTATTTAGATATCTGCTGAGTAATTTGCGATACTCCTGACTCTTATAGTAGTCTTTAGTGAATTTGACCGAACGAATATGTTTTTCAGCGATCTTATCTTCCCGTTCAATCGCTGTCTCCAGTAAGAAATCATACGTGTCTCGATTCGACTCATAATGTCTTCCTAGCTGACCGACCCCAATGTACGCCAGGAAATGCTCCGGTTGTCGACTTGCCATGATACTGCCAACCAACGAGCCCCAAGAGTGTCCGCATAAGTAAATTTTGTCTTGATTAAATTTCTTTTTTAGATAGCGTACGATTTCAAAGCCATCAGCTACAATTCTCTCTAAGGTTAACTCCCCTTGGGTAGACGCATTATAGGACAAACCCGTACCTCTTTGTTCCCAATAACACACGGTAAAATGATCCGCCCACGCAAGCCCTGCTTGTTTCACATTCGCATACTGCGGAAATCCCGGTCCCCCATGCACAAAAAGCAGAACAGGGTTATTAAGATCCGTGGACTCGATGAACATCCCGCTTATATGCCCATCTGTATCTATATATTCTTTTGTTACATGAACATTCTGGTCTGCTGTCTTCAACTAATTTTCCCCCTAAATGAATAAGACTCTTATACACGTTTATTTGTACTTCTATTCCTATTATGCCCGCAACTCAAACTAACAAACTATTGCGATATTTAATTAGGAGAAATCGTTCACAGCATCTCCAGATAATGTTCGGTTCCTTCTTCAAGGCTTTCCATCAATTCAGCATAGACATCCGTTGTAGCTTCTGAGCGATCACCATTTACAAATAGCGAATCACGCAACCCTGCAGTCAGCTCTAGCTGCACTCCTTCTCCTAACCGCGTATCATTGACAATATTTTCTTCACTCATCCCTGATATGTGACTGGGTGCATCTTCAACAGCGAAACCTTTATCTTGAAGCGCTTCACGAATCGCTTCCCTATATACTTCATTTCTCCCACCAAGGAATATCATCGGTTCTTCTCCTTGGTATCCATGAATAGATAAGGCACTTGTAGATTCTTGAACCATATTTCTCCCTATTGGCTCGTCAAAACGTATAGATTCGATATGCAGAATCATGTTGCCCGTCGGCTTAATTCCTTCAAAAAGATAATAAGAAAGATCCATCCTGTTTGCCAAGCCTTTTGCTACCTCTGAAGTTCCCGGCTCAATCCCTCCACCATGAATAGCAATCACCGTAATGTCGCTATCCCGCTGCGAATAATTAATCTCATAGTCTTCATTCTGTTCTTCATGTTCCTTTAGTTCTTCATACGAACCATAGTTTGAAGTTAAATATGCTCCTCCGTACAAAAATAAAAATAAGAAGGCGGGGACGAATACGATATACATATATCTATTATATTTTCTCACAGTAATCTCCTTGTTAATTTCTAATTTTTTCCATTATAACAAGAAAAAGGAGAATGTTCCTTATCTATTTGAATGTTGTTTTATACAAAAATATGTTGTTGATTTGAATGGGTAAATGTAATAGGTTGGGGAAATGTTTTTTACTAGTTTATAAGGTGAAAAATAGATTCGGGAAAATCTAATTATTCTTTTAAAAGTAAAAAAGCACCGCTATATTATCTTTTTTCCTTTTTCTTTTCTGCCACAATACCATATGTCATTAACACAATAACACTTACTATAGAGAGAGTAATAGGGCTGTAGGTAATCGTTCCTTCCAGAAGATAAAATAAAACAAAAAAGAATAGTATAGCGAACACGGAGTATATTGCTCCAAGTTTAATCAGATTAATATTTTTAAAGTCTTTCATCCCAATCCTCCTCCGCTACTTCTCACTACCCTTTTGGTACGACCACATCTTTTACATTTATAGATAAGAGCAAATTTAATTTCGTCATCCATCCCCACATGTTCAAACCTATGCCACCCAGCCCTGCATAATATATTCTTCTCTTTACCATAGATTAGACTGGCAACCAAGATTATGCCTATCCCAATTATTATTGTTATATAATCAATATAGTAAATGCTTACACTCTCAGTTGATTTAACAATAAATAGAGCAACTCCGATGAAAACCAGAGAATAGCCAATTAAATAAAATTTATCTTTCATTTAATCCCTTCTTTTAAATATAGGTTTTCTTTCACTGGGTGGTTTCAGTTGTTAAAAGTCTCTCCAGGAGTTTTGTAACATTATTAATTCACCCTCCAGTGGTTCTTGCACTGTTCTTTAGATATCCCGACATATCTAAATTTAGATAGTTATATTTGCCGGTTTCCCACTATTCGTCTTCTTTTAATTTCTTAATTATAAAAAATATTCCCAAATTTAACTATATAAAACATACTAATCTATGTACGAAATAGGAATAGAGTTACAGAAAGAATCACGATTTTTACAGAGTTTCTAATTTGCGAGGAGATATCCTACTTTCATTTGAAACAAGAAAAAGAACATCTTAAAAAATTGTTGTTTTACTGTGATAAATTCCCACAACAAGTAACAATAAAAAGGGTGTACAATAGGAATAGCGTAAGAGGAGGTCCATGCATGTCTTTTTATGAGTTACTCGTATTTATCCATATATTTTCTGCCATTTTAGGTATGGGGCCAGGGTTTGTCATGACAGTGATTGTTAAAAATGCTGGCAATATGACAGAGCTTCGTCATGCATTTGTTATTCGAAATACATTACATAGATTTTCCATGGTTGGCGGAACTATATTACTTCTTACTGGGGTTTGGATGGGCTTCCTTCATCCATATTTATTCACACAAGGATGGTATGTGGTAAGTCTTTGCTTATTTTTAATCGCAGTAGCATTTGGACCATTCGTATTATCTCCAAGATCCAAGCCAATAAAGGAGCTTCTAAAAAACTCTGAGGAAGAGGCAATACCAGAGCACTATTACTCACTATCTTCTAAGCTATTCTTTTTTGAACATATGATTAATATTCTTTTCATCACGATTATTACATTAATGATCTTAAAACCGTTTTAGCAGTATAGGAATTTATATAAAAAGCAAGACGATGCGAGTAGGTGGTTGTTTATGAAATCTATAAAAAAAGCATTTTTACTAATCATAGGCTCTATTTCGTTAGGACTTGGTGTATTAGGGATAATATTGCCATTATTACCGACAACACCATTACTTTTACTTTCAGCTGCTTGTTATATCCGCAGTTCGGATAAATTATATCAATGGCTAATCACGAACAAATACGTCGGATCCTATATATTAAATTATCGCTCAGGAAAAGGAATACCACTAAAAGCGAAGATTATTGGTGTTAGTCTATTGTGGATTTCAATACTTTATACCATTATTTTTGTTGTTCCTTTAGTAATCGTGAAAATTCTTTTATTCCTAATCGCTTCTTATTTTACCTGGTTTATTTTAAAACAGAAAACCTTTCGGGAAATAGGCAATTGATATAAAGAGTACAGATTAATGAATATCATCACCTTCGTAAATTACAGTTTTCTTTTTCGTTATAATTGGGTAGAATAAAAGTAAATACTCATACAATATAAAAAACCGTCTGGTACTCGAACACCAAACGGTTTGCAATAGCTAAGGCTCCCTGCAAGGGGGTCAGCATAAGGTAGAAGTAATCCACCAGAGCCGTTAACTCAAGGGTGGATCATTTTTTTGGTTAAATGACAGTACTGCAACAATCAAACTTGAAAAAGCTACAGCAAACATAAGCGTTTCGAAAACTGTCATACAGCACCACTCTTGAGAAATCCGATACTATCGCTAATTAGACCTCTTTAACTCCCGCTCGCTCTAACTTACCATCAATCTCACTAATATAAGCGTTATACTCCTCGACCTTTTCTCGGAGCACCCGCTTATGTTCCAGTAAAATCCCCTCTAGACTCTCATCATTAAAGTGATTCACATCGATATTTTGTTTAATTTTACGAATCGGTACATTCAGCCTTCTTAAGCAGGCAATCAGCTTGATTAACTCGATATTCTGCTCATTATATACGCGATTATTTTGATCATCTCGCTCGATATTTTTTATCAGACCGTGCTTCTCATAATATCTTAGTTTACTTTTGGATATATTAACTTCCTGCGATACAAATTCAATATCATATTGCTTCATAAGCATTTCACTTCCTTTAAACCATAGTTTAAGCGATACAATGCAAATATACAAAAGTTAAGGAGGTCCATACCATGAAAAAAGTACTAATCGCAGTGACAAGTGTCGCAAAATATCCAAATCTTGAACGCCCTACCGGATTATGGTTAGGAGAAGCTGTACATTTTGCTGATGAAATGTACAACAAAGGGTACGAAATTGACTACGTAAGCCCTGAAGGCGGCTATACACCGATTGATCCAGAAAGCTTAAAACCTGATTTCATGAGTGATTTAGATTGGAAATATTATCAAGATAAATCCTTTATGAACAAATTAGGTAATACGTTGAAACCATCGGAAATTAACGCTGAAGATTACGAAGTGATTTATTATGCAGGTGGCCATGGAGTTATCTGGGACTTTAAAGACAATCAAGAGCTTCAAACAATCTCTAGCCAAATTTACAATTCCGATGGCATCGTATCATCTGTATGTCACGGCGCTATCGGCTTACTGAATATTCCTGGTAGCGACAAGGCTTACTTGATTGACGGTAAAAATGTCACTGGCTTCACCAATAGTGAAGAGGAAGCAGTAGGTTTAGCTGACCATGTCCCTTATCTAACGGAAGATGCGTTGAAAGAAAAAGGCGCCAATTTCAAAGGCGAAGCAGACTGGTCTTCCTTTGCAGTTGTTGACGAACGCTTAGTGACCGGACAAAACCCGCAATCCGGGAAAGCTGTAGCCGAGCAGGTATTGCGTATTTTAAATGCTAAATAAGTGTACGGAGAAAACATGGGTGGTATGTGATATCACTCATGTTTATTATGTGTGATTTTGACCTGGGTGATTTTCTAAATCCACCCACATCATATTTATTTAAAATTTAAGTTAGTAATTACATTGTTTCGCCTGTGATATAATACCTATAAATGATTTTTTCTTATACAATCTAAAATGAGTAAACGAGGTAGAGCATGATGGATCGTCGTATAAAAAAAACGAGAAATGAAATAAAACATGCATTATTGGAACTTTCCTCTAAAAAAGGAATAAACCAAGTAAGCGTACAAAATATTGTTGACCATGCAAATATAAATCGAGCTACATTTTATTATCACTATAAGGACAAAAAAGATTTAGTGGATAAGATTGAAGAAGAAACACTTGAAGGATTAATACAAGAAATCCGGCTACCCGATGACCAAATCAAGACTTTTGAAGACATTGTTTATCATTCTATACTTGCGTCACTAGAACATGTGAAAAATTGTGAAGATGTTTATACGATTTTATTAAGTGATAATGGCATCATGAATTTCCGCTCAAAAATGTTAGATACGATTAAAAAATCAATTAGAGAGAGTTTTGAACCGCTGGAAAAGAAAAACATAAAAATCATCAATGATAAATCGTATCTAGTAAATTTCATTGCCGGGGCACATTTATCCGTCATCATTGATTGGGTAAATACCGGCTTAGATAAAGAACCAACATCATTAGCTAAACAAATGGCTAGTATCCTAACTGAAGGCGTAAAGGTGAAATTTCACTAATCCAAACCTGCAACGATAAACCTAACCGAAAAAATGTATAATGGAGCTTTTTTTAATTTCCAAACTGGCGAATCGAAAGCTTTATTAACCTGAGGTACGGTTCCATGCAGAAATATCGTGGTGGATTTATTAAGTACGGCAAACCTTCAAATGCCTCTAACAACAAAGTATAGGACCATCCTCCAACAAGGATAGCCCTACTATTTTCTAATATAGTTATGTCTTCATTCAAAGCTACGAATAAATTCTGTAAGGATTAAACCCCTGTTGGGCTCACAAGAATTTTTGCTTGGCTCTTATCATTTGTAAGGGCGTGGAAGCCTTCTTCGATAATATCATCCAAACCGATTTTTTTAGTGATGATCGGTTTAAGATCCAGCTGTCCTGATTCCACCATAGCAATAACGTCTTTATACACATCTCTGTAACCGATAGTTGCAAGAATGTTTATTTCTTTTAAGTTCGCCTGCAAAAGATTTACTTTGATCGGTTCTGGAATAATGGACACAATGACAAGTTGTCCGCCTTTAGCAAGTGAATCAATTGCACTGTTCACAGTCGCTTCAGCTCCTGCACAATCAAATGCGATAGTAACGCCACTTCCTGTTTCAGCATATATCTTTTCTGCCGCATTCTCTTCTATCGCATTAATAACCGTAGTTGCGCCAAGCTTTTGAGCCATCTCAAGACGCTCATTGGAAACATCAATCGCATAAATACGAGACGCACCAGCTGCCTTCGCACATAGAATCGCCGTAAGACCAATTGGGCCAACACCAAAGACCGCTACCGTATCGCCTGCTTTCATATTGCTTAATTTAAGCGCGTGGAAAGACACAGCTGTAGGCTCAATTGCTGTAGCTTCTTCAAACGATATATTATCTGGAAGCTTGTGAACCATATGTGGATCAACAATTGCATACTCAGCAAAAGCACCGTCAGATTGTAAGCCAACAAAGCCATTGTGTTCACACAAGTTGTAGTTTCCTCGTACACAATTCTCACACTTGCCACACTTAATAGCCGGCTCAATCGCTACACGATCTCCAACAGATAAACCGCTTACACCTTCACCAATTTCATGAATTACACCAGAAAACTCATGCCCAAGCGTCAATGGTGCCATTTCACCAGTTACAGGATGAGGTTCGCCAACTTGAACGACTCCCTCAGCGCCGTGATAAGCATGCAGGTCACTTCCACAAATGCCTGTCCATGCTACTTTTATTTTAACCTTTCCAGGTTTAATTATAGGTTCTTCCTTATTCTCTACACGAATATCGTGTTTACCATACCAAACTGCTGCCTTCATAATACTAAATACCCCCTATATAGATTTTGTATAGTGATAAATGAAAACCCTTTCTCCATTCATCTCTATGCGTATATAATTTTAAAACGATTAACATCGCATCACAACCAACAGAACGCCTCTATTTGTATCATTTCATACAATTAGCAGCTATTTGTTTGAAATTTTGGTTAGTAATTTTCTGTTAATGATCATTTACGGGAGAGCTATGGGTGATTTTTTATTATACGATTTAATATGATACTGTAATTGATTATTAGCTGGGAAGTATTGATAAGAGAATGGAGTGACAAGTCTATAATATTAAACAGGAGGTTCTGTTTACGCTACTTCAGCGGATGAAGAGTTTAGCCCTAATTAAAAAAGTGAAGCTGTATTTTGCTTCACTTGTGGTGTTTGATATAGAACCTCATTTACTTATGGTACGGTTCCCACCTAATAATCCGAAAGCTCCGATAAACCTGCTCCAACAATACCAAACGCATCCGGGCAAATATGAGATAGAATTCGCTCGCCTTCTTTACGTTTCATTTCTTCCGTTTCCGCTTCGCTCATCGTCTCTGGTGCTTTTTCATCTGCTACTTATATATCGACACCTTCGCGTATGCATTTAAGACTTTTTTATATTCATCAATACCTTGTTTTAAGTACTTTTCCTTTAACTTCCCAACCGCCACAATCGTTATATTCGTATAGATCTTCCTTTACGTCTCATTTTTTAATTTACCATATCACAATTAAATAATTTAAATCGCTTAAGATGACGTTGAAAATATTTTTCACAACTTCTTCCTCTCTAATCGCAACTATGTATTATACTCAAGTTAGTCTTACATCAAAGAATGAGGTGTTGAATTGAAGCTAAATGAATATATGGCTAACACATTTCCGAATTTAGAACTCAGACCGGCTCTATTTTACAGTTGGGATATTGGTATTCGTTTTGAATTAGGAGTGAACTATGATTCCGATAATGTCTATTACAATTGTCCGTACCTTATCGGCGTCTATCATAGAGCAATTACTTTATTTAATACGTTACATTTACCTGATGATGACCTTTATGTCGTAGTCGATGTAGATGACTTTGCAGACAGCACGGCCTTTGAAAAGAGGTATAACGTCTTTTCAAAATATGTGAAACAAAAGTCTAAATTATATACATTACAGCAAATTACACTCCCTTATATTTATCCAGTGGGTAATGAAGATAGAGACTATAAAACGCATCGATTTTATCTAAAGTGCAAGACAGCTGACATTAAATATATTCAAATGATAAAGGCAATTTGTAATCAAGACATGGGAATGAAGCCAAATATTTTTCATCGCATCTATTTTATTAATATCCGCACCAACACTATTTTTCATATTTATGATGATAGAGGTTGTGATGTTATAGCGGTCAAGCCTAAAACGATAGAACATGTATATAAAGGTTACAACGATTGGATTTTAGATTATGACAGAGCTGAAATTGAGAAGGTATTTAATAGAGAGTAGATTACTAGACTAAAACTTGTTTCACCTGCGTATATGGTCAACTGTTCATTTGTCCCCAAGGAAAAGTTAGGCAGCTATCGGCATATAGTTGCCTAATCAATCTATGTTTCCTCTTCTAACCACCAACCACAAAAATATTCCAAACTATTTCGCAACTTCCCCGCCCCCAACCGCATCTATATATTATACTCAAATTAAATAAATCCACCGAACACACACCACGACCGACTTGCCACCACATACAAAAAGAAAGGGGGAGTGACTCGATTGCATCTTATCGCGCGTTTAAAACAGAGAGACGAAGACGCATTAATCGAAGTGATGAATACCTATGGCGATTACTTATTACGAACGGCCTACCTGCTCGTCAAAGACCATCAGTTGGCGGAAGAAGCTGTACAAGATACATTTATCACCGCTTTTGAGAAGATTCATCAGCTCGAGGATGCCGCAAAGCTCAAGAGTTGGCTAACGACGATCATCATCAATCGCTGCCGCTCCTATATGCGAAAAAACAGCTGGAAGAACCTCCTGCCAACGATCGATTTTAACCTGTTCCAATTGTTTAAAGAAGATACATCTGCTGGTAATCCAGAAGACTTTCTCCTTCAGTGGGAAGGGAATCAACAACTGAGCGCTGCGATTCAACAATTGGATTATAAATACCGTGAAGTCATTACGCTCTTTTACTATAACGAAATGAAAATTACCCAAATCGCGCTACATACCCATGCCAATGAAAATACAGTGAAATCCAAGTTAAAGCGTGCGCGAACACTATTAAAAGATATCTTACTGAAAGGAGAGGAATCCGATGAAGCGACAACAGCAAACCATAAAACAACAGCTCGATAATGAATTAGAACAACTCACGTTTACCAAACAAGCGGTTATCATCCACCATGTCCAAAAACAAACATGGAAACAAAAATGCGCTGCCATCTGGAATAAGGAAATCGAGGTTCCTCTCATTCCTGTCACTTCGGTCAGTCTTGTCGTACTATTATCGGTAGGAATTGCTTTTTCTGGCGATTCGGACTCCACTCCGGAAAACACCCATTCCTATGAAACGATTAAGGTGGGTGGAAATGTGTACATAAAGGAAGATTTCGAGGAGCTGGTGATGCAATATGAAGATTAAAATGAAAGTGAAACATCTGACACTAATCATTACGAGTGTGGTATTTCTCACCTTATTAACGTTTTTCGTTATCCTTCCGCAATATCAATTATATAGTGCTGAAAAACAAGCCAATGCAGATGCACCTAATAGTAAGGCAGCGATCCTTCAGATTCTTGAAGATGATCATATTTTTGAAAAGCAGAAATGGCGTATTATCGGTGAGTATATGCTACAAGATGAACCTGGTCACGAGACATATGATATCGTTATTGCACCTTCGTTCACACAAGTAAATGAAGGGAAAACGCACCTTACTTTTACGGAAGAAGAGATGTTTCCACATGTGAAAACGTATGTAGAAGAAGGGCCGATTGATGAGAACCTTGTTTCCGCAACCATACAGCTTGCTTCCTACTACGAGTCTCGAGGAGAGCTGGATCAAGCGAGACACGTTTTCGAACGTACAATAACACGAATATCGTCTAGCAACACTAGTTACCTATTTTTAGAGGAAGAAGTATATCTATCGCTTATCGACTTCATGATGAGACAAGTGAACTATGAAGAAGCAACACAACGATTAACAGACATCAGTGAACAAATGAATGTAGAGAATTACTATATACAAGCAAAAGTTAGAGAAAAACAAGCGGAAATAGCCATACAGCTAGGTGACACCGAAAAGGCGCATGATATCGCCACACGTACGTTAACTGAATACGAGGAAAAAGAACAGGCAGAAAAAGAAGCAACCTCGAATACGGAAGTCTACACGACGGATGTCCATGAATCGTTAATGGCCATGAAAGAGAGACTCGAGAATCAATCCGATGAACCAAATACGATTAAAGGCAGAGTCGTCTATAGCGATGGTACGCCAGCTGCGAATGTTGGGGTTATTTTAAAACATGAATCGAACATTCATTATAGCGGACTGAGCGATGAACCTTATAAACAACAGACCGATGATGACGGATACTATGAATTTGCCAATATTGATGCAGGAAGCTATCAAATGGTGCTTGGGTTTTCTTTTGAGCAAATTGATGGGTGGACTTACCCGGCAGAAATGGATGACTGGATTGATGTCGAAGTTGGTGATAAAGTTGCCTACAATATTGAACTGCAACCATTAATGGATATTTACTCACCAGTCAACCAAGAGACGATAAAAGATGGGCATATACTTTTTTCCTGGGATTCGGTCGAGGAAGCTGCTTATTACCAACTTAGTCTAGCCATTGATCTTGATGGTGAAGGATCGATTAGTACTATCTTTCGGTCACAGATTACCGATTCACAACTGGAAGTCCCTGTCGAAGAACTATATAGTCACACGGTCGGTATATCATTTTCTGGAGAGGATACCGATACAGTGGATCCAATATCTTTGTTGGCTTTATCCAATACGGAGAATCGCTTTTCTTGGGCGGTAGAAGCCTATGATGCAGACGGTAACTTAATTACAGAAAGCAACGGATATCGCCTAGGAGAAGAAACCATCGGAAACCTGCCATTCTTTTACCTTAAAGAAAGAAGTATGACCGAGGCAGATCAGTTACTGCTAGATAAGAAACTGGACAAAGCGCTAGAGACATATAAAGCCAATTACAAAGCCAATCCTGATGATATGCACAGCTTACGAATGATTACTAGACTCATTGGATTGAATCGATTCGATGAAGATTCAAATGAAATCGAGAGTGAAGAAGCAATTCCATATTTGATTAAATTAGCTGAGCAAACAAACAGCTCCGATGCCCTATCCAGACTGGTGGAGTACTATTATGAGCTGGGTGAGTGGGATATGCTCGAGCATTGGTATGCATTGTACGCTACGAACGTGGACGAGAGCGACCACTATATGAAGGGGATATACGCTACCACCTTAATGAAACAAGGAAAATTAGATGCAGCGAAAGATACATTTGCAGCAATCATGGAAGAACGCGGGAATAATGATCTGGTTGGATACTGGCTCGCTATTGAACTATACGAAGGAACAAACTTCACGAACATCTTAGATATCGCAAAAACACATCCAGAACGCCCCTTTGCGGAGGCAAAAGTTGATTGGACCAGGATGATTCAAGCAATGAAAAAAGAAAGTGTTGATTTTGAAGGCTATCGTGATGAGATAGAGCACGTCCTTGATTTATTTTTCCAAGAGGAATATGAAGAACTAGAACAGTGGAGAGAAACTACGGATATGGGCGCTTTGGAGACGTTTATGGAATCTCTGTTGGAAGTGGAGTAAAAGGTAAAAGAAAAGAAGCGCGTTGCTTCTGTTGTTTTCAATAGAAACAAAGTAGAGAATACTAATGTTAGATAATTCATATTGTATATAGTATTATTTAAAAAACCGTCTAGTGAGTGAACACCAAACGGTTAAATACAATAGCCCTTCAAGAGAGCGACTCTCCAATCAGAGTAAGATGAAAATAACCACCTTAATTAGCTGGCCAGGCTAGGGTGGTTATTTTTTATGAATAAATGACAGAATCGCAACATACTTTGTCCAATATTTCAGAAGGTCGGTGTTTAATAACCCTACCTACTAGTTATTTGGTAATTTTTTTCGTTTCTTTATTTTTGAAATAAATAATAGAATACCAGCTATTCCGATTAGAGGAAAGATAAAATACAAGGGTTCATTAGTTTCAAAGTATAGTAACGGTCCAGAAACAATAGGAGCTATACCTACAATAAGTAGAAAAATGATTAACATAATTAAAGGTTCTTGTTTTTTTGACATGATGCTTCACCTCTTTAATCAAATTTACATGTTTTAAATTGTACTATATAAAGATATTTAGATAAGTAAATTAATAAAAGAGATCCTTCAACGCTATTCACTATCCATTCGTAACAGTTGTCTAAACCCAAAATGAAGACGGTCGTCTTTAAACTGCAATAAGTGCTCAGTCCCATGCATCGCTATGGTAACATCACTTTTCCCCACAGGGCGGGTTGGAATTTCCGTTCCTAAATAATCTATAAAAATAGCTTCATCCTTTTCATAGACTTTGATCGTTTGTCCCTCATTAGAATGATACGTACCGATAATTGCTTGGCGATCTGCTTCAGAGAGCATATAATCGTCATACTCGATTGCTTTTTTATCAGGCTCAATATCCATCTCGCTTTGTATTGCCCCTTTTAACAGCGCTTCAGCAGGAGCACCAGCAATGTTCGTCAAACAAACACCAACAATATCCTTCTCAGGCAATACGGAAAACTGCGCTGACACACCTTTAATTCCTCCACCATGTTCAATGAGTGTTGTGCCAAAAAAATCAGGGTTAATGATGACACCGTAACCATAATATAGGCCTGGCTCTACTTCAATATGCTGAGAAGTTAAGTCATCAAGGCTTTCCGGAGTTAAAATACCATTGCCCTCATTCAAAAAGACATCTCCAAACCGAAGCATATCAGCAGCAGTTGACTTTACATAACCGGCTGCCCACATCGCAGGCGCATCCCACCAACCAGGCGAGTGTTCCACTGCTGGTGTCTCAGCAAGCGGGTTAACGCTATACAGACTCGTTGCTCGATTATTCAATCGCTCTGGATCAAAAAAACTACTTTTCATACCAAGTGGCTGGAAGATATTAGCCTCTATATAGTGTGCATACGACTGCCCGCTAACACGTTCAATAATAATGCCAAGAAGAGCGTAGCCATCATTTGAATAGCTGAATGAACGCCCAGGACGGTCAATCGGGTCAATTTGAATCGTATTTAGATAGTTTATAAGATCATCGTACGTATCAATGCTATCTTGTCCAGGATCAAGCGGGACACCGAGCTTAATTTGAAAATCGAAGGAACCATCTTCCTCCATTGATTGCTTATTCGCGTAAAAAAGTGTGTTTAACGGGGGAATGCCGGCTGTATGTGTCATTAGATGGTGAAGTGTTATATCTTCACTCCCTCTAAACGTAATCTCAGGAAGATATGTTTTAATGGTGTCGTGGACAGATAGTTTGCCGGCTTCTTGCAGTTGAAGTATGGCGATGCAGGTCATAGACTTCGTAATACTTCCAATTCCAAAAATAGTGTCCGCTGTAACAGGTAATTCATTTTCTCGATCTCGGTAACCGAACCCTTTTTCATACCGTTGATGGTTTAATGCGACTATTGCTCCTGGGGTTTGATGAGCTTTTATAAGCGATTCCGCAAACTCTTCGTACTTTATTTTATCCAAGGTTAGATCCCTCCCTATTAAGTTAACTAATTATACGTTTTAATAGTCGAATAGTTTCAAGAAAATTATGAAGATAAACCCTATAGTTGTTAGGCTCTAATTACTGCCTAATTTGTTGAAATTAGAAAACGTCTAGCACATAATCTAAATAATGTGACAGAACAGTACTCAATCCACATTTTAGGTGTTGCACTTAATATTACAATTCGTCATGATTAAATGATAGATTCGCCACATGTTGAAGATTGAAAAGTAGAATGCAATTCAGTCAAAACCTTTAATTCACTTTCTTTAAAACAACTCCTGTTATCATTTCTCTACTTTAAACAAAACAACGTTACTGCTTGATAGAATTTTCCATCCAAACCCTTAAATGAATAAAAGGGGGAGCAAATTAAAGAGCTGATATTCTTTTTTTATTTTGACTCAATTGAGATAATTAGTTAACCTCAATTGAAAAAGGAGATGGCATTATATGAATTTGACCCTTTTAGTAGTAACATTATTACTTGTCTTAATTTCCAATTTTAGTATTATCGTTATCTTAAAAAATAAAATAGAGAAAACTATTCTCAATTTCCTTAGCAGTATCGTGATATTGCCTGGAATTCCGCTATTTTGGTTAATGGTCTATACTAATTTACCTTCTAATGATTTTTTATCTTTTTATTTTCCTTTGCTTATTACAGTGTACTTGATTTTAATGTTTACAATTAGGTTAATGAAGCTGATAAAGAGGGATAAGTTGATTTCTTAAAAGGAAAGGAATGATTTTATGAGCGCAATGACGGAAACATCAAAAAATAGGTTGTCTCTAACTGGGACAATTATGCAATTAATAGTCCTTTTGATTATTTCACCATTGGTTACAAATTGGTATAGTGATAATGTTCCATTATACTTTATATTTATAGGGATAATTACAATAAGCAATGTTGTTATTGAAAAATTCTCTATAAGCAAAAAAGGTAATAACACACAAAATTATATGTTACTTTTTCTAATGATTACAATACCAATAAACTTAATTCTAATAATATTTATACAATCTATTTCATAATGTTAATTTTATTTTAATGAGGTTACAGACTTCATACAGTCTAACTGTAGTAAATAATTCTATCAATAGCCTCTTTTTCCGTTCAAATAAATAGTATAATATAAGCACTTGTTGCATAATTTACAACCAATCGCTTAATGGTTTAGAATCCTTGATAGGCTTATTCCTATCAAGGTCTATTTTCCTTCACTTCTTCAAACCATAAATCAAAATAAAGTCAACAGCAAACTACATTTTTTCTAAAACATCACTGGTGGCATTATTTATAGAAATATTCCCTTATTTATGACCAAGAAACTCACAAAATATTTTTCTCAGTTCCTCGAAATAATATAACATTCCAATCATTCGTTTTATCTACCAAAATAACCGTATTAATCCTCTTAATCCTCTTTTAACATTTGATCATCAACTTCCTCCAGATACCTTTCTGTATCTAAATGAGATTCTATAAGGTTATCTAAAAATTCAATGCTTACCTCTCTATTCTCTTCATATATGTGAACTTTAGCACCCGCCTCTAACAGTAACTTTACTATTTTTTTCATTTTTAACAATTCATCAGTTTCTAATAGATTATACGATAAGATGAAATCATTATTATTAAGTGATTCTTTTATTTCAGATATACTTTTATTAGTATTTTTTCTTAAGATAGAAATGTACTTGACCTCATTAGCATCTTTTTCTATTTGTATATGCATCTTAGCCATTTAGATGTCTCCCTCCTTAAATTAAAAATCATCAATGGCGGACTATTCTTCCAATTACCTCCATGCCAACCAACCTCTTAAATGCTCATTTGGTGTAGCTGGATTAATTTCCCCCTTTATTCGCTAGATGCGTATATTGTGAAGCACTGTAGGAATAGTATCCTTGTACTATTTCCCCATCTACTTTAGGTTTCTTACCTTTCAAAATATCATTCAATTGTTCTTGATACCAGAAATCGGCTACTCCTGCAGACCTGTGTTTTGTAAATTTTTTATTCTATGTATATTGTTCATACTCAGTTTTTCTAATAGTCCGATTCTCTATTTTTGGTAAAGTTTTTATTGGTATCATGAAGATGAGATTGAAAATAATTAAAATCTACATACAAGAGCCGTAATCTTAATTTAATTAAGATTACGGCTCTTGTTACATTTTTGCATCTCCTAAGATAACACATATAATTAGAATCTCTCTCCATTGATCTCTTGTCATAAATCAATTGTACAGTCGATAAAACCAGTTTATCCCTTTAAAAACTCTACACTTATTCTATCTATTTTCATTTCAACATATTTCCCTATCAATTCAGGGTAATCAGAAAAGTATTCATCCTCATCATTAAAGATTATACCTGCATCAATCGAATCTTTTTGTAACAAACCTCGTATATAATACTCATAACCAAATCCAATACGTTCTAATTCTTTCTTTTCTACCTTTGTTTCACTAATAATTAATTCATCTAGTATAGTAAATCCTACTGAAACAGGATAAGTTTTACCTAATTCAATTTCATAAGGACAAATAAAAGCAAATCCAGTAAATTCAATACCTTTGATTTCAAGAGTAACTTCTTCCTCAATTTGGGAATTTAATCTTTTAACAAGAGCTTTATACATATTGTTATATCCTTTCATCTTATTTTAAGGGGTTTATTACTGGTATGTTATCACCGTTTATCGTTTTCCAAATCTTTTTGCCACTTTGCGTATGATATGTAGTAATATCACCTTTATTATTAGTACCTACAAATTCAAACTTTGCTTTACCATTTTTGTTATTACCCATAAATTTAATATACCCTATCCTTATTTCACCTTTGTATTCATAACTCACTTTTATACCTTTATTAATGACCTCTTTAGCGCCTTTAAGATACTCATCGGCATTCTTATATAGGCCACCAAACTCTTTTCCATGCTTATCAAAATGTCCCTCAAGTTTATCACGATCTGCAAAATCAGAGTGTTTTTGTCCCGTAGTCTTATTAACATCAACGCTACCACTCTTCTTCGCAGGAACCTCACCCTTACTATTCACTTTAAAGCCATCATATTCCTTCACTAGCTTGCCAGCTTTTCCAAATTTCCCGATTGGTAATAAGAAAAACCCAGCCATCGCCTTCTCGCCAACTGTTGCTTCATTATCTACTAGTGTCTTCAAGTCATCCAAGAACAGAAAGTCCACTGCGGCTTTTCCACCGGCTTCAATCGTTCTTCTAGTATATCTCCCAAAAAATGATACTCCATGACAGCATCATGATCCATGAAGGAGCGAACCCTTTTTTCCCTCTTGCAACGTTAAGTAACTTAGATTTTAGAACTTAAAAAGAGCATTCTCAAATAAGAATACCCTCTTAAGCAATTATAATGTTTTTAAAAGTTCTCAAACTTAATTAGTTCGATACTTCAGACATTCAATTCTTTGAATAACTTTTCTGCTCTATGCATTTCAGCTAATAAAGCATTGGTATAGTCGCTGAAACTATCTAAGTATGCTCTAACACCACCATCTATATTAATATTCTGTATTTCTTTATTTCCCTCAAGAATTTTTAAAGCTTTTAAATATCTTTGATGAAGCTCTTCTAAAATACCATTAGTTATATCATAATCTTTTTCTAGTATATTAATTACAATTACTATTTGTTGTATTAATTCCTTTTTTGTTTCCAACTTTTCCACCTCATTATTTACTAGGGATATCGTATACTTCCTTCACCCATTCTTCCGGCCACCCATATGGTAGAAGAACTTGATCTCCATCTCCTTGTAAAACAGTTCCTGCTTTTGTTTTCTGTTTTTCAACTCTTCCAATATTTAATTTTGTCCCTTTAGGAACCTCTATTAATGCCTCATATTGTCTAGTATTTTTCCAATTCGGTAATAAAGCACTGTCTAACTTGGCATTAATTCTATTACCAGCGGTTTCCGTAGTCGCAAAAGCACCTCCGGACTTAGCTTTCCCTCCAAATGATCTATATAAGTATAATGGTTCATTAGTAATTACAGTTCGATAGTTACTGTCTTTAAACGATTCAATTAGCCAGTCATCAATATTTTGTTTCTCAACTAATGTAACTTTACCATCAATTTTCGTTGAATACTCTCCGAAATCGATTTTCTTAGAAAATGCTTTATTCCTATCATCATTTGAACTCCGACTACTCCCCCCACTTCGAGGAGTATCCGTCTTAACTAAATGATAAGGAAATGCATTATATTCATAAATGTTTAGCCATCACATTACATGTAAAAATAAAGCCACATTTTAAATAGTTTAATAGCCGAAATCCTCTGTAACATAAGATTACGGCTATAAGGAAAATTAATTATTCTTCTTTAAGATCAATAATAAATTCCTCTCCAAAGGTAATACTTGCAATTTGTTTTTCATCACTTAAAATCTTTAATATATTATCAACTTTTTTAATTTCATATACATTTTTTAAATCTGCGTAAAAAATATCTTTACCTTTATATTTTAAAAATAAACTAACTTGTTGTTCATAAGTCCGAATATAAATACTTAAACTGAACTCTATTATACTACTAGTATATAATAGTTCTCCATCATCTTTATTACCAGTTAAACTTTCTCCTTCACTATTAAATAATTCTAATAAATCTATTTCCTCAAATTTTACGAACATTATATTTTCACCTTTCTATTTTGGTATTACAGTAATGACATCACCAATATCATTTAATACTACTCTTAATTTTTTTGTATCATATACCCAAGTCCCAGACTTGTTACCTTGTATTCTATTACCATTTTTTATAACATCTTCAATTACAGTTGGTGGTACGTTTCTAGGTTGTACATATTTTTGAACAAAATCACTATATTGCCTACTCCCTGGTAGTAAGCCTTTTTCTCTTGCTACTTTATGAGCTCTGGTACTAAGTTTTGCCTTTACTTCAGGTGTTTTAGGCGCCATTCTTTCTAAAGCATGGCCAGAATATTTTCTTCCATTGATTGTTGCTCCTTCTTTATTCAAACTCCAAGAAGTTTCACTGCTAGTTTTCTTAGCATCCCCATTACTTTTACTCTTCTTCGCAGGAACCTCACCCTTACTATTCACTTTAAAGCCATCATATTCTTTCACTAACTTGCCAGCTTTTCCGAATTTCCCAATTGGTAATAAGAAAAACCCAGCCATCGCCTTCTCGCCAACTGTTGCTTTATTATCTACTAGTGTCTTCATGTCGTCGAGGAACAAAAAGTCTACTGCGGCTTTTCCACCGCCATACAGCTTTTCTCCTGCCCATGCTGCCACATCAAAGGACGCTTTTCCGAAATTAACGGCACCATCCCACATGGTTTTTCCTGTATTGACCGTCGTTTCTACCACCGACTGGCCTATCTCAACCGTTCCATCCGCCACTTTTTTCGATAGGGCTACGGTATGATCCCATAGATTCTTATCCTCTTCCACCGGCTTCAAGCGTTCTTCAGGAAAATCCCCCAGAAAAATTTAAAAAAGCTAAACAAGAATATATATCTTGTCTAGCGCTTTTGTTTTCATAATCTGATAATAATTCCAAGTAGTTACTTGTCATTTACTTTACTTCTATATTTATTTCTATTTTTTAAACTCCATTTCTAAATCTCCTAACTCTATAAGAAAGGTTTCTTCGTAACTTTCAGGCAAATTGGTATCAAAATAAGCACGGACTGCCCCATCTAGGAATCCATTATTTTCTTTAATAAATTCTAAACTGATACTATCATCTTGCAAATTATCATATAACTTATTTAGTTTTTTTAGTAGTGTATTAATGTAACCATGATTGGTATTTTTAGCTTTTTCATTAGCTAATTTTATAACTTTTTGTGTCTTATTAAGAAGATCTTTACGTTCATTCATCATTTCTCTACTATTTACTTCCATCCATTGTATTCCAAAAATTTATCTGGTATTCTCAACTCGACTTGTTCTTGGAGTTCTTTGCAAAATAAATTCATATCTGCTTGGTCGTACCATTTTTGACTGTTATAAAGACCAATTCCATATTCCCCATTTACAAGAACACACCCCATCCTTCCTCTGTCATAATTAAATATCACATTGAAATAATTATACATTTCAAACTGCATGTTAAACATAGTATATGGTGTATCAGTTTGACCAAAAACATTAAATGTTCCTATTTTATCGTCAAAATGAGCCTTTAATGCTTTTTTCACTTCTTTTTTTATTTCTCCATATCCTTTAGTTTGCAATCCATACATCCCCTTCTTTAATCAATTCATCAAATCCATACTTAGATTGTAAGTATTTCCATTCTTGTGCTAAATAACTTTCTTCATAAATCTTTAGACCGGGATTATGAGAAAAACGAATCTGTTTTCCGCTCATTACTGCATCATCTAATGCAGGTATATTGAAATAATTAAACATCTCATCATCTGTCAAAGCATATTTCTTTTGAATAGTTCCCCATTCACTCCCTAAATCGAAGTACATTGAATCTTTACCAGCTTTTCCAATATAAGAGTCTGAACCAGCTTTACCCCAATTTTCAACTCCTTTTTCTATTGTTGGCGTATACTTTCCAAGGGTCATAGAATTAGTATCCACATTATGCAAAGATGCATCACGTATCTGCTTAAAATCTTCTGCAGGTATCTTTCCACCGATTTTACCATCTATAACATTAACACCATCAATACTGTCACCATCCCCACTACCTTTTTTCTTCATGGAGATTTCAGCCTCATTCGAACTCCCACTACTCCTCCCACCTCGAGGAGTATCCGTCTTAGCTAAATGATAAGCTCCAGTTGCATCCTGTACAAGCCCTACTTCTGGCATTCGTACACGGAACCACTCGCGAATGTTGGTTAGTGTTGGTAATTTACCAGGTACATACGTATTAGTACTTGATACAGTAGCGTTAGTACTTGGTGAATCCTTGTCTTGCTTCGGTGCTGCTTGTGCACCAGTCGATTTACTGTTTGGAGTGGAAATGTCTGCTTTAGGACTTGGTTTCCGTATGAACATAAACATTCCCATCGAAATCACATGTGCTATATGTTCTTTTGAATTTGGATCATCCGGATTAAACGCACCCTCAGCAAGATCCACTCCACCCATTGTTACCCAGTTGGCAAAATCCGCAGGCGAATTTAACATGTTTTCACTATACCCTACCATCGAGTTGTAAGTATTCTTTCCGCCATCTAAAGCACCGACGGTTAAATAATTGGCAAAGTCATAAAAAGAATTCATCTTATTATCATTTAATTCTTCAAAATGATTACCTAATCCTTGAACGGTATCTTTCCCTAATTCGTAAGTTGAGTCTACGGTTCTCATAAAGCTAGATCCAAACCTACTTAGAAGGCTCTTATCCTCTTCCACCGGCTTCAAGCGTTCTTCTGGAATATCTCCCACAAAATGATACTTCATAACCCCATCGTGATCCATAAAAGAGCGAACCACTCTTCCGTCTTGCAACGTAAGATAGTTTCCGTAGTATTCACCTTTATAATCGCGTACCGATTGACTGCTTACGACCTTTGCGTCTAGGCTCTTAAACTCGTCTCCCAGCATGACTGGAGATGTCGTATCGACGATAGTTGCTAGGGCACGCATACGGTAATTCATCGTCATACTCATTGTATCATTTAATTGTGCGCGTACAATCGATGCAGCTGTATTTCCCATTGCGAGATAACTAGAGTTGGTTATCGATCGAAAGATGTCTAAAACAAAATCTTTCGGTATGGTTTTTTGTACGAGTCCGGCAATCATTTGCTGATGGACGTCGAGTTGTGTAATGGAGTTTGCTTGGTAACTCGTCATAATCAATTGACGATCTTTTGTTAACGATTGAATGTCAGAGAGGTAATTTTCTAGGAGGTCCACATCGTTTTCCGTAGTTGTTAATTTATGGGTCGCTTCTTGATCAAATTGATGAAGCTTTTCTATGGTTTTATTTACTTTGCTTTCTGTCTTCTCGACACTGTGTATGAATTGATCATCGGATACATCCGACAGATGAATAATATCACGTACCGAACGTAAAATATCATTCGTTTCATCAGTAAGCTGTGCGGTTTGTTCTTTTGCTTTTTTTAATTGACGCTCCATCTCTGATTTCAAGAAGTCTTCATCAATATACGCATGCTCCGAACTATCGAGTTCATACAATAACTGTTGGATTTGCCTAAGTATATCGTGATAGTCTCGAACAATTCCTTCCAAATAGACGGCTAGTGGTGCGTGAATATCTTTATAAAATGCTCTGATGGACGAGGCTGCTTGACCACTAAAATCAGACTCGGTATTTAATATGCCCGTAATTTTTCCGTGTACTTCTGCTACTTGATTTGCTAATTCAGATAATAGCTTTGTCGTCTGTTCAATTCCTTCATGAATCGTTGAAGCCTCTACTGTCTTCATTCTCCTAAATCCTTCCCTCCTACTCCCCCACTAGGACTCGATCATTTCAATTCCTTTTGCAGCCATTCTTTCTTCTTCCTCTAGATTATCTAACGCA
Organism: Oceanobacillus iheyensis HTE831; assembly: GCF_000011245.1. Taxonomy (NCBI): domain Bacteria; kingdom Bacillati; phylum Bacillota; class Bacilli; order Caryophanales; family Bacillaceae; genus Oceanobacillus; species Oceanobacillus iheyensis. The sequence goes on from NC_004193.1 coordinate 3,505,078, forward strand.
CGATAAGCTGTAGAAAGATGCTTTGTTGAGATTTCTCGATATCGCTCGGTTAGCTCTTCCAAACGTTGATTTAGCCGATTTATTTTCTCGACTACTTCTACGTTGTTCTTACCGCGAATATCCGCGGTTCCTTCTAGCTTCACCTGATTGACTGCCGATTCATAGTCTTGAAGCTTTTGTTCGACCGGACTTCGATTCAATTTTATCTCACCCATGTCTTCACTCCCTCACCGCTTCAGAATGCACACCTTATTTCATGGTAAAATTTAACTTATTTTTCATCTATTTTTAGTATAAACATCCTTACTTCGGATTCGAAGGGGAATTTTTTACTATTTTTTAAGGATTACGTATATAAAACAGACTTTTGAACTAGTTAGTAAGTATGTTAACGGTCCGAAGCTTCTCTGCCCACAACGCTATCCGTCTTTCTAATGAAGGTATTGCTCCAAATCATTCGCAACTAAAAAGAAAACTAAAACTACCAAATAATTGAATAAAAGTAAATAAATGGTTATAATCCAACTAAATCGTTCTAAACCATCGCTAATGGTTTGCTAGAATTGAACAAGTTTACGAAATAAGTAATTTATAAAAAGGAATAAAAGAGAGGATTACACAGCACATGTTCGTTACATCACAAAATAGACAACCTGAGATAAAAAAGCGCGCCATTTCATTAGATTTAGCACGAGGCACGATCTTATTATTAATTGTACTTGCCCACGCGCCACTTTACTTATACAACGCGGAACCAGGGCTTATGCAAAGAGTCGCAAGTACGAACTTCTTTGATGAAATTGTAAACCTTTTTGGGATATTTTTTATTGATCATCGAGCGAGAGCAATGTTTGCCTTATTGTTAGGGTATGGTTTAGTCTTGTTATTTAATAGCCAACGCTCTAAAGGAAAAAGTGAGAAAGATGCAGCAAAATTGATACGAAGACGTTCCTGGTATTTAATCTTATTCGGTTTCATATTAGCAGTCATCGTAGGCGGACAAGATATCCTGATGGCTTATGGTTTTGCTGGACTTATTGTGAGCACGCTATTAAGTCGGAATCTTAAAGTAATCGTACGATCACTTATCATTATTACACTCATTTACTGTCTTGTGACTCCCATATTATGGGGATTCGGTATGCTAGAATTCAAGAGTTACGGTTTCCCACTAGATCTATCAGCAACAGACACCTATGTAAATCGCACATTATCTCTTTTAGCTACTTTTCCAATCATTCCAATTATCATTCATTTGATGATTCCTATACTCCCATCCGTTTTGATAGGGATATGGTTAGCGAAAAAACAGTTATTGACAAAACCGGAATTACATTTACAATCGCTTAAACTCTTAAGTGTTGTAGGCTTAACTATTTCGCTATTAGGTGCACTACCACTATCCTTCATAGGGAGCGTGTGGCAGCCTAGTTTCTTCGTATCTGGTTTACTATTTGGACTCCATATATTAACTGGAATTGCAGGAGGGGTAGCCTATGCAGCAATTTTTGGTTTAATCGGGGCGAATGTAAAAAAACCCGGTCCTATTAGTAATTCTTTAAAGGCTCTAGGAAAGCGTTCATTAACATTTTACATATGGAACGAGGCGATGCTTGTTCTATTCTTATCACCAGTAGCACTTGATTTAGCAGGAACCGTCAATAACGGAATAGCCGCTCTTATTGCTGTGGGTATTTGGGTGTTTTCCATTTTGATGGCCACTTTATTAGAGAAAAACAATATGAATGGTCCATTGGAAGTTGTAATGAGGCGAATGATGTATAAAAATGCATAAAATTAATAACGAGGTTGAGACAAAAGAAACGTTTGACTAATAAAACCGATTCATTCGGAATTATCTTTTGTGTAAATGCTTTTGTCCCAACCCCGCCTTTCGTTTTTTAGAGCATTCGTATATGAACTCCAAAGAAGAATACTACGCTTACTTACTTCAGATCCTTCACGCCTGTTTCCAATACTTCCATCTGAAGCAGTGTCTGTTCGTCTGTGATTGTTTTGTCCTTACCATGAATGACAGCTTCATATAAATCATCATATACACGTCCATAATCGCCATGAACGGATGGTACTTTCTCTTCATGAACGGTACCTTCCTCATCAACATAGGTCAGCACGCCATATTGATCGAGCGTATCGATACCAAAATCCTTATTATCCGGCATGTAAAATAACTTCAAATGCTCTTCCTGACGATCTTTTGTTTGCTTCACGAAGCTGCCTTTCTTTCCGTGAATAACAAAGCTTGGTCTTTCTTTCAGTCTAAAATAACTGGATTTCACCGATACTTTTAAACCGTCGTAAAACAAATCAAGATCAAAGTAATCATTCATTCTCCCTTGTCCTAATAACTGTCTTACATCATAGTGGATGTGATCGGGTTTGCCGAAATAGCTGAAGACCTGATCGAGTGTATGGCACCCATGCCCATATAAAAAGGACGCAGCAGGATCAAAGGTATCCGCAGATTCAGGTACTTCGGGACGATAGTAGTCGTAATGCATTTCCACTTCTAAAAGATCCCCAAGTTTCCCTTCTTCGATCACTTTTTGCACGGTTAAGAAATCACTGTCAAATCGTCTATTTTGATAAGCTTGGACAACTAATCCTTTTTCTTTTGCCAGTGCAAATATTTCTTTTGCCTGCTCAGAAGTCTCCATAAATGGCTTTTCTACTAAACAATGCTTGTTATGTTCAAGGACACTTTTTGTGTATTCATAATGGCTGTCATGCTTTGTGCAGACAACAATCAGTTGAATATCCTCATCCTGTAATAATTCATCTATATCCGAAGTATAATGCACCCCGTCAATTTTGCCCCAGCTATCGCGATCAGGGTTTCTGCGATAAATGGTTTTCACCTTGATATTATCTCTTTGCAATACGAACGGCAGATGATATCGGTTCGTACTTTTGCCATTGCCAATATAGCCTATGTTAAGCATAGCCAGCCTCCTAAAATGTTACGTATATATACTATTTTTTGTTACTTCACCCATTTTATCCGATGAACCAGAATAAAAGCACAAGCGCCCGTTTATTACCATATGTCCTGCGTTCCTGAAACACAAGAAAAATACCTCCTTAGCTTGATAGGACTATCATACAAGGAGGTACTTATCTATTTGAGCCAATCTCAATTATTTCTTACATTAATCCGATAACGTGGAATACTATACCTACTACGAACAATCCAAGAATCATAATGATTGGAGAAACTTTCTTCCTTAGCAGCCACATACATAGAAGTGTAAGTAGCAAACCAGCTAAACCAGGAATTAAGCTATCCAGGTTGTCCTGTAAGGTCGTCACATCGGTCTGGGTCAGTGATCGACCCTGTTCTTGCTGAATCAGCGCGGTTCGAATTCCTTCCGCTCCTGAAGGTAAGCTTTCCCAATCGATATAGGCACCTTCGTCCAATTGAACCTCGGATACGGTCGGAGCAAATGAGACAGCTACCCACCTATTTACTAAAGCACCGAGGATGAACATACCGAGTATCGAAGCACCTTTGGTTATATCCTGTAGTAATCCGCCCGATAAGTCCTCGGTAATTTTCGAGCCAGCTTTGTAACCAAGTTCCTGAGAATACCATTTGAAGCCCATACGAATAAGATTCCATAATACAAAGTAAAGAATCGGTCCGAGTATGTTACCACTAAGCGCAAGCGAAGCCGCTAATGCACCAAGGATTGGTTTTACTGTGAACCAGAACATTGGATCCCCAATACCTGCTAGAGGTCCCATCATACCAACTTTTACACCTTGAATTGCCTTGTTATCCACTGGCGCGCCGTTTGCCCGTTCTTCTTCAAGCGCTAACGTTACACCAATAATCGGAGAAGCTACATATGGATGAGTATTAAAGAATTCCAAATGACGTTGTAGTGCTGCAGCACGATCTTCTTTTGTTTTATACAATCTCTTGATGGCAGGAATCATGGAAAATGCCCAACCACCGTTTTGCATACGTTCATAGTTCCAAGAACCCTGAATGAACGTGGATCGCCACCAAATCGCAATCCGATCTCTTTTTGTTAATTTCAATTCTTCTCGAGCCATTTTTAGTCCCTCCTTTTTAGTAGTTATCTATGATTTCACCTAGCGGATCACCAGTGTTTCCGTTTCCACCATTACCAGAACCGCCTTGTTTTGTAAGTGCTAAATAAATCAATGCAAGAGCCACACCGATACCACCAAGACCCATTAGAGTAATAGATGGAATAGTAGCTAATACGAAACCAATTGCAAAGAAAGGCCATACTTCTTTTGTCGCCATCATGTTAATAACCATTGCATAACCAACAGCTACTACCATTCCACCGCCGACTGCTAGACCGTCTGTTAACCAAGAAGGCATAGATTGAAGTAAATCTCTAACCGGACCTGCACCAATTGCCAAAATTAACGCGGCTGGAATTGCGATACGCAACCCTTGCATACAAATCGCTACAATATGCCAAAAGTCGATCCTTCGTATATTTCCTTCTTTAGCCGCGGCATCCATTAAATGGACCAAACCGGTTGCAATCGTTCGAACGATGATTGTTAATAATAGACCTGCAACTGCAAGTGGTACTGCGATTGCGATTGCAGAAGATACACCAGATTCTCCCTGGCCACCTAAAACGAGTATAATTGCCGATGCAATAGATGCTAGTGCAGCATCCGGAGCTACAGCGGCTCCAATGTTCGCCCAACCTAAAGCGATTAATTGTAAGGTACCACCTAAGATAAGACAAGGTACTACTTCTCCTGTAACTAAACCGATTAGTGTACAGGCAATGATTGGCTGATGGAAGTGGAATTCATCCAAGATTCCTTCTACACCAGCTAAAAATGCTACAATAATAATTAATATTATTTGAATAATAGTTAATTCCATAATCATTAATCCTCCTTTTTTTACTGATGATTAGGATTATCTCTGTCTATCTAGCTCTGACTGAGCCCTTCTCATAATCTCATCCATATTACCTCTGGAATCGTTCGGTACTTTACGTACGTCGAATGACAATCCATGTTCTTTTAGCTTTTTAAATGCGTCGAGATCCGCTTGGCTAAAGGCCAATACTTTATTCGGCTGCACCTTACCAGTCGAGTGAGCCATCGAACCAACATTGATTGTTTCTAATGGAACACCGCCTTCTACTGCTTTAAGCACATCATGCGGATTTTCAAAAAGCAGTAATGCTCGCTGACCGCCAAAATGTTTATCATCTTTGGCAAGTTCAATCATTTTATTAATCGGAACAACGTGTGCCTTCACCCCTGATGGAGCAGCTTGCTGAATTAATTTCTTACGCAATTCATCCTTCGCTACTTCATCCGATACAACGATGATACGAGTAGGCAGTGTGTTCTTTGTCCACGCAGTCGCTACTTGTCCATGCAGCAAGCGAGAGTCAATACGGGCTAGTACATATTCAAATTTACCAGGAGCACCTGTATTCACCTGCTGAGCAGTATCTGCAGCAGCATCTGCTGGCTCTAATTCTTCCGGTTTTACCTTCACCGCTTCTTTTGCTGTGTCTAAAATATGTACAGCAATTTCATGCGCTGATTCCTTGGAAAAGCGTGTCGCAAAAGCTTCAATCAACATAGCTAAGTTTAATCCAGCAACGATCGCCCATTTATCTTGATGCGCTTCCATTAAACTGCTTGCTTGGTTGAAAGGAGTACCACCCCAAAGATCGACTAAGAATAAAACTTCGTCTTGATTGTCAAAAGAGGCAATTGCTTTTTCCATTTTTGCCCTTACATCATCAGGGCCTTCGCTCGGCATCAATGTAACAGCTTCTACATTCTCTTGTTTTCCAAAGATCATCTCTCCAGATTGCAAGATACCCTCGGCAAATTCACCATGAGTAGCAATGATAATTCCTACCATCTTTTTTACCTCCCTATTTTTATTATATAAACTCACATAAACATGGTATCCCTAAAGTATATTTTATTCCCTTATCTAGGGCGGCTATACTTTTGATTAGAAAAAAAGGCATGAGTAAAAGATGACTAAATAAAGGTAGGGGAAACAAAAGTACCCTGACCCTCTCTTTAATCCATACTTTTCACTCATGCCTGATCGAATCAGTAACACGTAAAATAATAAAGATAGCTATTTAATGTTGTTTGAAACCGTTTTAATTTTACCGCCAAAATAATCATTAAAAAAACTTTAAAGATTTCCTTAGGAAAATTATATCACAGCGATTTTACCGCTTCAAGAAAATTTTTTACGAGAATCGACCCATTCATGGTAATGAGTGATGATTCCATTTTCTCAAACAACATGGCTTTTTGTAAAGCCCGTCTCGCATGTGTACATTATTTTTTTGATTTACTCTTCAAATTGCGTTTGATAACATCAAAGAACCCTAATGATTGAATCATACGATTCGGATCAACATATTCACGAGTAGCCCGTAATACTTTCTTTGGATCTTTTGAAGAAAAAGTAAACGTCCCATTTTTCTTCGTTTGGATAGCATAACGCGGAATCCACTTCCCTTTGAATAGAACCGAAGCAATCACATAATCTACTTCTTCCCAAGGAATTTGAATAAATTTACGCGAGTCACGTTTATTGTAGAACTCAAACCCTTTATCTCCAATCATGATTTGGCCATAGTCTGTCATATTTATATGTGAGGTCGCATCAATCACTAAATCGACCTTTGTATTAATGGATTGAACCATCTGATATACCCCATTTCTTTCACGCTTCACTTACTCATTATTATACACATTGTACCACTTTAAGCAAAAATACTTTGGGGAATTTGATGCAGTTTTTACATAAAAGCGGACGAGACGGTTACTTATTGAGAGTCATATTAAAGACACTCTATCAAGACTGCATCAGCCAACGATGGGCCTCAGCAAACAGCGGTCCCCACGTGGATTCATGATGTGTTCCATCCGGAATGACGTCAAATCGAATTCTGCTTTCTTCTCCACCTGCTGAAATCAGCTTCTGACGAGCAAGCGTAACGTGCTCACAAGCAATTCGGTTAAAATCTGGATTATCCGTCTCCTGTTCACCGATGCTCAGATAAATTCTCATTGTAGGGGAGATCTCCGACTGTTCGATCAAACGGATAATTGCACCGCTGTCCTGCCACATCACAAAAGAAAATCCACTCACTCGATTGAACTGATCAGGATAACGCAAGGCAGTATAAAGCGATATGTATGCACCGAATGAACTGCCACCAATCATCGTATGTTCCGGCGCGGAAAGAGTGCGGTAATGCTGATCGATATAGGGCTTAAGCGTCTCCGAAAGAAACGCAGCATAAGCCTCCCCTTTGCCACAGAAACCATATTCCGGATTTATCGTAAAATTATATTCATTGTTGCGCTGGTCGCCTCCATGATCAATAGCGACCACGATCGTCTCAAGTGCAGGTTCATCCAACGTCATTTGCTCCAACGTCTCATCGACACCCCACTGGGTCCCCCAAGATGTTGCTTGATTAAATACATTTTGCCCATCATGCATATATAGAACGGGATACTTTCTATCGCTTTCATGATAGCTTCTTGGCAAGTAAATCCATACTCGCCTCTCCGTCTCGAGCTGTGGAATTGGAAAAGCATCGATTATCCGGACATCACCAGTAATGGTATGTGCTGAGTTGTCGGTTAAAACTTCTTTCCATGGCATGGCAGTAGTAGTTTTTAACATATTGGTCTCTCCTAGGTTTTTTTACATATTAGTTTAGCACATGATGTTGCAGCTTTCGTGTTTACTTGTGGTAAGGTTCACCGCATGTTATCTAAGTGAGGGTTAGTACCTATTTGAGTTTATTTATGGCAATATAAAATTTCATTTCTACATTAATAATCTTCCATATACTCTTTTATTTTAACTTTTTTTATTCTTTCTTTATAACCTTCAATATTCGCTTGAATCCATCTTTTATGTCTCAGAAGTTTGATGCCAGTTAAGCTTTTATCAATAAGTTTTAATAACTCAATTTTCTCTTCTAATACCGGAACTTCACTTCCACTCCAAGAAAAAAAGGGCGGGGATAATGGTATTTTGCAAAACAAGTCAAATGAATCGTTGCTTTCCAATAAATGAACTATATATTTCGCCTTGTTTTCTTTATTGAAACTAGCTATAGCATAGAACAACAACGTAATATTCTCTTCATCAAAGCTCCATAAAGAAATTTTCTCTCTTAACCACGAATCACGTCTTTCAATAGTTACTTCTTCCTTTGGGCCCAATAATAAGTTCGTTATTATCGATACTGTATCATAAAAGTTACTTTTCGACTGATTAAATATAAGAGAGATTACTCTATCAAGTATTAACTGCCAATTATCTCCTTCCCATATAAAAGATAAATCAATATCTCTTAAAGTTTTATTTTGACTTTTTAATGTTTGTTCCAGAAAGTGTTCTATTATATTTATGTCAAAATCAATAAATTGTTTTAAGATTAATAACTCCTCGTCTATATTAGAGTCAATTTCTAATAATTTGAGGTAAGCACTTTTTAATGTATTTAAATTATTTCGAAACAAGAAAAATAACTCTTTATTAATTTCAGAGAATGGATTAAATAAATTACTTAAAGTTCTTTGAATAGTGATATCTTTATGTCTCAATGTGCTTTTAGTCACATTCACAAATACATCTTCATCAATTTCTAAATAGCTTTTCAAAAAGTCCAAATCTATTAGATATCCAGTCATTTCTATCTGATCTTCATTAAAGTAATCATATATTTTATTAAGATTATCTAAATTAGGTTTTTCCTCAGATATAACTCTAAGAAAACAATATATCCAATAACTTTGACCATAGAATTTATTTTCACTTAATAACATTACTATGTCATTATCATCTATCGTACTTCTTAATTTATTTATAATAGGAATTGGATATAAATTCACATGGTAATCTCGAGAAATGTACGTTCTAATAATGTTCACCATAAGATCCTCTTTAGCATTTTCTAAAAGAGTACCGAAGCTATTAAAAATTGGATTTATTTCATTATGGAAAATATCGTTATCTACAATGCTATCTAAAATTTGAAAAACAACATTGAATTCTTGAGTATCGAACCCTTTTGCCATATCAACTAACATTTGCTTTTTTTCCAATACTCTTTCTCGATAATTAGGTCTAAAAGTATCTTGTGCCAATATTTTATAGACCTTATATTTTTCAGAACTTAATTTATCTCTTAAATAACTCTCTAATTCTAAGTCTTGTTTTAATAAAAAGTCATTTATTCTATTAAATATAATACTTTCTTTTAATGTTACTTCTGTTAAACTTTCTATAAGTTTTGAGATAAACTTAATATCCTGTATTAAAATATCCTTATTTATTTTTCCTGATCCCTGGCTTCCGAATCCAAAAAGCACTCTACTTACTTCTTCCCCATTTTGGTTATATAAGTCGTTTAATTTGCTCCATGCAATTTCTCTAATTTCAAGAACATCTGGAGTACACTCTAAAGTTATGTCATAGAACTTAAAAGTTTTTCTATCTGACATTTCAGTAATATGATGACTGAACTTCAAATAGTAATCAATTAGCTTAATCAATAGCATTTCAAAAACAATTGATTTTTCTTGGTCATAATAAATTATTAGCAAATTCATTAAATCTTTTTGTATGATGAAATTTTGTCTTTCAGAAATTTCTTTGAAGCCAAAAGCTTGCGTTAAAACAGAATAGACAGAAGAAAATTCAGTAGGTTTTTTTTGCAGATAATTCATTATTAACTCTAGCGATTCATTATAATACTTAGTTTGACCGAAGTTAGAAAGTGTAGAAAGAATTTCTGAACGGCTAGAAGTTTGCTTAGAGATATCATAATTTATTTGATTATCCTCTTCCTTAGGCAGCTGATCAATTTTCTCTTGTATATAAACAAGAGTTTCTACTTCTAATGCAAACCAAAAAGTGTATAAAAAATCTTCTAATTTATCATCTGATTTTTCTTTTAAATCTTGATAGACTTTTATGATTTCCTCTTTTATTAATTCATAATTTTCATTTTGATAATAATATGAAAAAACACCGTTTAAGTTTTCAATAATTCTATTTTTTAGTTTTGGAAAATATGTTTCTATCAATTCTGAATATCTTAAGAGGTTTTTATCAAAAATAGCTAGATAAAAAATATATGTACTCAAGATTTGATCAGATACTTTAGCTACTTCTCCCTCATAGATATCCAGTATCTCCATTGAATGTAGCTTTTCAGTCATTCTTAGAAAATCAATTTTTTCTGAACTTGCTAATTGAGCCATTAAAATTAAATTTTCATCATCCTTAAGATTTACGACCGTTAAAAAACTATATATAGCAGCAGTTCTAAGAAGTCCATTATTTTCTAATTCGCTTTCAAAATCAGTTTTTATACCTTTGTAATACTCTTCCACTAGCTCTGTAACGTTACCTATACTTTCTAAAGTATTTTCTCTTATCGCAGTCTCGCAAGCCATAATAGCTAACCTAGCATTTCCTTTAGAAATCTTACATATTCTCTCTATATATAAGTGATTTTTTATATCATATTCTTCTTTACATAAAGTTTCTATGTCTTTATCTTGTAAGATATCAATTTTAATTAAATGAATATTAAGTTTCGATATCTTGTCTAAGATCTTTCTTTCTGCATATTCTCTTACAGACACAATTAATTTGAACTCAATTCCTTCTTCTTCTAAACCTAAATAATCTAATATTAAATTTAACTGAGTTAATTGGTTAACATCGTCAATAAACAATAAATATTTTCCAGGGTTGCTAAAGTGTAATTTTAAGTCTGAATACAAATTTTGACCATTATTTCTAAGACATTTAATTTCATATTCAAGGTTGGTTTCTTTAAATCTTCTAATGCATTCTAAAGCTAATCTAGTTTTCCCAACTCCAGGTTTTCCTGACAATATAGTGATTTGATTCCTATTTACCGATTCTATAATTAAATCTATTTCTGAATCTCTTGCATACAAAGTGGTATTTAGTGTCGTTGCTAATTTACCTCGATTATAAACTTTTACAAAATCATCAATATCTAAAATTTGCTCTGTATCTAAAGTTATATTTAAAAAATCAGATGCTATTGAAGGAAAATCGAAAATTTTAAAAGAAATAGCATCAACTGTTAGTAACTCTAGTCTTATATTATAGTTACTAACTTTTGCAGTTAACTTACTAATTTCTTCTGTAGAAAGCCTTCCTGTACAGCAACAGATAATTTTTTCAATTTCATTAAGTGGAATATTTGTTTTTGATTCATCCAAACATTTTTCCAAATCATCTTCAAACTTCTTATAAAGATTACTTTTTTGTACGGTGTATTCAATAAAAATATATTTACTTTCTGCTGATTTTATTAATGTATCTGGTGTTCCAGTTTTTGTATTATTATTTCCTATAACAGATCCAATAGAATAGACTTCCCCATTGATTGTCTTAGAAAAATAAACATCCATCATTTTTTGAAACTCTCCACCATTTAATTCATGAATTTTATTTTGAATTTCATTTATTTTAGACAATTACTATCCCTCTATTCTAAACATTTATATTTTGTTTATTCGATATTAAATACAAAAAACCTCATTTATTTATGATATGGTTCACCCCTATTAATCCGAAAACTACGATAAACCTGCTCAATCAATACCAACCGCATTAACTGATGTGGAAATGTCATCTTGGAAAACGACAATGCTAAATCACTTCGCCGCTGCACGTCCTGACTTATCCCAAGTGATCCACCAATCACAAATACGACTTTGCTTTTCCCGTACGTCGCAAGCTCGTCCAGCTTCTTCGCTAGCTGTTCAGACCCTAGCATTTTCCCTTCAATCTCCAAAGTAATCACAAACGCATCGGGTGCGATAGAAGATAGAATTCGTTCGCCCTCTTTGCGCTTGACCTCTTTCATTTCCGCCTCGCTCATGGTTTCTGGTGCTTTTTCATCTGCTACCTCGATTATCGACACTTTCGCGTATGCATTTAAACGTTTTTTATATTCATCAATTCCTTGCTTCAAGTACTTTTCCTTTAATTTACCTACCGATACAATCGTTATATTCATACAAATCTTCCTTTTCGACGCATGTTTTCCTTTAGTTTACCATATGACAATCAAATAATAATTCTATTCACCTTTTAAGATAATACTATAATTCCCTACCCAGCAAGAAAATTTGTATTTGCATTTAATCGAATTGTTAATTACAATGTAATTGATCAATAAATAACTAAAAGTAGGTGTATGGTATGGTTAGGTCAAGCAAAGAAAATCGGAAAGAAGAAATCCTTGAAGCAGGATTAGAAGTATTCGCAAAAAGAGGTTATCATAACACAACTACCGCACATGTTGCAGAAAAAGCGGGCATATCCCAACCATATGTATTTAGATTTTTTAAGACAAAGGAAAAATTGTTTATTGCAGCTTTAGATCGAGCATTTGAAAGGATTCTTCTGGCTTTTAAAAATGTCCATTCGAGTCCGGAACAGCTCGTTGATAAAATGATTGAAGCATATGAAGAACTTTCAGAATTGCACCCTAATGAAATTGCACTACAGGTGATAGGAATTTCGGTAACAGAAGAAGCTATACGAAATGCAACAAAAAAAGGATTATCCAACATTCAAAACTACACTCTAGAACGATTTAAAGACGCTGGAATAGAAAATGTGGAGAGTGAAGTTACGACGTTCTTAGCAAGAGGAATGTTATGCAATATTTCTTATTTCTTAGACCTTCCAGAGCTTATAGCAAAAAATAAATAATCAAAACTCGATTATTTATTTTTTGCGATTTTAGTTATTGATTAATCACTTACTAATGTGAGGAGCTGAAGAGATGAAACTAAACAAAATCGACTTTGTTTTTATTGGAATAATGGTCATTAGTATCAATAGTTGGTGGAATTAATGCTTATTTTCAACATTTTAAAAAGGAGGTGATACAGATGAAGGAGAATAATAAAGAAAATTCTATTTCCTCATTATCCATAGTATTAAGTATAGTAACTATTATCATTGTATTGTTCACTTTTTGGGATTAAACAACAAATTGCATACTTACAATGTGATAATTTAAAAGAATTGTACAATAATCAAAGGGTTTAAATTAATTCTAATTATTTTTTTGTGTTCTTTGTTATTGATTAATCACTAACTAAAGGAGTGTTATAAATGAAAACAGCGATTGTACTAGGAGCAACTGGTGGTTCAGGACAAGTTATGGTTTCAGAATTATTGAATAGAGGGGGCGAAGTTATTGCTTTTGGACGTTCTCAACGTAAACTGAAAGCATTAATAAAAGAACATGATAATAATCCAAAATTAACTTATGCACTGGGAGATATATTTGATTATCAAACAATTATAGAGGCTGCAAAAGATGTGGATGTTATTTTTCAATGTGCAAATGTTAAATATCAAGAGATGAAAACCAAACTCTTGCCGCTTGGGGAAAGTGTAATGAAAGCAGCAGATGCTTTAGGGAAACATATTGTTCTTGTAGATGGTATTTATGTGTATGGACATCAAGTCGCTAAAGGGGATGAAGCTCATCCACATCAACCCCATACGAAAAAAGGCAAACTTAGAGTCGAATTCGAACAATTAATATTCAACAGCAAATGGAAAAATGCCAAAGCATTGATTGTTAGGTTGCCTGATTATTATGGCCCTACATCACAAAATTCTTACCTGCAACCGACACTGGAAGGAATTGCAGCCAATAAGACATCGATTTTTATAGGCAATTTGAAAACTCCTCGTGAATACGTCTATTTACCCGATGCGGCTAGAATGATTGTAACTATAGCTGAAAAGGACGATTCGTACGGAGAGAACTGGAACATACCTGGAGCAGGATTGATCTCCGGGAAAGAAATAATCAAAATCTCTCGTCAAATAACTGGCAATCAAAAAATGGTTATCCCACTAACTAAAAGTACAATTCGTTTTATTGGTTTATTTGATGAATTTATGAGAGAAATTGTTGAGATAATGTACCTTACTAAAGAAGGATTTATCCTAAGTGGAGAAAAATATGAAAAACGAATCGGTACCATTCCAAAAACGCCTTTTAAAGAAGGTCTTAGAGAAACATTACGTGTATTAATGGCCAAAGAAAAATAGATAACATCTGCGTTTTAGGCAATGAAACAGATAGAGCTTGGAGATCTTATGAAGAAAGATACAACTAAAGCAATCTTTCATGTTGTGTCTTTCTTCGATTTTGTAATTCCTTAGCTACAAAAGGTCCCGAGTAATTATTCTTATACACTACTAATGAGGTTCAGACAAAAACTCCCAACTTATAAATAGAAAAATTAAACCTAGAAACTATTACTTTTCTTCCAACTGATCGGTAATCAGCATATGTCCCGGAGCATGGGCAATCATAATCGGCGGCTTAACATTCAATCCAACATTCTGCGGTGTGACACCACATGCCCAAAAGACAGGAGTCCTTTTCTTCTTATCAAAAGAAATACTTTCCCCATAATCCGGATTATCGATATCTTTGATACCAATTTCTTCAGGATTACCAATGTGAACCGGAGATCCGTGAGACGTCTCAAAACGTTCCGTAATCTTCACCGCTTTATCGATCTCCTCTGGCTCCAATGCCCGCATGCTCACAACCATATTCCCTTCAAAGCGCCCGGCTTTTTCACAAGGAATATTGGTCTTGTACATCGGCACGACCCGCTCCTGTTCCTGATGAAGAAGTCGAATGCCATTCTCTATTAACGCCTTTTCAAACGTGAAGCTGCAGCCAATAAGAAACGTAACAAAATCCGCTCTCCATTTGTCTTTAATATCTGTAACTTCTTTATCCAATTGACCGTTACGATAGATTCGATATTTAGGCAAATCGGTACGAATGTCTGCATCAGCTATCTGCGGGGTTGTCACACCTTCTTCAAGCACATCGATAATCGGGCATGACTTCGGATTACGCTGACAGAACAATAAAAATTCAAACGCATATTCTTTTGGCAAAATAATCATGTTGGCTTGCAAATAATTATCACACATACCAGACGTTGTACCTGTGTACTGTTTAGAACGAAACGACTCACGCTGTTGCTTTGGATGCATTGTAATCTCCTCCTATGTATACGAAGCTTACTTTATCTATTAGTTTATTCGCTAGATGAATCGATTGTCTAGAACTTGTTACATATTCTCCATTGCCAAAATACAAGATTTCCTGTGGTATTTTTACGCATAGCCTATATAATGAGTAACAAATAAACAAAGAAGAGGTGATCTATTTGCTTACTTTTCTAGAAAACGTAAAAGATCTCGCTTGGTTATTCATAATTTTATCTAGTTTTGTTTATTATAGGCAACTAAAATCAATGAAAAGAGAAAGAAAGCTTACTGCGATTGAAACTACAATATATGTTATTACGATGATTGCACTGCCTACTTACGCAACTTTATATCTACTATTTCTTCTAGGAACATAAAATAACAAAAAGGAATCGTTAGTAAGATGTAGAACTTAGTATATAGGTTCTATTGTGTTTTTTGCAAAGACCGTTTTAAAAATAAAGGAGGATTGCATGAGAATAAAATATGCAACGATGGGGATTCTTACAGGTATATTTATAATCGCATTTTTAAGATGGATTGGTGTGCCCATCTCAGCATTTAACGTATTTTCGTTATTAGGCGATCCCTCTCCGCTAAAATCAATACTCGTTGTTATTTTCTTATTGGCACTTATATATTTCCTGTTCAAGAAACCCACTACGAATCGAGGAGGGAATTATGAAGAAAATTAAAGATGAACGGCTAATCATTAAAATTTGAAAAATATTCGAGTTGCTTTTCTTGTTCAGACGATTGGAATCATCTCGATCTTAATGTATGATATGATGTGATAACGTTAGGATTATCGGAGGCTGGCAGAAGTACACTGTGGATTTAATTTGTTATTACTGTAGTGGTGTTCAACTTTATAAATATAGGAGTATCCATGGATGTCTACGATGATACCAAAAAGCCAAAAAAACCATTTCCATATTATCTAACTGTGACGATTATCGCTTTTATCGGGATCGTCGTCGGACTGCTCCAACTGCTCTACAGTGGTAAAATTTCTGACGCTATTATTGTAGGTAGTGTAATATTTATTTGCGCCCTCGTACCCTTTACGTATGCCCATTACCTACGAAAATAACGTACAGAACAACTTGATAAATAAATGCTGCACACTATTTTTAAATTACGACAACATAAGCGAATCACAGCTTTTTTTGTTTATCGAACTTTTCTATTCACCAATTCTATCGCAATTCTCTGTTTTTTTGGGTAATAGAGACTTTCTATTACCCAATTCTCTCGCGATTCTCTGCTCTTTTGGGCAATAGAGACCTTCTATTCACCAATTCTATCGCGATTCTCTGCTCTTTTGGTCAATAGAGACCTTCTATTCACCAATTCTCTCGCAATTCTCTGCTCTTTTGGGTAATAGAGGCCTTCTATTCACCAATTCTCTTGCGATTCTCCGCTCTTTTGGGCAATAGAGACCTTCTATTCACCAATTCTCTCGCTTTTCACAGCTCTTTTGGGTAATAGAGCTCTTCTATTCACCAATTCTATCGCTTTTCACAGCTCTTTTGGGTAATAGAGCTCTTCTATTCACCAATTCTATCGCTTTTCACAGCTTTTTTGGGTAATAGAGCTCTTCTATTCACCAATTCTATCGCTTTTCCCAGCTCTTTTGGGCAATAGAGCACGGTCGACAGTCGTCGCCTAGCAATCGTTTGCACGCGCCCCACGTCACGCCCCCAAACCGACAAAGAAATCCCGATCAACGCGCCGCGACTACAATCCTACAATCAAACACCCCCACGCAGGTCTGTCTCCTTAGCAATATCATCTACTGCCTTTAATATACGGTACACCGTTTGCTCGCGGTGCGTCCGCTCTTCCGATAAATCCAGCTAGTGCTAATATCGTTAATACGTATGGCGCGATCAGAAGTAGTACTTGTGGGACATTTTCTAGGAATGGCACACCGGAACTTACTACACTCAAGCTTTGCGCTAATCCGAAGAACAACGCTGCTCCCATTGCTCCGAGTGGATGCCACTTTCCAAAGATGACGGCCGCCAAAGCCATGAATCCTTGCCCAACAATGGTTACGCTGGAGAAGTTCGATGCAATGGTTAGTGCGAATACTGAACCACCTAATCCGCCCAACACCCCAGAAAGTATTACCGCTACATAGCGCATTCTTTCAACTTTTATTCCATTTGTATCGGCTGCCATTGGATGTTCTCCGACTGCACGAAGGCGTAGGCCAAATGGCGTCTTATATAAGACATACCATGCGACGAACGCGAGAATAATTGCCAAGTAAGATGTTACATATACACCTTGGAAAAAGATTGGTCCAATAACGGGAATCTTTTCAAGTATGGCTATATCTGTTGTGTAAAATGGTTGGCTGACCATATCGGTTTGCCCTTTATCATACCAAACCTTCGTCAAGTACACCCCAACACCGAGCGCAAGCATGTTAATGGCTACTCCACTAACTACCTGATTCGCGTGAAATGTAACTGATGCTACTGCATGGATGATAGAGAATATTCCACCGATTACCATTGCAACAACAATCGATACCCATGGAGTCCACGTTCCAAATACATCGGCAAACGTAAGGTTAAATACGATCCCAACGAACGCACCCATCACCATTAAACCCTCTAATCCAATGTTTACGACACCGGATCGCTCACTGAATACTCCGCCTAGCGCTGTTAAA
Organism: Oceanobacillus iheyensis HTE831; assembly: GCF_000011245.1. Classification (NCBI taxonomy): domain Bacteria; kingdom Bacillati; phylum Bacillota; class Bacilli; order Caryophanales; family Bacillaceae; genus Oceanobacillus; species Oceanobacillus iheyensis. Next base: position 3,522,897 of record NC_004193.1, read on the forward strand.
ATAAGAGGTGCTGAATAAAATAGAACCGTTGGAACAATGGATTGTAAAATATCTAGCATCTATTTTTCCTCCTTTTTAAAGCGAAGTACTGCCCAGCGAATAATATAACTTGATGCTACAAAGAAAATAATTAATGCAATAATAATATCTACTAATTCGGTCGGTACTCCTGCAGCTGTCGGCATTTCTCCGGCACCTTCTTTTAATGCTCCGAAAAGAATGGCAGCTAATACAACTCCAATCGCATTGTTCGATCCAAGTAATGCTACTGCTATCCCGTCAAATCCGAGATTGGTAAATCCAGCCATCACGGATATGGTACCGTATGTTCCCAGTCCTTCCATAGCTCCTGCTAGTCCTGCAAATGCTCCACCAATCACCATAGATAGAATGATATTTTTACTTACATTCATCCCAGCATAATTCGAAGCATGAAGATTGTACCCAACCGATTTCAATTCATACCCATAACTTGTCCGCTCGATAATAAACCACATGATAAATGCTGCGAGCAGCGCAATCAGAATACCATAGTGAACTCGAGAGTAAAAAGTAATGCCCTGTAACCATTCCGATGCTAAAGAAGCTGTTCCTGCAATCGATTCTGTGGTTGTATTTTGATCGGTTAAGACACTTCGTATAATTTCATTTGTGATAAACAACGCAATATAGTTCATCATAATCGTGATGATTACTTCATGTACTCCTAGTTTTGCTTTTAACAAACCAGGTAAGAAACCCCATAAACTACCAGCTAATGCACCAGCAATAATTGCAAGCGGCAGATGGACAATCATCGGTGCATCGATGGCTAGTCCAACCCAGACAGCAGCGAGCCAGCCAACAATTACTTGTCCCTCGGCACCAATATTAAATAGTCCAGTTTTAAATGCAAAAGCAACCGCAAGCCCTGTTAAGATTAATGGTGTTGTTCTGCGAATTGTTTCGCCAATCGTATAGGCATCGCCAAACGCACCATTCCATAACGCGGTATATCCTTGAATCGGATCGTGGCCGGATAACAGCATGATGACAGCTCCTGCCAGTAAACCGATAATAACCGAAATAATCGGTACTAATAATCCGAATAATTTATTGTTTGATGTCATTCGCTTGTCTCACCTGCCTTGTCCACTTTGCTTCCTGCCATTAACAGACCAAGCTCTTGTTCGTTTGTGTCTTCTGGTTTCACATCGGCGACAATCTTGCCATCAAACATCACGGCAATACGGTCGCTGACATTCATAATTTCATCCAATTCAAAGGAAACAAGAAGGATTGCACGTCCTTTATCCCGTTCTTCGATCAATTTCTTATGGATAAACTCAATCGCACCCACATCCAGACCTCTCGTTGGCTGTGCAGCAATTAATAATGCCGGCGAACGATCAACTTCACGTCCAATTATTGCTTTTTGCTGATTTCCACCAGATAATGCTCTTGCTTTTGTATACACACTCGGTGTACGTACATCGTAATCCTCGATAATGCTTGTCGCCTTTTCAAATATCGCCTTATAATTCAAGACTTTCGCTTTCGAGAACGGTTTTTGATAGTACGTTTGCAAGACAATATTTTCACCAATCGAATAATCCAATACAAGTCCATATTTATGACGATCCTGCGGAATATGCCCAATACCGCTTTCGGTGATTTTTCTTGGAGATAGATTTGCAATTTCTTTATTATGTAATTGGATCGACCCTGATTTTGTTTTTCGCAGTCCCGTAATTGCCTCTATTAATTCCGATTGTCCATTGCCATCTACACCGGCAATCCCAACAATTTCTCCAGCACGAATTGTTAAATCAAGCCCTTTTACCAAATCTACTTTTCTAGCATCTCGTACAAAGAGATTGTTAATTTCAAGAACATTTTCTTTCGGCTGTGAAGGCGTTTTTTCTGTTTTAAAATTCACTTCACGTCCAACCATTAACGATGCTAATTCGGTTGTGTTGGTATCTGCCACAGTAACAGTCCCAATCCCTTTTCCTTTACGAATAACGGTGCAACGATCGCATACTTCCATAATTTCTTTCAGTTTATGTGTAATGAGAATAATCGATTTTCCTTCTTTAATAAGCGCCCGCATAATCACGATCAGTTCATTAATTTCTTGTGGTGTTAATACTGCCGTTGGCTCATCAAAAATCAGCACCTCTGCCCCACGATAAAGGGTTTTTAGGATCTCCACTCGCTGTTGCATCCCAACAGAAATATCGCTAATTTTCGCATCTGGATCAACACGAAGTCCATATTGATCCGATAATGCTTGAATTTCCTGTCTCGCTTTCGATAAATCAATCTTGCCAAATTTATTGGTTGGCTCACTACCGAGCACAATATTTTGTGTAACAGTAAAGGGTTCAACTAACATAAAATGCTGATGCACCATGCCAATCCCTAGATTATTCGCAATATTGGGATTTGTGATGTTAGCCGTTTTTCCATTTACACGAATTTCGCCCTTTTCCGGTTGATACAATCCAAATAAGACATTCATTAATGTCGATTTACCCGCTCCGTTCTCACCTAACAGAGCATGAATTTCCCCTTTTTCCACTTGCACAGTGATATTATCATTAGCGACAATACCTGGAAATTCCTTTCTGATATTCAACATTTCAATTGCATAATCCACTCGTTTTCACTCCTATAATAAAACGTTTGATTCACAACCTCGAACAGCAAGGAATATAGACAAATTAATTATAAGAAAAAGGCTTCTACATACTAATAACTAGAGCACATCGAAACGTAGTGACTGGACAGCATCAACATCATGATGAAATAGTAACCTATGATGACTTTCACTCTATGGCAAAAGGGATACGAAGTCTCTACTAAAATCAAATCATCCTTGCTTCTTTTTTTAAGAAGCAAGAATTGATTCAAGATCGCTCGTTTCACATACTGTAAGCTAAAAGCAGGAAAAACCTTTTTCATTGTATTTTTAAACTTATATAATTATAAAGCTCGCTAACACTTGTATTGCTTATAGTGATTCTAAAAATGTAGTTAATTCTTCTTCTGTATGTGGAACTTCAATTTCACCGTTTAAGATTTGTTTAGTATAATCTTCGATAGCGGTAATGATATCTTCTGTCATCGCTTCTTCGTTTGTAGTAGCGGCAACAATCGCATCATCTTCTATTCCATACTCTAACGTCTCTCCACCAGGGAATTCGCCAAGCATTCCACGATTCGCAACATCTTGTACAGCTACGTCTACACGTTTCACCATAGATGTTAATGTTACGTTATGATCGCCAATCGCACCTTCTTCGTGCTGATCACGGTCAACACCAATTACCCAAATCTCACGCTCTGGATCATTTTGTTTAATGTCTTTTGCTTGGTTAAATACTCCATTACCAGTTGCACCAGATGCATGATAAATCACATCTACGCCGCTGTCATACATGTTTGTTGCAATTAACTTTCCTTTTGCAGCATCAGCAAATGACTCTGCATACTGAACATCCACTTCGATATCAGGATTTACTGATTTCGCTCCAGCGATAAAGCCAGATTCGAATTTTTTGATTAATGGAGAATCTACTCCACCAACAAAACCTATTTTATCTGTAGTAGTTTTCATTGCTGCAGCTACACCAACCAAGAATGAACCTTGGTGTTCACTGAATGTAATACCTACTGCATTATCCGCTTCCACAACATCATCCACTAGCGCAAAGTTCGTATCTGGATATTGCTCAGCAGCTTTTTGAATATCTTCTTTTAATTCAAATCCAATTCCATAAACTAAATCATATTCATCACGTACAAAACGCGTTAAATTCGGCATATAATCCGCCTTGTCCGAAGACTGTGCATAATCAAAACCATTACCTTGAGATAAACCGTTCACTTCTCCCCATGCAGTAATACCTTCCCATGCGGATTGGTTAAATGATTTATCATCTACTCCACCGATATCTGTAACCATTGCAATACTATAATCATCAGAAGCAGTTGCTTCACCTTCACCACTTGTACCTTCTTCTGTTCCTTCTGCACCTGCATCGCTTTCTTCGCCTTCATCCGAACTACCACATGCAGCTAAGAACAGACCGAATGTTAAAACCAAAACAAACAACAAAAACTTATGATTTTTCATTTTTTTCCCTCCTGTTTTGACTTTCTTATGTAGGAACAAACACCCAATAAGCATTTGAACCCTTGCTTTTATTCCGACCTTTATACTCAAATAATCTATTTATCTATGAGTATATAGCAATAAATTGCCCCCTTAAAATAAACAATTAAAAACATTGCTAAAAGAATACGAAATACAAAATTTATATTACCACTATTACTTGGAATTTGAAATACTATTGTAAAAAATATTTTTAAAATTGTTATCTTATTGTTAACAATTTATCGGTTAGAAGCTACTAGTCCTATGTCCCTAGCAACTTTTAATCTTTTTATTCATTTTCACTATTCAGGTAAATAATGTAAAATTTTGATTAGGTATCATTGATTAGGGAATGGTTTTGTAAAGAAATGTTATTTTTACAAGGAGGGTATAGATGAGTATACTCGTGTATTTTATTGCGCCTATGATAGCTGTTACAGTAGTGCATCTTATTATGCACGCGAAGTATAAGAACTCAGAAAAGATAGATAAGGGCTTTGTCTTTATCTACCATAAGTTAACCTATCGCAGAAAATTCATCCGATCGTTATGGAATATCCCCATTTTTACCTTGATTTTCCTTGGGGTATATTGGAGTACAAATTTAACCTCAACCGAATATATGATTTTTGCAATGATTTGTATCTTCCTTTTTCTACTAGATTTCCTGTATACATTTGTAAAGTGGCGGAAGTCGGAAAAAGGTTCGTTTAATCAAGTATAGCTCATGAAATAGTCTGCTCCACTTTTGAAAATAGGAAAAAGGACGGTCATGAGCTTGATGGTCATAACCGTCCTTTTTAATTCTTACATTTAGAAAAATCCTTTTACTCCGCAGCGTTATTAAGCGTGTCACTAATTAATGCTAAGTAATCATCAATGGTATACGAGATCGCAAGTGGATTCGGCGTACCTGCAGCACCCAACTCAGAAGTACCATTAATAAAAGCAACCGATCCTTGCTCAACCGCTGGAATTTGTCCAAGTATTGGATCATTTTGAATTGTTTCCACTAACGTTTCATCACCATAACCCAGGATAACATCGACATCATTTAAGATATCTGCATTCTCTGCACTAAGGTTTAATGAATAGTCGGTCTCATTTTCCAATTGATTTAAGATCTCTTCTGGGAATTCCATCTCTAATTCTTCCGTCAAGAACTTCACACGTGTATCCGTTGGAGTATATAGATGCATACTCGATGTGTCTGTAGCAGAGAAGTTTACCCAAGCTACTTTCTTACCACTGATTTCAGGATGATCTTCTAATTTCTCATCAATTAGAGTCTCTGTATCCTCAATTAATTCTTCCCCTTTTTCCTTCATTCCCATGCCTTCAGCACTCATCATTACTTGCTCGCGCCAAGAAGTCGTCCATGGAGAAACAGGATAAGCTACTACAGGAGCGATTTCTGTCAATAAATCGTAATCCTCTTGCGTAATTCCTGAATATGCTGCCAAAATAACATCGGGATTACTATCTGCAATCGCTTCAAAATCTAACCCATCCGTATCTTGGAATACATTCGGATCTTCAACATTTAATTCCTCTAATTTTTCCGCAGTCCACGGCAATAATCCACTATCATCTTCCACACCAAAATTCGCTGCAGAGAAACCAACTGGAACAACACCAAGTGCTAATGCAACATCCTGATTCCCCCATTGAATAGTAGTTACACGCTCAGGCGTTTCTTCAATTACCGTTTCACCAAACGCATGCTCAATTACAATAGGCTCTGAACTTTCTGCAGCCTCTTCCGTATTATCTTCCTCTGTATCAGCCTCTGCTGAATCTGCATCATTAGAAGAACAACCAATGAGCAATGCAAACATAACGATGGATAATAATATGTAATACAAATAATGTCTCGATTTCATCTGTCCTAATTCCCCCCTACTTTTCATCTAAATAATAATGATAATCATTATCAATAACACTACTTCACAATCTTAAACTTGTCAAAGTATTTTTAATTAGGTAGCTTTAGAAGGAAGGATAGAAATCTGATTTTTGAAAAATATAATTACCAAGCTGCTTCTCTGAGGAGGGAAAAGAATGAAAACAATCGGGTTAATCGGTGGAATGAGCTGGGAGTCATCCAGTGAATATTACCGTATAATAAATGAAGAAGTGAAAGCTAGATTAGGAGGATTACATTCTGCAAAATGCATTCTATATAGCGTAGATTTTGCTGACATCGAAAGGGATCAATCATTAGGTGATTGGAAAAGCGCAGGCCACAAATTAGCACATGCCGCACACTCATTAGAAAAAGCTGGAGCAGATTTTATTATTATTTGTACCAACACCATGCACAAGACCGTAGAAGACATCGAAAAAGCGATATCTATCCCCATACTACACATTGCAGATGCAACTGCAACAAAGATTAAGTCCACAAACATAAACACAATTGGTTTGCTAGGAACAACCTACACCATGCAACACGATTTTTACAAAAATCGAATCAAAATGAGCGGGATAAATGTTATTATTCCTGACTCTGATGATATAAATAAATTAAACAAAATCATTTTTGAAGAGCTTTGCTTAGGAATTATTAACGAACAATCCAAAGCGTATTATATTAGCGTAATAAATAATTTGATGAATCGAGGAGCTGAAGGAATCATATTCGGATGTACGGAGATAGGATTATTAATTCAAGAAAAAGAACTGGACATTCCTATTTTTGATACCACAAAAATTCATGCACTCGATGCAGTGAATATAGCTTTGAAGATGGATTAATTGCTTATTTATTGTTATTTTCTTTCCAATTGTACGGTATATTTATCCATTCCCAAGCAATATAACCTACGTATAGAAAAATTGGAAAAACAATAGTATACCCCCAATCAATGCCATCATCAAAGATGATTTGTTTAAGCAGTAGGAATATAAAAGCAAAAATAGGAATACGGAGATATTTTTTTAACATGCGCTTCACTCCTGTAGCTTTTGTTTTATAGAAGAAATAACATAGGGGGCACATTCTGATGAATTTGTATTATTTAGCAATAACTTATGATATATGTGAACACAATCATTTCGTTGAAGAGATGAATGAATATCGCTTAGATCCAAATGTTGAGATCGAACAACAACTAATTAAATTAGCTAAAAAAGATATAGTTCCACTTATAAAAGTATATCAATCTATGACCAATGACTTTAAAGAAGTAACTCTATATAAAGAATATATATTCAAGGAATACGAATGTAAATGTAATAACTAAACCAATTTTATAATAAGGCTTTTTAAAATTGTATAGAAAAAAGAAATACCCTCGCTTTGGTAATCAGGATTCTATTCACCATATATTCACCGTTCCGCTTGGTTTTTGGTTAATAGACGAGCTCTATTCACCAATTGTCTTGCATTTCTCTTCTTTTTTGGTCAATAGACAGGCTCTATTCACCAATTGTCTTGCATTTTTCTTCTTTTTTGGTCAATAGACGAGCTCTATTCACCAATTAGCTGCCATTCTGCTTGGTTTTTGGTTTAGAGACAGGTTGTAATAAAATTTGATACGTTGAATCACCCCACCTAGCGAAAGAAAAACACGCAGACTCCTGTGACAACGCGCAGTATGAAGACCCCGCAGAAAAAAGCGACCTCCTTTTTTCGAGGAGGCTGAGGACAAAACCACGGAAAGCGCAGTGTTTTTCCGCAGCGCCTGCTTACATTTACACTAAAGAAATACGCACTCAAAATTACAATGTCGTAATAATTGGGCCATCTTCCGTTACAATAATAGTATGTTCGTATTGAGCGACCGCGCTTTCCACCGTTAAGAAGGTCCAGCCGTCTTCTCCTTGATAGACTTGCTCTTCAAATGTTGAGATAAATGGCTCAAAGGCGATAACCATGCCATCTTTTAAAATCTCATTATCCCAACGAGAGAAGTAACTGAAAATATGATCTGGCGCTTCATGTATCGAGCGGCCAATTCCGTGTCCGGTAAGGTTCTTGATCACGGTTAAGCCATGTTTTTTTGCCACATTGTGTGCAGCTTTCCCAAGCGCACTTGTGCTCACACCTGGTTTTGCCTTCTCCAACCCAGCTTCGAATGCTTCTTTTACCACATCACATACTTTCTGTGACATTTCCTCCCCTTGCCCAGCTACAAAGGAAATTCCCGTATCTGCAAAATAACCATTTTTCGACCCGGAAACATCTATGTTAACAATATCGCCTTCCTCAATTACCCGTTCGCCGGGAATCCCGTGCGCTACTTCTTCATTAATGCTAATGCATGTATATCCTGGGAAATCATACTCTCCTTTTGGCGCCGATTGAGCTCCTGCTTGTGCAAACATCGTGCCTGCCATTTCATCAAGTTCTTTTGTAGTCATTCCCGGTTTGGTAGAACGAACCAATTCATCCCGAATCGCTCCACAAATTTTACCTATTTCTTTTAATCCGTTGAAATCCGCTTCTGTCTTTGCAATCATCGTATATACACCTACTTTTTTACATATGTTATGTTCTTTGTGATATTTTGGAACCTATTCTAGTATAGAAGAAATACCTTTTTCTTCAACACATTTAATTCTCTTTCGTTTTGAATACCGTATACATCAGCGGTCCGGCAAAAAATAATCCCCCAACAGCTGACCCTAAGAATACAGCAGAATAGGACATTAATTCAATTTCCCTTCCTAAAAAGTAATCAAGGATTATACGAAAAATCGTTATCGAAGCTGGAAGCACGAAGGCTGCACACAACATTATTTTTACACCTTTGGACACGTAATTACCCCCTTCATATACAATTGTAAAGCCGAAACTTACTGCTCCCAAAGCGTAATTTGTTCTTCTTTATAATACATTTGCTGGGAACCGCCGAAACGAACCAAATATCTTTCACGCTTTTCATCAATGTACACCACCGTGCCCACTAGGGGCATATGCTTATCATCTACAGTCACCATATCACCAATATTGAATTTATCCATCGTATCCGCTCCATTCTTTGTTCCACCTTATTCTGTACAAACCCGTTCAAATTCATCACTTCTTCTTATTATACTAAACTTCTCCTCGTTTTTTAATCCTGTTCACCCGGTTTTCTCTCAAACGATTTTTACAATACCAAACAAAAACAACAAAAATTAAAAATAAACAGAAAAAATGTTATACTTAAAGCAAACGCAAATAAAGATAATGTAAGGGGGTATGTTTCTTGAAAACAGATAAGCAACAAGCATTAATCTCTTTATATGAAAGTAAGCACAATGAAAAAGAAAAAGTGAAATCGCATGAGCATGATACGTATCAATTGCTATATACGCTAAAAGGCACTGGTATCTGTACATTGAACCATCAAGAGTATGCAATTGCACAAGATAATTTTATTATTATTCCACCTGAAACGGAACACTCCATAGCTGCATCATCAAAAATGACTGTTTTGGTGCTTGAATTTGAAGCAGATATTTTTCACTCAGATGTGAAAATGGAGCTAATTCCCGAGGTATTTCGATCTGCGCGTGTACAAAAACTCAGTACATTTGATAGCAGTGAGATACGGCAACTACTTCGTAAAATGCTCTATGAACAATCCTATGGAGATAATTTATGGGAAACGGGTATCAAAATATATATGGCAGAGCTATTTTTTATCATTGCTCGTTCTTTTCACGAACCTTCGCAAACGGATATTAATACATTACGTGTCGAACAGCTAAAACATTATATAGATACACGCTATTTTGACATAAAAAATGCAGAAGATATCGCAGATCGAATGGACATGAGCAAACGTTACATACAAAGTATTTTCAAAGAATACTATAATAGCACGCCGATGCAATACTTGACCGAAGTACGACTTGGCTTAGTGAAACAGATGCTAGTCGACACCGATAAAGATATTGTTTCCATCTGTTTTGAAGTTGGTTTCGAATCACTATCCACCTTTTACCGATTATTTAAGAACAACGTCGGTGTACCGCCTAATATGTATCGACTTACGCAGAGAGAACGTTAGGGTTTTGAAAGACTATGATTCTGTTTTTTAATTGTGTTCCGAAATTGAGAATTTGTTTCCCCTTCTAATAAGACACTCTATGTGGTTATGTTTACACTTAACGTAATCAGTTTTAGGAGGGAATTACATGACTACAAAAAAGATAGGAATCATTATGAACGGTGTTACGGGACGTATGGGAACGAGACAACATTTAATCCGTTCCATTGTTGCTATAAGAGAACAAGGTGGCGTACAGCTGGATAATGGAGATTATCTCATGCCTGATCCGATTCTTGTTGGTCGTAATGAGAACAAATTGAAAGCGCTTGCCAACGAGCATTCCATTGAGCGATGGACGACGAATTTAGAAGAGGCATTAGCAGATGAATCTAACATCATTTACTTTGATTCACAAACTACTTCCCGTCGTGAAAAAGCCATTCAACAAGCAATAGAGGCAAATAAACATATTTACTGTGAAAAACCAACTTCAACGTCACTAGAAGGTTCATTGAGACTAGCGAAACTTGCAAAAGATGCCGGCATCAAAAATGGTGTGGTTCAAGATAAATTATTTTTACCAGGCGTGATGAAGCTAAAACGATTAATCGATGCTGGATTCTTTGGAGAAATTTTGTCTGTTCGTATGGAATTTGGCTATTGGGTTTTTGAAGGTGATTGGCAGGAATGTCAGCGTCCATCTTGGAATTATAAAAAAGAAGAAGGCGGCGGCATCATCGTGGATATGTTCCCGCACTGGCGTTATGTGTTAGACCATTTATTCGGTTCGGTGCAAGCACTTTCTACTGTGGCAACTACACATATTACCAAACGTGTGGATGAAGACGGCAATACGTACGAAGCTACTGCTGATGACGCTGCATACGCAACCTTTGAATTGGAAAATGGTGTAATAGCAAGTGTCAATTCATCTTGGGCGGTGCGTGTAGATCGTGATGATTTATTGACTATACAAATAGACGGCACGGAAGCAAGTGCGGTAGCTGGTTTACGTGATTGTAAAACACAGCATCGAGTCAACACACCAAAACCAGTATGGAATCCGGACCTTCAAAACACGATTGATTTCCAAGATCAATGGGATGAAGTACCAGATAACCAATTGTTTGAGAATGCCTTTAAAATCCAGTGGGAAATGTTCTTAAAACATGTTGTGCAGGATGACGCTTTCCCGTGGGATTTATTAGAAGGTGCAAAAGGTACTCAGCTAGCAGACTTGGGCTTACAATCTTCACAAGAACGTCGTTGGCTCGACGTACCAAGCTTGGATGTCTAAAGGAGGCCGTCACGATGAATATTTATTTACCTCATTCAGATGGAACAACGTATCTATATGAATTAGTAAATCGGGAACCTTTACCAAAACCAGAGAAAAGCTCCTTCCATTCACGGGTTGCCTATTCAGCTGCGCATGTCGTAGCTGATCCATTTGCCAGCAATGATCCATTACAGGAACCTGCGATAGATTGGGAGCTTACGATGCAATATCGCCATTACCTTTGGTCCCTCGGCATGTCTGTTGCAGAGGCAATGGATACGGCACAACGCGGCATGGGGCTTCACTGGGAACATGCGAAAGAACTAATTACCCGCTCGGTAAAAGAGGCAAAAAGCGTTGGTGGAAATATCGCAAGCGGCGCTGGAACGGACCATCTGACTCCTAGTCCAGATGTACGTGTAGAAGATGTCATTCATGCCTATGAAGAACAGGTAGCCTTTGTAGAAGGAGCAGGCAGTAAAGTAATTCTCATGGCCAGTCGTGCGCTCGCCGCTTGTGCCACTTCTGCGTCGGATTACGAATATGTATATAACCGTATTCTAAGTCAGGTGTCCCAACCAGTGATTTTACATTGGTTAGGAGATATGTTCGACCCTCAGTTAGCAGGGTATTGGGGCCATGAGAACTTGGACGACGCTATGGACGTCTGCCTCCGTATCATCCATGCACATGCCGATAAGATTGAAGGCATTAAACTGTCCTTATTAGATGACCAAAAAGAGATTACGATGCGTAGAAGATTACCAGAAAATGTGCGGATGTACACGGGGGATGACTTTAACTATACACCGCTTATTGAGGGAGATAGCCAAGGTTACAGCGATGCTTTACTTGGAATTTTTGATGCGATTGCTCCGGCAGCTTCCTCTGCGTTTCAAGCTTTAGACCAAGGAGATCTAGAAACCTATCGCGAACGATTAGATAAAACGACGCCACTCGCCCGTCATATCTTTCAGAAACCGACATTTGCATACAAAACAGGGATTGTTTTCCTTGCTTATTTAAATGGTCATCAGCCTCATTTTCGAATGATTGCAGGAGCAGAAAGCGCACGTTCTATTCTCCACTTCACGAAACTGTTTGAACTGGCAGATCAAGCGAATGTGCTCACCGATCCAGAGCTGGCCATTGCACGCATGCAGCCAATACTAGAACTAGCTGGAATAAAGCAATTGGAGGTGAAAAAATAATGGAAACAAAACTAGATTTACAGCGATTGAGTCTCAATCAAATCACTACGGAAAATTGGTCATTGGAAGAAGCCATCAATGGCTGCGTCGATCATGAAATACCTGTAATATCCGTTTGGCGCCATAAAATTGCAGAAGTAGGATTGAAAGAAGCGAAAAAAATGATTGCTGCATCCGGTTTGAATGTTTCCAGTGTTTGCCGAGGCGGGATGTTTCCTGCGCTTACTTCAGCAGAGCGGAACGAACGAATAGAGGATAATAAAGTAGCAATTGAAGAAGCAGCCGAACTAGGGACAGATGTACTTGTACTTGTCTGTGGCCCATCGCCGCATAAAGATATTGCAGAAGGCCGGAAATGGGTGCAAGAAGGGATCGAGAAAATCATTCCATTCGCAGAGCAACATAATGTGAAATTAGGGATTGAACCACTCCATCCGATGTTTGCTGCCGATCGTTCTGTCATTACTACGTTAGGGGAGGCAAACACGCTTCAACGATCATTAGGTTCTTCACAAGTCGGTGTTGTGATCGATGCCTTTCATGTGTGGTGGGATCCGTTCCTATATCAAGAAATAGATAAAGCTAAAGGAACGATTCTCGGCTACCATGTTTCCGATTGGAAAGTGCCGCTTCCCGATTTATTTAAAGGCCGATCGATGATGGGGGATGGTGTCATTGATTTACCACGAATTCGCCAGGCCGTAGAAAAGAACGGTTACGACGGACCAATCGAAGTGGAGATCATTAACCAAGCTATCTGGGATATGCCCGGAGATGAAAGTCTAGAGCTCATCAAAGAGCGCTTCTTAACTACGGTATAACAGGGATTTCACTGCCCGTAACTTACAGCATGAAACAGCAGGTAAGAGTTTGAAAACTTTTTTTAGAAATATACTTGTACTTACCTTAAAGCGGCTGGTGAGACTGCGGTTTGCTCATGCATTCAGGGTCTCACTTATGCCTCACTCACGCGGAAAGTCTTCGTATATTTCTTACGCTTAGGCTAGCTTCCACATTACGAAACTTGTTAGATACCCAACATTCTTTCCCATTTCTAAAAGGAGGGGTACATACAATGAAGTCAACATATCATACTGAATTTGAACCAATCTATCATAAGGAAAAACCCGTTGAACCGAATACGCTATTTATCGCTGCTTGCGGATTGGAGCATGGCCATATTTATAATATGTGCAAAGGGATGAAACAAGCAGGAGCAGTGATTCGCTGGGTATGGGATAACGATCCTGATAAAATAGCAGCTTTTCAACAGCAATTTCCCGAAGCAAAAGCCGCTTCTTCTTTAAACGAAATCTTACACGATCAGGCAATTCAAATGGTCGCCTGTGCTGCCATCCCTTCTGAACGTGGTGACATTGGTTTATGCGTACTTGAGGCAGGAAAGCATTTCTTTTCAGCGAAAACTCCGTTTACAACGCTGGAACAACTGCAGGCAGCGAGAGAAAAGGTGAACGATACTGGCCTCACATGGGCTGTGTTTTATAGTGAACGATTGCAAGTGGAATGCAGTGGTTTTGCGGAGCAATTATTAGAACAAGGCGCCATAGGTGATGTCATTCAGGTGCTTGGCTTAGGGCCCCATCGTTTACATATATCAAACAGACCAGCATGGTTCTTCAAAAAGGCATATTATGGAGGAATCATCAGTGATATCGGCAGTCATCAAATTGAACAATTTCTCTGGTTCACCCATGCCAATGACGCAACGATACAAAGCAGCAACGCTCGAAATTTTGCCCATCCAGAGCATCCCGAATTTGAAGATTATGGTGATGTCCATTTAATCGGGGATAATGGTGCCATGCATTATTTCCGTGTCGACTGGTTCACACCAGATGGATTACGTAATTGGGGAGATGGACGTACGACGATCTTAGGCACAGACGGTTATATTGAATTACGAAAATATGTCGACATTGCCAATAACTCAGATGGCGAGCGTTTATATTTAGTCAATCATGGTGGGGAAAGGATGTACGACGTCAAAGGAAAAATTGGTTATCCCTACTTTTATCGGTTGGCACATGACATTCTAGACAACACGTCGACCGCAATGCCGCAGGAACATGCATTTAAAGCAGCAGAGCTATGCCTGTTAGCACAACAGCATGCAGATACTCAGAAGAAAGAAGGTGGCATTCGTTGAGAAAAACATGTGATATCGTCTTAGTCGGTATCGCCGGTTATGGCGAAATTTACTTACGTGCATTAGAAGAAAGAGGCTACCTGACTTGGATTCAAGGTGTCGTAGATATACATCCTGAACGCAGTACCTATTACTCCAAACTAGAAGCATTAAAAATTCCTTGTTATGCATCGCTTGATGAATTTTACCAGCATGCTTCTGCGGACTTAGCAATTATTTCTAGTCCCATCCATTTACATGCTCGTCAATCGATTACCGCAATGGAAAATGGCAGTCATGTTCTTTGTGAGAAACCAATTGCTGGGTCATTGGCAGAAGCAAATCAAATGCGCGAAACCAGAGATAAAACCGGACATTTTTTAGCTGTCGGGTTTAATTGGTCGTTCAGCACGGCTGTACAGCAATTAAAAAAGGACTTCCAAGAAGGACAATTTGGAAAGCCATTGCGTGGTAAAAGTCTTGTGCTTTGGCCTCGAAACAAACAATATTTCCAGCGCTCCAATTGGGCAGGCAAACGTCTCGGTCCAAATGGGGAAGCTATATACGATAGCATCGCTAATAACGCAGCATCGCACTTCCTTCACCACCTCCTTTATGTATTAGGAAATACAACGGAACAAAGCGCAAAAATAAAGCAATTAGAAGTAGAGCTATACAAAGCAAATCCCATCGAAACCTTTGATACATGTGCGCTGCGAGCGACCACAAAACAGTCTGTAGAGTTAGTATATCTCGTTTCTCATGCCGTCGATTCTACGATGGGCCCAGACGTTACTTTAGAATGCGAACACGCCACGATTACCTATGAAGCAGATGGCAATATGCACGCCGTGTTTAAAGATGGAACAACGAAAAGCTACGGCGATCCAGAGGCTGCACATTCTCAAAAGTTAGATGTGTGTATTCAAGCAGTGTTACACGAAGAAACCTCCATCCCATGTAGTATAGAAGCTGCATATTCACATTTGCTTAGTATTGAATACATACATCGCTCGATTCCAACGGTGCCACATTTCCCTTCAAAAATGATAAAGCATGATGCTCAAACACAACGAACATATGTGCATCAATTAGAAGAAAACTTTTTATCTTGTTACGGAGCATATAAGCTGCCGAGTGAAATGAACATCCCTTGGGCGCACCAACCCATAACAATCCAAATTCCCGAAAATAGCTACCCATACGAATAGAAACAACAAGATTGAAAATGTCCGGACTACAGATAACAAGCTGTTCGGACATTTTTTCCAACCTAGTCTCGCTTATTTCTGTTTTTCTTTCTGAAATTGAGATAGTAATTCTTATATTAATAAGACACCCTTTTTGAAAGCGCTTAAAATATAATTATCTGAAAATATTTTATTTATTCGCGATGTAATGAGACTTCCAATGAGTTCCCCAATGGATAGCAATATTTAACCAAGGTAGGAGCCCTGTCTACTATACGTTCTTAGGTCGTCAACTCATCGTGATTAAAACAATGATGGAAGGAGTTTGTACATGAAACCTTACTCATTAAAAAGAAGTTTACTAGTTAGTATATTATTGATAGCAGTATTCTTGCTAAACGCTTGCTCCTCGACAGAGAATGTAGCATCTGGTCAAGAACAAACAACCACACTGACACTAGCTCATATTCATAATGAAGCAAGTCCTGTATATCAAAGTTTAGAAGTGTTTGCAGAAAAAGTAGAGCAGAAAACAAATGGATCGGTTAACATCAAAATCTATACAGATGGCGTTCTAGGAGAAGAGACAAAAGTGATGGAGCTTGTACAAAATGGCGTCATTGATATGACCAAAGTAAATGGTGGCGTGATATCTCAATTTGATGAGACGTTTTCGGTCTTTAGCCTCCCTTATGTTTTCCGAGATGATGCACATTTTCGCAAGTTTATGGAAACGGATACAGTCAGCAATATGTATGAAGACTTAGAAGAAGTGCAATTACGCGGCGTCACATTTTATGATGCTGGTGCACGCAGTTTCTATACTGCAGACACGAAAGTGGAAACGCCAGAGGACTTGAGAGGCCTTAAAATTAGAGTAATGAACAATGTAACCGCCATTGAAATGGTTGAGTTGTTAGGTGCTTCGCCAACACCAATGGGCGCAACAGAGATATATACGAGCCTGCAACAAGGGATTATCGACGGTGCGGAAAGTAGCCCAATCGCATTAACAGATGCCAACCATGGTGAAGTTGCGAAACAATTTTCGTTTGATGAACATACGAGAATACCCGATTTCCTGATTATGAGTGATGCATCATGGAATAAATTAGATGCGACAGAACAACAGGCTCTAATCGAAGCCGGCCAGGAGAGTACAGAGGTACATAACGAAAGATGGGATCAGATGATTGAAGACAGTATGGCCCAAGCAGAAGAAGAAATGGGTGTGGAGTTCTCCTATCCGGACCAAGCACCTTTCAGAGAATTAGTAGAGCCACTGTTAAAAGAACAAAGAGAAGCAAATGATGCGATCGACGCATTGCTTACAGAGATAGAAGCAATAGAGTAACCATAAAGAAAGTTGGAGGGGTTCACGTGAAGAAGGTAAAACGCTGGTTTGATTTAGGACTATTAACCATTGCCAGCATCTTAATCTTATTTCTAGTTGTCGCAGCAATATGGCAAGTGTTCACTAGATTCGTACTGCAAGACCCTAGTATTTCCACGCAGGAAGTATTACGTTTTTCATTAATCTGGGTAGCCGTAATTGGCGCTACTTATGCATTTGGCCAGGATGAACATTTGTCCCTTACCTTTTTAAGAGACAAGATTACTGGGCAAGCTCATAAAATCTTACGTTGGTTCATTGATTTACTTGTTATTGTATTTGCCTTATTTGTGATGGTGATTGGTGGTTTTAATATTGCACAAGCAACCATGGCGGAACTGTCACCAATTTTGAATATGCCGATGGGATTCGTATATGGTGTTCTTCCTATTTGTGGAGTCATCATCATTTTCTATCAAATCATCCATATTTCGGAACGACAGGGCATCGAACAATCCAATTCATTTGAAAAGGGTGAGAATACATGGATGTAACTGTATGGACAGCCATTATATTATTTGGATCGTTTTTCTTACTCTTATTTATTGGCGTACCGATTGCCGTAAGTATCACTATTTCTTCTTTTGTGTCTATTTTAATTCTACTTCCTATGACACCATCCTTATTAGCGGTGTCCCAACAAATCATTACCGGGCTAGATAGTACGGTGTTATTGGCACTTGTATTCTTTATGCTGGCGGGAAGTATTATGAATAATGGCGGGATTGCCGATCGGCTGATTAATTTAGCAAAGTTAATTGGTGGTAGAATGTCCGGTTCACTCGCACATACGAATATTATCGGAAATACACTGTTTGGCGCGATATCAGGTTCAGCAATTGCCGCAGCCGCAACAATGGGACGGATTATGCACCCTCAAGAGAAAAAAGCAGGTTATGACCCTTCGTATGCAGCAGCTGTAAATATCGCTTCCGCACCGACGGGATTAATTATCCCTCCAAGCGGGATGCCGATTATTTACTCTCTATTAACCGGTGGCACATCGATTGGTGCTTTATTTATCGCAGGGTACTTACCTGGTCTGTTGATGATTGCGTTACTCATGATCGTCGCCTATATATTAGCGAAAAAAGCCAAATATCCTGTATCCAAACCAATCAGTGGCGGCGAATCCTTCAAAGTAATACTTCAAGCGATCCCTAGTTTATTATTAATTATTATTGTCATAGGTGGAATTGCCGGAGGGATTTTTACAGCAACAGAAGGAGCTGCAGTAGCTGTACTATATGCTTCTATCCTTAGCGTTATTTACCGTCAGTTAAAACTAACCGACATCCCTAAAATACTTAGAGAAACGACGATTTATTCTGGTATTATCATGTTATTAATAGGAGCATCTACTGCGATGTCCTGGGTACTTGCATACGCAGGTATACCACAGGCAATTACAAGCAGTCTATTAAGCATTACCGATAATACAACCATTCTACTGTTGATCATGTTAGTGATTTTACTAGTAGTTGGAACCTTTATGGATATTGCACCAGCGCTATTAATTTTCACACCGATATTCTTCCCGGTCGCAACACAAATGGGCATCGATCCCGTCCATTTTGGAATGATAATGGCTGTAGCTCTTGCTATTGGAGTAACCACTCCGCCAATTGGGACCGTGTTATTTATCGGAAGTAGTGTCAGCGGAGTACCTATCGAAAAAATCATACCGAAGCTGCTCATCTTCTATATTCCATTAATCGTAGCGCTATTACTCGTTGCGTTTATTCCAGAAATCAGCTTATTCTTACCAAAGTTATTTGGTTTATTGGATTAGGTGAAGATTCATCTACTAAGGAGATTACAGGATAGAATAACTGAGCTATGAACTAAACATAGCTCGGTTATTAATTTGGATACACATCTCAAGTAAACTCCGCTTTCTATTAAACAAACTCTCCCTCATGCCTATCCTAAACCCATCACATAGATCAAACCGAATCCGCATCCGATTAAAATCAATGTTCCTAATAATCCTGCAAAAAATACATGGAATCCGAACTTCTTAAAGGCTTGAAACTCTACATTTAACCCCAAACCAGCCATTGCCATACTTAACAGCAGATACGCTAGCGAAATAAGCAAATTCACGACACTTTCAGGTAAGAATCCGATTGTATTCACCGCGCTCATGGCAAGAAAACCAAATATAAACCAGGGAATCGGGAGTGTTTTTAACGAAAAACGCTGCTTATTGTTTTGAGGTTCTCTTTTCTTCATATAGATACCGATCAAAATAGCCACCGGAACAAGTAAGGCAACTCTCGTCAGCTTTACCACAATAGCAATATTCTCCGCTTCTTCTCCACCGGCAGTGGAAGCAGCGACTGCATGGGCAATTTCATGCAATGTTCCTCCCGCAAAAATCCCGTACTGATAATCGGTAAACGGTAAAAAAGGATACATCATTGTATAGATTAGTGTAAACATCGTTCCAAGCACTGCAATAACAGCGACACTGACTGCTGTCGTGCTTTCTTTCGCTTTTACTAAAGGGGCAATCGCAACAATCGCAGCAGCTCCACATATTGCTGTTCCACAAGCCGTCAAGATACTTAATGTCTTATTTACACGAAACAATCTAGCCAAGCTATAGACAGTCACCAAAGCAACCGTTAACAGCAATCCTGCATATAAAAACGCATGTAAGCCCGCATCATACATGGCTGATAGATTGAGTCGCAATCCTAATAATATAATTCCTGCCCTTAACAGCTTTTTACTGGAAAACTGGACGCCAGATCGATGTGAATTCTTCAACCCAATCGTATGTCCCCATATCATTCCGATCATAATCGCTAGAACAAGTTGTCCCATAATATCAAGATAGGGAATCTTGCAAAGTACCCCCGCCACTAGGGCAATTGCTAGGGTAATCCCTATTCCTGTATAAAAGGATCGTGTCTTATCGTCTGGATGTACATGCTGCATGTTGTTGTGCCTCCTTCTCTATCTATAATTAGTATAGGCTGAGCGCTTTTATTTTTGAAATAAATATATATAATAATACTTATTAAAAAAGTTAATAAAAGAGGGATTTTAACCATGCATATGGAAGAACTGGAGACCTTTATTGTTCTAGCACGCGAGAAAAATTTCACACGAACAGCAACCAAACGCTCACTGTCTCAACCAACCGTCAGTGTTCATATTAAAAATTTAGAGAACGAATTTGCCACATCGCTTATCCAACGCACGACAAAGCGTGTTCACCTTACACCTGAAGGGGAGTTATTTTATGAACATGCATTAAAGATATGGAATCAATATCAACAACTCCAGGAACATCTTTATCAAAAGAAACAAACTGCTTCCGGCCTGATTCGAGTAGGGGCTAGTTTTACCATCGGTGAATACCTCCTTCCAGAAGTGATAGCGATATTGCAGAAACAATACGAACAATTAGACTTTTATGTAACGATTGGCAATACCGAGAAAATTATTGATTCTGTGCGCAGACTTGAGGTGGATATCGGGCTGGTAGAAGGATCAAATTACACAAAGGACGTGTTGCAAACATCGTTTAAAGAGGATCGGCTCGTTATTGTTTGCTCGCCCGAATATGAGACTAATTTTAAAAACTTAGCAGATTTACATCATCATAAATGGGTAATAAGAGAAGAAGGTTCAGGGACGCGACAATACTTTGACCACCTCGTCCAATCGAATGAGATTCAAGTCAAATCAACATTGGTTATTAGTTCAACACAAGGAATAAAGAACAGCGTTACCAACGGATTAGGTTTAGCTCTCTTATCTGAAGCAACCATCAAAGAAGAATTAGCACATGGGACACTTAAAATGGTTCCGATTGAATCTCTGTATGAAAAACGAGATTTTTCCTATGTCTTAACAAAGGGCTCCCAGTTAAACCGAAATACACAACTATTAATTGATACATTAACCAAGATCGATAGATGAAAGTGGATTTTTCGACTTACACCTCATACTGTCATTCTCCATGTGTATTCCATCCGAAACCGGGTAATTACATAACAGAGACAAATTACCTAAAAGGGGATGTATTTCATGGAGTTTTCTGCTACCAATATCATTTTGTTGGCGACGTGTTTACTTGTGATTGCTGCTATCATTATTCCAATAGTGCTAGTTGGCTATATATATTTGAAGGATCGCAAACAAGATCAGCACGCAATATTACGTAACTTTCCGATACTTGGTAAACTACGTTATATTTTGGAAAAAAGTGGACCCGAGCTTCGGCAATATCTATTTAATAACGACCGATCTGGAAAACCATTTTCTCGAAAGGATTATCAAAATATTGTCATGCCTGCGAAATACCAGAAGAATATGCTTGGATTCGGTTCCGTACGTGACTTCGAAAAGGCCGATTTCTATGTAAAAAATGCCATGTTTCCAAAACAACAGGATGAACTTGAAGTAGATAACACGGAAGAGATTGCTTCAAAAGTTTACGACATCCAAGAAGATAATCTACTTAGCCGAAAGGAAAGTCTTCAAGATAAATCTATAAAACCGTGGTTACTTACCGATGACAATACAGTGGTGATTGGCCCATCTTCCCGAGCTCCCTTTCGTGTAAAAAGTTTGGTCGGAATGTCTGCAATGAGCTATGGTTCCCTCGGTGACCATGCAATTACAGCACTATCGAAAGGAATCGGCATGGCTGGCGGTGCGTGGATGAATACCGGAGAAGGCGGCTTATCCGATTATCATTTAAAAGGAGACACCGATATTATCGCACAAATTGGACCAGGTCTATTCGGTGTACGTTCTAAAAATGGAGAATTCAGCTGGGAGCTATTAAAAGAAAAGGCAGCGATACCACAAGTAAAAGCCTTTGAACTCAAACTTGCCCAAGGAGCGAAAACACGCGGAGGACATGTCGACGCAGAAAAAGTCACAGAAGAAATTGCTCATATTCGCAACGTCGAGCCTTACCAAGAGATCAATAGTCCAAATCGATTCAACGAATTTGATGATGTACCGTCTATGTTTTCGTTTATGGAAAAAATACGTAACCACACCGGGTTACCGGTTGGGATGAAGATCGTCGTCGGCAGTTCGGATTCCTTTGAAGAGATTGCATCTTACATGAAAGAATCCGGAATGGGACCTGACTTTATTACCGTTGACGGTTCAGAAGGCGGCACCGGTGCTTCCTTTCAAGAACTAGCGGATCGTGTGGGATTACCAGTCAAATCAGCGGTAATGATCGTGGATCAAACGTTGAAAAAATATGGCGTTCGTGAACGCACGAAGATTATTGCCTCTGGAAAACTATTTACCGCAGACCGTATCGCAGTCGTTTTAGCGATGGGCGCTGACCTGGTAAATGTTGCACGCGCATTTATGATATCAGTAGGCTGCATTATGGCACAAATCTGCCATACGAATCGCTGCCCCGTCGGCGTCGCCACAACAGATGCGAAGCTGCAAAGAGCACTCGTCATTGATGAAAAACAATATCGTGCACTAAATTTTCTTGTGACCCTTCGTGAAAGCCTGTTTCGCATATCTGCAGCAGCAGGGTTAACCAGTCCCACGGGCTTTAATCCTGAACACATCTCATATGTAGATGAGCAACACCGCGTGAAAAGTTTGGATGACTATTATTTGCAGGGAGAGTATTCAACATCACGATAGTTTGATTTTGAGCATTTTGTGGAATAACAAATAATACAAATCAAACGAGCAACCGACAAAGGAGCCAAGTATATGTTTGAAGATCGTGCAGGAAAAGTACTCGTAGATTTATTATCCGAATGGGGTGTTGACCATATTTATGGGATGCCCGGGGATTCTATCAACCAGCTGATGGAAGAGCTACGTAAAGAAAAAGATAAAATGAAGTTTATCCAAGTACGCCACGAAGAAGCTGGTGCGCTTGCAGCCGCTTCTTACGCCAAACTCACTGGAAAGCTTGGTGTATGTCTGTCCATCGCAGGACCTGGAGCGATTCATTTACTTAACGGACTTTACGATGCAAAGAAAGATAGTGCACCGGTGCTAGTACTTGCAGGACAAGTGCCAACAGACCAGATTGGAACGGACGCATTCCAAGAAATAAATATGCAGCGTATGTTTGAAGATGTCGCTGTATTTAACGAACAAGTGGTGTCAGAAGAACAATTACCAGCACTTGTTAATCAAGCGGTGCGCACTGCATATGCAGAAAAAGGACCAGCCGTTCTTACCATACCGGATGATATTCCAGCTGCAAAAATCAAGAAACACGTACAAAAGAATGCAGCGATATACGAGGAACCCGAACAAGTACCAAGCTCTACGGAAATGGAAAAAGCATTAGAGCTGATTGGAAATGCGAAAAAACCAATTATCTTAGCCGGAACAGGTACAAAAGGAGCGAAGCAAGAACTTGAACAGTTTTCGGATAAAATCGCTGCTCCAGTTATTGTTTCCTTGCCAGCAAAAGGCGTGATAGATGATGATCATCCAAACTGCTTAGGCAACTTAGGAATGATTGGAACCAAACCAGCGTATGAAGCAATGGAAGATTCCGATTTGGTTATTCTCATCGGAACGTCATTCCCATATGTAGAGTTTTTACCAGAAGGTGTATCATACATTCAAATTGATAATGATCCACTGAAAATCGGGAAGAGATATCCCGTAAACGTTGGAATTGCTGGCGATTCACAAAAATCATTAACCAGGTTAAACGAACGAATTACTCGAACCGAAAATCGGGATTTCTTAGAAAACAGCCAAGAGAAAATGGCGAAATGGTGGAAAGAGATGGAGGAAGACGAACAACAAACATCTACACCGATTAAACCACAACAAATCATTGCTGAAGTACAGAAAATCGCAGAAGATGACGCAGTACTCTCTGTAGACGTAGGAAATGTGACAGTGTGGGCAGCCAGACACTTTCGTATGAAAACCACACAGAAGTTCCTTACATCCAGTTGGCTGGCAACGATGGGATGCGGCCTACCAGGTGCCATCGCAAGTAAAATGGCATATTCCGACCGCCAGGCTATTGCGTTATGCGGCGACGGTGGATTCTCCATGAATATGCAGGACTTTCTTACTGCGGTGAAATACAATTTACCAATGGTTGTCGTTGTATTTAATAACGAACGCATTGGCATGATTAAGTACGAGCAAGAAGCAAAAGGAAATCTTGATTATAAAACTAATCTCGAAAGCTTTAACTTCGCCCAGTTCGCGGAAAACTGCGGCGGAAAAGGATATCGTGTAGAGAATTTTGAAGACCTTGGTCCATCTATACGAGCAGCGGCATCCTTCAACAAGCCCGTGATTGTAGATGTCTGTATTGAAGATGAGCCGCCAATTCCAGGAAAGCTTTCGTACGAACAAGTAACTAGCTACTCCAAACAAACCATTAAGAAACTATTTGAAAAAGGAAAACTAGAAGTCCCCCCCATTCGAAAAGGATTGAAACGGATGTAACATAGTAAGAGGCAAACCAACAGTCGGTTTGCCTCTTTCGTTGTATTTTACCTTTCTATTCACCAAAATGAATTATCTTTTCTACTATTATGGGTTTTAGAAGCGCTCTATTCACCATTTCCTCGCAGCTCTCATGCTTTTTTGGGTTTTAGAACACCAAAACATTTCTTATTTTCTGTTAGTTTGTGAATAGACTTGTTTTATCCTACCAACCGTCCTGTTATTTTTCTGTAAGCAATTCAAAATCACTCATCTTCGGGAAACGTAACTTCGGGGTATAATTGCATCACTTGATCTTCTACTACGCCTTCCGCTTCGATATGTTTCATCAGCATTTGAACTAAACTCTCTGCGATTTTTTCAGAAGGAACTCCAACTGTATGTACTGGCGTATCAATCGCATCAAATTTTTTAATATTATCGTAAGAAACAATCATTGGCTTTTCCGCTTGTTTATCCATATGATGTAGTAAACCCATCGTAATATCATAACTACCACATATAATTCCTTTTTTAAGCGTATTCTTCATGAGAAATTTCCTTAACGAGTTGCTCGTTACCTCTTCGGACAACCCTTCTGAATCGATTAGTCGATAATTGATTTTCTTTTCTTCACAATAGCGAATGAACGTTTCTTTCTTTATAATTTGTCGGATATCCTTCGTTTCAAGATCACCGATATAATCTATTTCTCTATTCCCTTTGTCTATTAGGGTGTCTACCGCTAGTTGCATAGATTTATCGTGATTAACATTAATGATTGGATAATCTAGTTTTTGCTCTACACCATAGGCAACTACAGGAATATTATTTGATATTTTAGCAGGCAGTCGCGTTTCTTCCCCTTCATCAAAAACGATCACTCCATCAAAACGCAACTCCAAAAATTTCCCTGCAGCAGTTATCGGATCATCAATTGACACTACCATAAAATAACCCGCTTTTTTTACTGCCTCATTTATTTGAGAAGCAAGTGTGGTGACAGCTACTCTATCTACTGCAGGCCATATTAAGCCAACGGTATTACTTTTATTAGAAACCAAAGATCGTGCAGAATTATTTGGGATATAATTCATTTCTTCTGCTTTCTCTTTAATCTTTCTTTTCGTTGCTTCCGTCACGAGCGGAGAGTTTTTAAGTGCCTTACTCACCGTTGAATAGCTCACTCCACATTCTATCGCTATATCCTTTAATGTTACGGCCATTTTATAACTCCTTAAAATTCTCTATTGATTTATCTGTCAGATAATTATATCATAATAATTAACTGTTATGAATATTTCAAACTAAAAAATAACAACGTTGTTATAAACTGACCAGCTTACAATTATTTGGGGGAGTGTTTATAAGCGTTTTAATTATTAACTATAGAACCGTAGAATTCCCCCTTACTGCTCCAAGATTCTTCCCTATTAAAAACCTGAAGGAGGTAAACGAATGCAATTATCTTTTCGATGGTATGGTGACAGTGATCCAGTCACTTTAAAACAGATTAAACAGATCCCTGACATGAAACATATCGTATCCGCAATTTACGATGTTCCTGTTGGTGACGTTTGGACAAAGGATAAAATTAATGCATTAAAATCTTCCATTGAACAAGAAGGTCTTACATTATCCGTTATGGAGAGTCTTCCAGTCCATGAGTCTATTAAACTCGGAGAAGCGAATCGAGATAATTTAATAGAAAATTATAAGAAATCGTTAAGAAACCTTGGTGAATCGGGTATCAAAACAGTTTGTTATAACTTTATGCCTGTATTTGACTGGACACGATCCAACTTGGATTATGAATTAGAAGATGGATCAAAAACGCTAATGTATGATAATGATTTCGTAAAAGATATCGACCCCGTAACTACAAATCTTAATCTTCCAGGTTGGGATGAGAGTTACACAAAAGAAGAAATGGCTACCTTAATTGAGAAATACCGTCAATTTGACGAAGAAGACTTATGGAAAAACCTAGAATACTTCTTAAATGCGGTTTTACCTATAGCCATTGAACATGATATTGACCTTACGATTCATCCAGATGATCCACCGTGGTCCATCTTTGGAATACCTAGAATTATTAAAACAAAAGAAAGCTATCAACGCTTAATCGCGATTAATTCCTCCAAAAATAATGGTATTTGTTTTTGCACAGGCTCCTTAGGATGCCTAGAAGAAAACGATCTTCCAGAAATAATTAAGGAGTTTGGCGACCACATCCACTTTGTCCATATGCGTAATATTAAGCGATTAGATAACCATTCTTTTGTGGAGAGCGGTCATCTATCGAAATATGGTTCTGTGGATATGAAAGCAGTAGTTCGTGCATTAAAAGACATTAATTATAAAGGTACGATACGTCCAGATCACGGAAGAATGATTTGGGGAGAAACTGGAAAAGCTGGCTATGGATTATTTGATCGTGCACTAGGTGCAACATACATTAACGGGCTTATTGAAGGAGTAGAGACGAATGACACAACAATTTCATAATCTTAATGTTGTTATTACCGGTGCAAGCGGGGTAATTGGCAGTACCTTTGTGAAGGCTTTAGTCAGCGAAGGAGCGAACGTTGGGTTGCTTGGACGCAACATAGATAAACTCCACAAAGTAATAGAAGAAACAAATTGCCCTGAAAGAAGCATTGCTCTAGAGGCGGATGTACTGGATAAAGCGTCCCTTATTCATGCGAAACAACAGTTTAATGAACAATTTGGCAACATTCATGCCCTGATTAATTGTGCAGGAGGAAACCATCCTGATGCAACAACCGATGATGAACATTATAATCCTAATACAGAGAAAAACCTGTTTGGACTTAGTGAAGAAGGTGTAGAGAGTGTATTTCGACTCAACTATACCGGTAGCTTTCTCCCCATCCAAGTATTTGGCCAAGATTTAACGGAAGGTGAAGGGAACACAATTATTAATATCTCTTCCATGAATGCCTTTCAGCCGCTCACAAAAATTCCTGCATATAGTGGTGCCAAGGCAGCAATTAGTAATTTCACGCAATGGCTCAGCACCTATTTCGAAGGAAAAGTACGAGTAAATGCCATCGCACCTGGTTTTTTTGAGACATCGCAAAATAAGGCGTTACTCCGAAATCAAGATGGCTCCTATTCAACCAGAGCAAATAAAATACTCGGGCAGACACCGATGAATCGTTTTGGAGACCCGGAAGATTTAATTGGAACACTGTTTTGGTTATTGGATTATAAGGCAAGTAAATTTGTGACAGGGGTCGTTATTCCTGTTGATGGAGGATTCTCTTCTTACTCCGGAGTTTAATCGTTAATAAGGAAAGCCGAACTAAAACGGATATGACACCTAGAATAGTTCTGCTTTTTAATTTATCTATTAAGATTGTTTATTTTCGACTACTTTTAAATCATCGTCATACATTGGGATAGTTGATCCTTTTTTCACAAACAAAGGAATATCATCCAGTGCAATGTTAAAGTAATTTGATTGGATTTAACTTGATATTCATTCATTTTGTTCACTCTAATAACAACGTTGTTATTACTAATATGACACGCTTTCCTAAAAAAATAAAGCTACTTGGTGAAATTATAATACTAAAAAAACAGATAAACATAGCTCACTTTTTCACCTGTTTTTTAGATAGATTCCTGCCTAATATCCAATTTTAGAACCATATAGAGATTACTTTATTTATCACACCTACTGCAAACACTCCTACAAAAATACCAAATGTAAAACGATAAGCACCTTTTTTAGTTTTAACTTGAGTTTTCACCTTACTGTCACCACCAATATCATGATACTCTCATTCTAGCAATTATTTATAATTGTTCAATACACGCTTTCCCAGAAAAAAACTTGTTGGGGTAGAGATGGACATACAAATTCAATCACATTCAAAATATTATTGTTATATTCTCGAATATAACAAAGCCAGAGCACCTATCTGCCCTGGCTTCCCCCCTATCACATATAATGAATCTGATCTTTGTATTTTTCAAATAGCTGAGAATTATAGTCATCTCCACCATCGATATTCGCGCTTCGGAATATAGGAATATCTGTTCCAGCTTCCTCAAATATTTCTATCATCTTTAGCACAATCGAATGAATTGTATAACTGCCTACAATCGTAGAAATTGGCGCTACTTTTTGCGTAAGTAAATCAATCGACACGACTGCATCTCCTGGCTCTCCACCATTATCAATAACGGTATCGCTTAACTCAAACAGTCGATATCCTGACGAGTGTCGAGAGGTAACTTGCTTCGAATACTCTAGATTCGTTAAGCAGATGACTCCCATCCCTCTTTCCTTCGCCGTTAATGCCATATCAATAGCTACGGCATTTCTACCAGAAACAGAGTGGATAAAGAGGATATCTCCTTTTTTCACAGGTTTGGAATCTAACAATATGTCTCCGTAACCTTCTAAACGTTCGAGCTTACTTGTCTGTGTAACAGGCTCTACATTCAACATCAAGCTAGGGCTGAAGATCGGATTGAATAATGCAAATCCTCCCGCTCGATAAAACGCATCCTCAGCAATGATACCCGCATGCGATGCTCCAAATAAATAAATCGAGTTACCATTCATTACAGCAGTAGCCATGCTTTTTGCAGCACTAGCAATCTCTTTATCTTCTTTTTCGGAAATGGTGTTCAGTGCCTCGATAATCTTTGTGTAGTACTCTTTCATATATGTCATGCGTTCACCTCCCTATCAGAATAACTTGGCAATCCAATCCGTCATAAATGCCCATAGAGAAAAGTCATTTCCTCCAAAGATCACAATCCAATCGGCAATGGTTCCATTAAGAATCGGTACCGATAATCCTACAAGAAGAATCATGACAACCCCAGCAACTGCAGATCCGGCAATAGCACCTTTTAATCCGCCAGTTCCATTACCAATGATTGCTGCAGTTCCAATTTCAAAGAAACATGTGATGGTAAGTGGGACGATAACAAAGCTAAAGATTCCCAGACTACCTGTAATAAATATGGTTGCAACCGAGGTAACCATCGATACGATAAAACCGATTAATACTGCATTCGGTGCATATGGGAATAAAATAGGCGCGTCTAAAGCAGGTACCGCATTTGGAATCCACTTCTGTGAAATCCCTTGGAATGCTGGAATAATTTCTGCAAGCATCATGCGTACACCAAGTAATAAAATCGTTAAGCCTGCACCAAATAATACCCCTTGCATTAAGCTATAGATAAATAGGTTTTGTTCCGCAGCAAACGCTTCTGTTGCTGTATCAAACCCGATAATGATACTTACGACAAGATAAACAAGAAACATCGTTATGGAAGAAGTAATACTAATTTCACGTAAGAACTCCGTGGATTTAGGGAATTTAATATCCTCTGAAGACCTTCCCTTTGTACCGAATAGCTTTCCAACTCCTCCAGCAATTAAGCTCAGGATTGTCGTTGGATGTCCAATAATAAAGTCATCGGATCCAGTTACTTTTCGAACGAACGGACGTAATAATGCTGGTGCAATAATGATATATAATGCCGTCATAATCGATGCAAAAATAATTAGTTGAACATTGCTTAAGTTGTTTTCCACTCCAACAGCTACGAATATAAATGGGAACCAGAATAGCATGTGCCCCGTTAAAAATACGTGCTTAATCTTCGTAAATCGAGCTACCAATAAGTTAATTGCAAACGCAGCTAGCATCGCAATCCCAATTTGTGTACCATATTGACTCAGTACTTGATCAGAGCCAAGTGCTGGATTCACTTCGGTTTCCTGAATGTCATACATGAGGTTAAATCCTGCTGTTAATGGCTCAATCGAACTTACTAGAATATTCGTACCTTGAGTTAAAATCACTACACCAATAATCGTTTTTGCTGTACCTGATACAATGGTCGAAATATCCTTCTTCAACAGCAATAGACCCGTTAATGCAATTAATCCTAGAAATATTGCTGGCTCACGAATAATTTCAATTACAAAATTCATTACGGATTCCATCATTTTATCCCCCTTTTATATGGTGATTAGCTTTGTAATTCTTGTAGCACCTTTTCTTTTATCTCTTCTTTATTAACAAAACTATTGATTACTACTACAGGTGTTGTTGCAGAAGTTTTTAAGTTATTTGCTAATTCACTGCTAGTAAAAATGTAATCACAGCTTGTTCCAACTGCAGAACTTACATCTCCTGTAAATACATCCGCCTCAATCCCAACATCTTTTAATACACTATCTAGGTTCATCTTTAATACCATGGATGATCCTAATCCAAACCCACATACTGTCATTATTTTTAATTTACTCATTTCCTTCATCTCCTTTTGATATGATTTGATATGCTTCTTCAATAGTTGAAGCATTTCTTAATGCATTCACTTGCTCCTCTTCCATTAAAAACATAGATAGTTGCTCAATCATTTTAAGATGAGATTCATCACCTTTTGCAGAGAAAGAGAACACGAGGTCAACTGGATCATTCTCTTTACTATGAAATGCTACTGGTTCCTTAAAAATGGCCAATGCCAATGCATTTTCTTTCACGCTTTCATTTGGTCTGGCATGCGCAATGGCAATTCCGGGAGCGATTACAATATATGGTCCATTATCTTCTACAGAAGCAATCATACTTTCTACATATTGCTCTGTTACTGCACCTGAATGAACAAGTAATTGTCCTGATAACTCAATGGCAGCTCGCCAATCTTTTGCTTCTGTTAGTATAGATATATGATTTTTTCGTAGTTGCTTCAATATTACTTCCTCCACTCTTGATTGTTGCTGTCTATAAGTTTTTCGAAAACCGCTTGATTCTCTAAATATCTATAAAGTTGTAAAAAGTCTTGGTTATGTGATTCTTTAATGGCAAGTACGATAATGATTTTGACTTCTTCCGGGTTTTTCGACCCAAATATCATGTCGTTTTCAAAAACCGTCATGCTTATCCCTTCCTTAATAACGTTCTCAGGGCTCGCATGTACGAATGCGATCTTTGGAAGAAAAACCATATACGTCCCATTACGCTCCACAGACATAATCATTTCCTGTATATACCCTTGTTTGATATATCCAGCCTCTAACAATGGTGCAGCAGCAAGGCTTATAGCCTCATGCCAATTATTAGTGTTACTAAAGTGAACATGTTCATCAAATAAGGTCGGCACAATCGACGTTGCATGTTGGTACACTTCATTAAAACGTTGCAGCTGTTTTCGATTTACGACTTTATGCGCTTCATGCTGAATTTTTGCTTTCTCGTCATCCAATAACAATGGGCTAACACGATAGATTTTCGTATCACCGGCACCATCAATCGATAATTTACTGGTCGTCAAAACAAAATCAATATTATCTAAAGCTAACTCCTCATCTACTTCTTGAGAACTTACAACTTTCACCAGATGAAATCCTGGTTCAATATGTTCTAACTTCGTTGTTAAAATTGAAGAAGTAGCTAGCCCAGTCGTACATACGACAATTACATTGGGTAAATATTTTTTATTGCCGCTTCGCTCAAAAGCAGAACTAATATGCATCGTTATATAAGCTACTTCTGCAGCGACCATTTCATAACCCATATCCGTCGTAATCTGATGTACCATCTCATAAATGGCACGATAGCGAATTTTAATTTCCTCGGTATAAGGGTTATCGATTTCTGCCCCTTGCTCCATTCGTAAAAACGCAGATTTTGCATGGTACATTAAGTCATTCATTAATTTCTTATCTGACGCTAGATTGACTTCTAGTATTTTGGAAATCTCCTGAATGAGATACAATGTGAACGCGTGCTCTCGCTTATAGTGATCCAAATCATCTGCCTCAAATTTATAAGCAATCACTTTGAGTTGGTCAAAAACCTGATGGATAAAATTCTTCTCGTTCTCCATCAATTCCGGTTCACCAGTCATTTGATTAAGATAGTCATCCACTTCACCAATAATTGGGTTATGAATACGATGTTTCTTCGGAATAAACACGGATATACCACTATCCACACGGTGTTTCCACCAAATGAAGAATAACGATAAATGTCGTTTGGATTCCTCACTGTACATCACGCCTCTTTCGTTTTCACAGGAACAAATCCAACTAGCAATGGTCTGTTGTTCGTTAATATCCATCGGAAGCCAGCTACATACCGCATCTACATCTACCCATTTACTCGATAACCAATAAAATACAGCTTTTCGCTTACTTCTTTCTGTACCATGAATAAACAGGCCTTTTCTTACTTCCTTCGTGAGCTGTAAATTATAAGGATCAAGCAATTCTTCTACTTCTAAAAGAATCTGATGAACACTAGATCGACTGAGATAAAATTCGTCAGCTATTTTTTGAATCGTTACATTTTCTGTCATTAAGACATATAAGCTCACCATGGTAAGCTGGACATTCTTATCGACTAATGACGTCGCTAATTCCAATGATTCCATAAGTTCTTCTTTTACTTCACTATTGGCATGAAGAACAACACCTTTTCCTGGAGTTCGTGTGAGAGAGCAACCCATTTCATCAAGAAGGCTAGCTAACGTATCTAAATCATTGCGAACCGTTTTCGGGCTAACTTCCAACCACTTTGCCAAAAAGTCCACGGTCATATACTGATGTGTTTCTATAAGCTTGGTAAGTAATTGTTTTTGTCTCGTAGATAACATGTTCATCACCTTTAAGCTTAGTTTATTATTACTTCTTATTTACCTAAAGAACGAAAATTAACACAACTGTGGTAAAAAAAGAGCAGAGCTGTTATTTATATTGGAAGTTCGTCCTTTAAACAGATGTATTGATTAACAACAGCTTTATAAATCCAATATATTACGGTTCTATGTAAATTATCTATAGCAATATATCCCAAAAAAAGCCTTGCTACACTAGTAACAAGGCTTTACAAACGTTTATTCTATTAAAATCGTATACATATTTTCCTCTTCAGATTCAGCTACTCTTACCTCTTCTTCGTGAATGACATTTCCATTTTGTTGAAACGAAAAATGATACATTATTCCAATCGTTAACTCCGCTTTTACAATATGATTCGTTGGCTTTCCCTCGATTACCATCCCAATATCCGATACCGGTTCACCTTCAAAAGCTTCCGTTACAACTGTGATGATACCATATATCGGCTCAGAAGCACGATCGAATAATGCAAACTGGACCGTTGCTGTTTCACGTGAAACTTCTTCTTGTCTGCAACCAAATAAGGAGATGATTAGAATCAACATTAAAAGAATCGCTTTTCGCATTCACTAGTCACTCCCGCTTAGAAAGAGTTACCTTAGCCAGCTTCAATAATAATATCCAAACTACGAGATGTTTCTCTTGCTAACAAATCTGGACCAAAGTCATATGGAGTTAATTCCGCTGTCAACGTATCCATATAACCGATATCATTTAATGATTGGATCACACTTCTCCAATTAACATCTCCAGCTAATAAAGGTACAAAACCACTAATATTTCCTACCTTTGTATCGAAATCTTTCACATGGACTTTTTTTATACGATAAGATAATATCTCTATCCATTGTTCTGGGTAACCAAATTGCAGCACGTTTCCTACATCAAAATAGACACCTACGTACTTAGATGAAAAAGAATCAACATAACTTGCCATTTCCAGTGGTGACAATAAGAACTTGTTCCACACGTTCTCGATAGCTATCGTCACATTCTTTTCTTCTGCTAGTGGAATTAATTTACCTATTACTTCTTGACTCCTATCATAACAATCCTTGTAATTTGTTTCTCCATTGACGATACCTGGGACAACAAGAATAGTATTTGCCCCTAATTCAGCTGCAAATTCCAATTGTTTTTCAATTACAGCTCTGCCTTTTTCTCGTATTACTTTATCTGTATGTGAGAGTGGATATTTCCATAGCAAATCGGTTGATACACTATTTAATTGAATAGAATAATTGGATGCTAATTCTTTTAGTTTCCTCACGTCTGACAAAGTTGTCTCCATTGTTAATCCTGGGCCATTCATAGAAAGGTTTAATTCAACTGCATGAAAATTTGATTGATTACTATATGAGAAAACTTTTTCTATAGGAGTACCTTCGGGATAGCACCATTGGTTTATACCTTTTCGCATTGTTTCACTCCTTCTAACTAATTTACCTCTACTGGTTGTTTTCTACTAGAAGATTCATAACTAGCTAGAGCAACCTCTAAAGCCTCTAAACCATCCTCACCAGTTATACTTGGATTTTTATTACTTTTTACATTATTTATAAAATCTTCTACTAACATCGCATCCATATCATCTCCCCAGAAATCCCAATGAGCTCCATCATTTGAGTATACATCTGTTTTTTGAGAGAAAGCGTCAATGGATAACGTACCTTTTGTTCCAATAAATTCTAACGTAACATCTCCCCATGTAGGGAATGAGTCATTTCTTGACCAACTACAATCAAGTGTGGCGAAGACATTATTATCAAATTCCATAGTGATAATTCCAGAATCATCTATCTCATCTTCGGATATTAAATTCCCTATTTCTGCATAGACTTCTTTAACATTGGCGTTCATATACCACCTTAATAAATCAACCACATGAACAGTATGGTCCATAACGGCACCACCACCAGAATCCTCTTTATTCACAAACCATCCTCCAGGATTCGTTCCGCGATTAGTGCCTTTTATGGCTACAATATTACCGATCTCTCCTGAATTAATGATTCCTTTTCCTTTACCAACAGGTGTGCTAAAACGGACCGGAAAAGCGATCTGCAGGAGAACATTATTTTTTTTACATACATCAATCATTTCACGAGCATGTTCTACAGTAGTAGCTATAGGTTTCTCACATAATATATGAATTCCTTTATTGGCAGCTGCTATAGTATGTTCATGGTGCTTTGCATTTTCTGAAGCAATAATTACCGCATCTAATGGGAGACGTAAGAAGTGCTCCAGGTTATCATAATAATTAGAACAATATTTACGAGCAGCCTCATTCCCCCTCTCTTTGTTGTCATCATATATGCCAACAATTTCAATGTTTTCTATTGATTGCAATGCATGTGCATAGCTATGTGCATGAGAATGTGCGAAACTAATAATTCCTATTTTCATAATAAAATCCCCATTTCTTTATTCGAGATTTCTACAACCTTTCCTGTATCAATTGACTTAAGGGCCGCTAGAGCGATTTCCATGGCTTTATATGCATCTATTGCTGTTACAATCGGTTTTTCTTCTTCAATAACACAATTTATAAAATGTTCTAATTGAATCTGATAAGGAGTTGCTTTTAAAGGACTTTCAGGCACTGCTACTCCTGTATGAGATCCTTCCAACTCTTTGATACTCTTAAAGACTGGACTCACTTTCGAACTATCATAATTTAATATTCCTTCCGTTCCTGCAATATCAAATTTAGTAGTAAACTTTTGATGTGCCCAAGATCCTTCAACATGAGCGATAACTCCATTATTGAATTTTAAAGTTACTAAAGCGTACTCTAACTTAGAATTAACTCTTCCTTTTGAACTTTTAGCATATACATGATCAACTTCTCCAAAACACCATCTCAAGAAGTCGAAATCATGAATAATCATATCTAGAACTAACCCACCACTTTTTGAATAATTTGAGTACCAGTCATTTGAAGCATCAGGAAAACCACCTATTCTACTTGTATTAACAACCGCAGGCTTTCCAATCTTTCCACCCTCTATTAACTGTTTTGCTCGACTATATTCTTTAAAAAAGCGTACTACATGTCCTACAAATAACTTCACACCTTTGGAATTACAATAGTCTATTATCTCCTTAGCGTCTTCTAATGTTCTGGCTAAAGGTTTTTCACAAATAATATGAGTCTTGGTATCTGCGATTTTTTTAACAAATTCCAAATGAAGAGGCGTAGGCAAGCATATAGATACAATATCTACTTCTCCGATTTCCTCTATAGCCTCTTCATATGTCTTATACGAATTGGTTCCTAGTTCCTTAGCTAATAACGACGCTTTCTCCAACTGCACATCTACAATTCCAACAAGATTCACATTGGGTAAGTTGGAATAAGCATTAGCATGTGTTCCCCCCATCGTACCCGAACCGATAACTAATACATTAAGCATTTTCTAAAACCTCCATTTAATTAAACTTATAGACTATCTTCTGACCCCACCTAATGCAATTCCAGCTAATAAGTATTTTTGTAAGAATATAAACATCAGCAACATTGGAATGGTAGATAATACTGCACCAGCCATTAATAGGGGATAGTCAGTAGAATATTGACCTTGAAAATTTGATATGCCAACGGATAATACTCTCATACCCTCAGAGTTTGTCATTACCAATGGCCACAAAAAGTCATTCCATGCAGCTAAAATCGTAAATATCCCTAACGCTGTTAATGCCGGAGTTGCATTTGGTAAAATAATCCTCCAATAAATACCGAAGTAAGAACATCCATCAATTTTCGCTGCATCATCAAGTTCTTTAGGAATCCCCATAAAAAATTGTCTTAACAGAAACACCCCAAATGCGCTAAATACCCCCGGTATAATTAATGCATAAAAAGTATCAACCCACCCAAATTGAGTAATTATTCCGAAATTAGGAATAAGAATAACCTGTAAGGGAACCATCAGAACAGATAAAATTAATAAAAATATTATATTTTTTCCCGGAAATTCTAATCTAGCGAATGCGAAAGCGGCTAACGAACATAAAAATAGTTGTCCTAATGTTCTACCTACAGTGACAATAAGTGTATTGATATAATACTGAAGAAAGTCTACACTTTGAAATACACTGACATAATTATTAAAGTTCCATTCACTAGGCAATATAGTAGGCGGTACTTGCATTGATTCTCCGTATGTTTTAAAGGAAGTTAACACCATCCATAAAAAAGGAATTATCATAAGGAATGAACCTATAATTAAAACACTGTGTTTACCAATAGATCGCACTTCTATTCACCTCTTTATCAAGCATCATAATGTACCCACTTCTTTTGAAAGATAAATTGTACAATGGTTACTAAAAGGATGGTTAAGAATAAAATCAACGCTTGGGCCGAAGCAACTCCCATTTGACCATATTTAAAACCAAATTCATATACTCCATAAACAAGTGTTCTCAATGGTTCTAATAAAGCTGTTGTATTACCAATCATTACAAAAATCAAATCAAATACTTGTAATGAACTTATCATTCCTGTTATTAACACAAAAAATAACGTTGGTGTTAATAATGGTAATGTTATCTTGAAAAATTGCTTCGTTTTTGAAGCACCATCTATTTGTGCTGCTTCATAATAAGACTTCTCAATTCCCTGTAGACCAGCAAGAACTAATATCACGTTATTCCCAACTGTCATCCAAACGTAGACAATAATTACAGATATTAAAGAAATATTTGGATCGAACAACCAAGCGGGTTGTGGTAAATTGAAAATCCCTAAAATATGGTTTACAATTCCATACTCTGTATTGTACAACCACTTCCACACCATACCTACTGCTACAGGCATAGTTACAACTGGTAAAAAGTAAAGTGTTCTATAAAATACCATTCCTTTGATTTTTTGATTTAGCAATAATGAAATTATTATTGCAAACATAATAGATAGAGGAACAGACAAAAGAGTGAAAACCGCTGTATTAATAATAGATCTCATAAATAATGGATCCTGAATCATTAAAATAAAGTTATCTAATGCTACAAACTCAGGAGTATTAATCCCATCCCAATTTGTAAATGATAATACAAATGATCCTAATGCAGGCAATATATAAAAGATAAACAATCCCAATAAAGTAGGAGCAATAAATAGATAGGCAACCATCGCCTCTTTTGTAAAAAGTTTTTTAGACTTTTTGGGACTTGGATTTAACTTCTGCTTCTCACCTTGTTGATATGGATTAATATGCTTATCGGAATTTGATGGTAATTCCAATTTTATTTTCCTCCTTCCCTATACATCCATTTACTTATTCCATATTTTCGGCTTCTAAAACTTTATTCATTTGTTCAGATACCTTTTCTAAAGCTTCATCTATTGTTTGTTCACCTAAGAATGCGCTTTGTATTTCTTTCGTCTCAACATCTTGCCATTCTGCTACATTCTTAGATATTGGGTAAAGCACACCAATATCATGCGCATCTAAAAATACTTGCAAATCTATAGAAGGTATAGAATCTAACCAAATTTGACTCGCTTCTTTATGTGCAGGAGTGGAAAATCCTGTCTCTGCCATAGTTGTAATTCCTTCTTCACCAGATAAGCTTTTAATTAATTCCCATGATAGCTCTTTATTATCCGATTTTGAGTTCATAGCCCACCCGATACCATGTATAACAGAACCCTCTTCCTTACCTGCTGGCAGAGGTGCAACACCTAAGTCATCTCCAAGTTCTTTATGGAACTCCGCTGCATGTACAGATATCTCCGGTAACATAGCTACTCTCTCAGAAATAAACATTTGTGTTGCCTTTGTTTCGATTTGATTTTGAACAGTTGGTGAAATCCCCTTATCTATTAAATTTTGTAAGAATGTAAAAGCTTCTTTAGCCTCCGGTGTATTGAACCCAGACTGCGTTTTATCTTCGTTGATTATATAGCCACCCGCTTGAGGGATTATATTATAATAACCTTGTTGGTTTTCTGTAATTCTTGCTACGTAACCATGGATATTCTCTTCCTTATTTGTTAACTCTTCGCCATACATTTCTATATCTTCCCAAGTCCAAGAATCATCAGGATACGGTACACCTGCCTCATCAAATAATTTCTTGTTGTAGAATAACCCAATAGAATCTACAAAATATGGAGCTGCATACAATTCATCTTCAAAAGAGTACAGATCTAAAACGGTTTCATAATAGTTTTCTTTTGCAAACTGCGGGTCATCATCAATATATGTTTCTAAATTTTCAATTAAATTAGAATCCACGTATTCATAAAAGTTAGGACCATTCATCCAAAAAATATCTGGACCACTTCCTCCACCTAAGCTTGTTCTTAGTTTTGTCCAATATTCAGCAAAAGGAGTATATGTTACTTTAACTTCAATGTCTGGATTTTCTTTTTTAAATGCTTCTATGGATGCATCTACCGCTTCACTAGCGTTTTCATCCCATAGTGCTATTTCCAATGTGTTTTTATCTTTACCACTTGAAGAATTACTACATGCCACCAAGGAGAAACCAACCATTAACAATACAATTAGAATAGTTAATTTTTTCATGATATACCTCCAAAATTTTATTATGTTTCCTGAATTCATTATCTTTTACCCATTCTTACAATTGAAATCGAAAACGTCCCTGTAAAATTACAGAAGCAGCCCCTAATAAATCAAAATCAGGTCCTAATGAAGTACTTTGGAAGTTAACATCTTCCCTAATAATAGGTAATAATCTTTTCTTTACCTCCTCCTGTAATTGATCTATAAACACCTGATTTCCATGAATAATAGCTCCACTTAAAATAATTAATTCAGGACTTAGCGTATGAATAGCATTAACAATAGTGATAGATAGATAATTAACCATATCGTCCATTATTTCCTTACATAACTCGTCATTTTCACGAATAGCCAAAACAAACATGTCTGGTGTTATCTTAGTAAAGTCATTTCCAATATAATTTTTAATTAACGTATCACGTCCTTTAGTAATTATTGCTGATACAATTCGAGAATGAATGGAAGGCCAATTTACATAATTCTCTACACATCCACTATTTCCACACTTGCATTTAATCCCCCCTGGAACGACTGTTGTATGTCCTATCTCACCAGCACTTCCCTTGTAACCCTTATAAATACTGTCATTAATCATAATTCCTGAACCAATACCATCTCCAATCGTTAAAAATAAAATACTATTGTAATGATTATAAGAACCAAAATAACTCTCAGCAGATACAAACGCATTAACATCATTTTCAAGAAATGTTGGTAAACCAATGGTGGATTCAACCATCTTCTTAAGAGGGATATTATATAAGCCAAGATGTGAATTATATGAAATGCACCCTTCTTCCGAATTCACAATTCCTGGTGTAATAATAGAGACACCTTCACAATAGTCCAAATTAACCTTCTCATTTTTGATAAAAGTTTTTAAAGTCTCTATTACAAGCTTAATAATATCTTCACCTTGTTCATTATTAGTTATCTCTACACTCTTTTTTTTAACCTTTCCTTCTAAATTCATTTCTGCAATTTTTATTTTCGAATTTGTGATAGATACTCCTATAATAGAATGTGTATCAGGATTAAAACGGAGTAATACTGGTTTTCTACCGCCATTTGAATTCCCAACACCATCTTCATATACTATCTTTCCTTCGATTAATTCGCTAACAGCAGTGGTAACAGTAGTAGGGCTAATCGTTAGTTTTTTTGCTATATCACTTCTTGAAATAGGACCTTTCTTTCTAATCGTATCTAAAATTAATGACCTATTTAATTCTTGTATCAATTTTAAATTCCCTGTTCTAGACACAATATTTAACCTCTTTTTAAACTTTATTTTTTGGTTGAAATTAGTTTTAAAAATATTGAAGCGTATCATTTTATAATTTGTAACTTATCCGTATTATTTATGTTTTTCTCTAAAAACTAACCAAAATTTAGCACTTACTTTGTCCAGTGACTTTATTAAGTATGATATTATATTCTTACTTTTTTGTAAATATTAAATTGTTAAAAAATTAATAATTGATAGTTTTTTACTAGTGTCTTTTTCAAACAAAAATAACAGGCGACCTTAAGTCACCTGTCATTTTTGTTATCATTTTTAATTATTCGCTTCATACGACTCGATAATTTCATAAGCTTCATTTAAAGCTGCTTCTAACTCCCCAACATACTCCACTAAATACGTAATATCACTATACAATAATTCATTATCACTAACGAGATAACTATTCTCTTCCTCTAACGTTAGCAACGTTTCTTCCAGACCACTGTTTTCACCCTCGAGAAGATTTACTTTCTCTTCTAACGCTTTATTCTCTTCTTGCAATGACGTATTCTTCTCTTCTAATGCTTCTAATTCTGAAGAGTCGTCCATCACGAAAAATGTAATCCCAAAAGCTGCTACAACCGTTACCACGAACCAGATCCAAATGTTTTTGTAAAACGGTTGCTTTGCGTTTTCTGTCTTCGCCATTCGCCCTACTCCTTTATCACATAATAGCTCAACCATATTAACTAATGTATGTAATAGGAAAACAAATCCGTGCTTAATTCATAATATTCTGATTATAATTATAAGGTTGTTTGCAATTTTCATAGCCAACTTATGGATAATTAGCTACAATAAAATTAGATTTATTCAAAAAAATGATATTTTTATGAAGGATGATTCGATGACAGATACGAACATTACTAAGATTGCACACCTAAAAACACTCGTCCTGAACGAGAAAATAGAACAATCGGTTGCTTTTGCAGAAGAAGCAATAACTTCCCAACCTAATAGCCCAATTGGTTATGTATTAAAAGCTTTACACCACTACTACATAAATGAACAAGAAGAAGCGCTATCCTGGGCTAATCAAGCATATGAATTAGCTCCAGAAAGTGAGGAAGCTTTAACAATTGCGCTTGCTTTTTACCATGAGACTGAACTACAACAAGCAAAATGGAAGAACCTCACCAAAACCGCCATTCAGCTTTACCCAAGCAATGATTATTTTCATTTTATGCATGCGCTCATTCATTTAAATGTGGATTTTCATCAATCGAAAAAGTCTTATCAAGAAGCCATTCGTTTGAATCCGGATAACGCTGAATACTACGCTTATTACGCATATATGCTTTACTTTTTAAAAGAGAATAAAGAAGCACAGGAACACGAAGAGATAGCATTAAAAAAGGAACCAAATAACCCTGCTTTTTTAAACCGATTTGCACTCATCGCCTATGACAGGAGAAAATATAAAAAAGCACAGAGATTAATCAACAAAGCAAGACAACTGGATCCAGAAAACACTGTAATTCGAACCTCATTCAAAAAGATTCACCCAACAGAGAATGCGGTAGTTCGAGCCAAGCGAGAAATCAACAATGTGATTCAGAATACTTTTGCTACTCCCGCTGTGTGGTTATGGAGAAATGTTTTTAAAGAAAATATCTCTGTAATGCTTATATCTTTTCTTCTTTTTGTTACGGAATTCGTGTTACTCGGCGTTTTAACAGGTCGATATGGGCTGGCTCTTGTTGCTATCTACCTTCTATGGGGTTATATCAGTCAACAAATAGCAAGAGCGAAACTCTCCAAAGCCGGGTTTACCATGGCAGAATTAACCCTGTTATGGGGACGAGCACGAACTCAGAGTAATATATTTGCTGATAGTAGTGCAAAGTTACAACCAATGCTACCAATCACTGACTTGGAAAACGTGCTGTTCAATTTATGGAATTCCGATAACGACG
Source organism: Oceanobacillus iheyensis HTE831 (assembly GCF_000011245.1). NCBI lineage: Bacteria > Bacillati > Bacillota > Bacilli > Caryophanales > Bacillaceae > Oceanobacillus > Oceanobacillus iheyensis. The sequence continues at coordinate 3,566,086 of NC_004193.1, forward strand.
AGGACACTATAAAATTAGAGGTAGCTACTCTAGATACAGCATCCCAGGAAATAGCATCCACTTCTGCCGTAGGAAATCAAGAAGTAGCTGCAACAACACTAACTTCAGAGAAAGAACACGCACCTTGGCCAACTGCACTACTCATCCTATTGCTAGCTGCTGCGATTTTGCTGCAATTTGGACCATTATTCTAGAACTCAGAACATGTAACATTTAGAATGTGCGTAGAATATTCCATCTACAGAGCAGTTCTATTCACCAAATATTTATCTTTTCTCCTGTATTTTGGTTTAGAGAACTGTTCTATTCACCAAATATTACTCTTTTCTTCTGATTTATGGTTTAGAGAAGCGCTCTATTAACCAATTATTGCGCTTTTCTCCTGATTCATGGTTTAGAGAAGCGCTCTATTAACCAATTATTGCGCTTTTCTCCTGATTCATGGTTTAGAGAAGCGCTCTATTAACCAATTATCGCGCTTTTCTCCTGATTCATGGTTTAGAGAAGCGCTCTATTAACCAATTATCGCTCTTTTCTTCTATTTTTTGGTTTAGAGAGCAGTTCCAATATAAAAAAGGATGGGGTTAATCATCCCCATCCTGCCATTCAATTCGATTCATAAAGTCTTCTGCTGCGCTATATCCTTGCTGTTGTAGGTACCAATTATTTGCTGCTGCTTCAATCAATCCAGCTACGTCACGACCTGGTTGCAGCTGAATTTCAATGCTTGGCACAGATACACCCATGTAATCTCGGTACTGTGTTTCGAACTCCAACTCATTATGTAGCGAATCCTTTTCCCACTTTGACAGCTTTATATCAAGCGATATACGTGTTTCATCTTGGAATGCTCTACTACCATACGCTCGGACTACATTTAATAAACCAACACTTCGTAACGCTAGAAACTCCTTGTTTTTATCATTATGCGTCCCTAGAATCGTTTTATGGCTTAACCGTTTTAGTACAACGATATCATCTGCTACTAAACGATGCCCACGTCCAAGTAATGTATGAGCAAGTTCACTTTTTCCAACACCAGATTCTCCACGAATCAGAATACCGATCCCTAACACATTCATACAAACCCCGTGAACGGCAATTTCTGGTGCAAGTTTTCTAGTAAGGTAGTGATCGACTTTTGCCATAAAATCAACCGTTGCTTCTTTCGTTCGTAACAGCGGTATTTGTTCTGCATGACAATATTTCTTCAAATAAGTAAGCCCATCTTGATCCGAGGTTACGATAAAGCAAGGTGGATGATAATTTACTACATTCCCAATCCGGATATCTCGTTCTTGTTCATTTAGCTGATGGAGGTAGTTAATTTCCTTTTTGCCTAATATCTGCACCCGCTCCATTGGAAAGAAATCGAAATAACCGATAAACTCTAGCCCCGGTCGATGTGTGCGAGATTTTGTAATTGTCCGCTCTCGATGATCCTCTCCCGCTAACACCTCTAAATTAAATTCTTCTACTAGTTGTTGTACTTGAATGGATTTCACTCCGTTGCACTCCTCTACGTTCCTAATGCTCTCCTTTCATTATAACGAATTGAAGGGGAAAGATACAGGAAAGGAGCTGTAAACTGGTTCACTCTAGTGACTACCTACTTCCCACACAAAGGGATTATTCATCGTTGACCAATCTATTCCCATCTCTTCCTTAGTCAACAAGCATTCATCTAGTTCTCTAATAATTACTTCTTTAGGCAAATCTACGCCGATGAATACAAGGTTGGTTTTCCGATCACCGTATAACTCATCCCAATCCTCTCGTAAATTTGGATTGTTTCTCAAAACACGGTCTTTTTCTCGCTTTGTTAAAGCGTCCACCCAGTAGGATATTGGCTCTATAGATACGGATGGTCCTGCTTGAGAAAGTAGAAGTGCTAAATCATTTCTCGTTGCACACCAAGAAATTCCCTTTGCACGTACGACAGCCATAGGCATCTGACTAATCCAATTATAAAAACGTTCCGAATGAAAAGGAACTCTCCTGCTATACACAAAAGAATTAATACCATACTCTTCTGTTTCTGGAGTATGCTCTTCTGGACCAGCCATTAATTCTTTTAACCAACCTGCAGATTGACTTGCCCTTTCAAAACTAAAAAGATTCGTATTTAGTATTTCTTCTGGATTAATTTCACTATAGTTTGTTTGAATAATTTTGGCATCTGGCTGTAATGTTTGTATTACTCTAGTCAATGATTCTAGCTGTTCTTCACTCACCATGTCACATTTATTGATCATTAAAACGTCACAAAACTCAATTTGATCGATAAGCAAGTCTGCTAGATTTCTTTCATCTAATTCTCCTACTGCTTGTTTACGGTCAAGCAATTTATCCCCTGATTCATAATCATGCCAGAATCGATACGCATCTACCACCGTCACCATCGTATCTAAACGACAGAAATTCGTAAGATCAATACCCATTTCCTTATCAATGTAAGAAAATGTTTGAGCAACCGGGATTGGTTCACTAATTCCTGATGATTCAATAACGATATAGTCAATGTCTCCATTTTTTGCGATTTTTTCCACTTCAATGAGCAAATCTTCTCTTAGCGTACAGCAAATGCATCCATTAGACATCTCAACTAGATTCTCTTCCGTTCGGGAGAAATTACCTCCTGTTTCCACAAGATCTGCATCGATATTAACTTCACTCATATCATTGACAATGACAGCTACTTTAAGATTATCCCTATTATTTAAAATATGATTTAATAATGTAGTCTTTCCTGCACCTAAATATCCACTTAACACAGTAACTGGGATTTTTCTTTTCATATTTTTCTCCTTTGATTTTCAAATTTTAATAGCCCATTAGATGGATTTGCGTCTCTCTAAAAAACGTAATCATTACGATTAAAACACTAAAAAAATACTTCACTTTATAAATTTTTTCTAACTAAAAGCCGGCAATGGATCGATCAATTTATTCCAATCGGATTCCATTTCCGAATCGGTTAATAAGCATGAATCTAGCTCTTTCATAATTGCTTGTTTATCCATCTTTATCCCAATAAAAACTAGGTCATTCATTCTGTCCCCGTGCTTACTATCCCAGTACTCTAAAAGGTTAGGATCTTCCTTAATTAATGACTTTTGCTCTTCTTTTGGATATGTGGCAACCCAATTTCCCGCTCCTTGAATAGAGAGTGAAGAGCCAGCTTGTGAGAGTAATCCGGTAACATTATTCCTTGAAGCTAACCAGAAAAATCCCTTTGCTCGAATAATCGTATTCGGCCAATTATTCAACCATTCATTCCATCTTTGTGGATGGAAAGGTCTATTACGGCGATACACAAACGAACTTATCCCATATTCCTCTGTTTCTGGAATATGTTCCTCATTTAACTCTTTTATCCAACCAGCCCCTTGGCTAGCTTTTTCAAAATCAAACAACCTCGTATGAAGTATAGATTCCAATGGTACGACACCGTACTCCGATTGAATTATTTGTGCCTCAGGATTTAACTGGTGAAGTACTGCCATTAATTCTTCCATGTGTATCGTATCAATTAAATCTACTTTATTTACTATGATTACATTTGCAAATTCGATTTGATCGATGAGTAAATCAATTACTTCTCTTTCATCATTTTCATTTACTTCTTGGTTACGATCTAGCAAACTGTCTCCAGAGCCATAATCATCCCAAAAGCGATTTGCGTCCACGACCGTTGCCATCGTAACCAAGCAACAATGATCACTAAGGTTAATTTTCAATTCTTCGTCCTCATAAATAAAACTTTGTGCAACTGGAATTGGTTCTGAAATACCAGAAGATTCTATAACGATATAATCGATATCCAGTTTAGCAAGATTATCTACTTCCTGTATCAAATCTTCTCTTAACGTACAGCAGATACAACCATTCTGTAACGCTACTAGCTTTTCTTCCGTTCTACTGAATCCGCCCATCTTCACCATACTTGCATCGATATTTACTTCACTCATATCATTTACGATGACAGCTATTTTTAGGTATTGTTTATTATTTAATATATAATTCAGCAGTGTTGTTTTCCCAGCGCCTAAATATCCGCTCAACACCGTGACTGGTACTCTCTTAGACAATTGGTTTACCTCCTATGCAGTTTGTACGATTCTTTCGGTAGCTTTTCTCGCTCCGGCAATATTACGTGAAACTGGCCCTATCTCAAGCTCTGCTAAAGCTCCAGCAACAAACAGACCGTTTTTCCACTCTAATGTTTTGGAGACGATTGGAAATCCACAAGGAGCACAAGGTAAACCTAAATGGTCGATGACATCTTTCAACCATTCTCTTCCTGGTAATGTAGATTCAGGTCCCGTAGATAATAAAACTGCATCTCCACATAGCACTTCATCTTGACTCATCGTCAGTTGGATCCCTTGATCTTCTAATTTTGCAGAGACAATCTCTCCATTATAAACATGCAATTTCCCGGCTTTTATTTGTTTTTTAACATTTAAATAGATATCCTTCGTAATAGAACCGCGATATCTAGCCTCTTGAATCACTTCACGCCTTTTTCTATAATTCGTTAATTTATCAAAGCTGGTTAAGAACTTGGGACCAAGCCAGCCTGGATCACTATCAAAGCGGTGGATACGAAATGGATGACGTTTTATTAAAGTAACCGAATGAACATCTTTTTGTGTTGACAAATTGGAAGCTAGTTGAGCAGCTGTCATACCACCGCCAACAACGATTAAACTCCCACTGTTAGGAAAGTCTTCTTTCCATTCAAATATATGATTCATACGCTCGTTGTCTTTTAATTCTTGCGCCCAAGGAGGAAAGTGTGGTGTATTATTCACTCCTATGGCTAAGATTACTCGCTCTCCATAGAAAACATGGCCATCTTGTACACTGACTCCCCAACCATCCTTATGCTTAACAAGCTTATTCACATCACCCTGTTTCCAGCAGTCTCTCACTCCTGATTCATTCACCAGATGTAAACTATGGTCATTAAATAGATCTAGACGAGGCCGCCCATATTTTCCTTTAAAAGGTTGTGTGAAATCATGTTCCTTTGCAAACTTCTTCAAGCTATATGGATCCGCTTCTAGATGATGTACTACAGGTGATCTTAAATACTGCATACCAATTTTACTTGTGATTCGTTGCCACATTTCTAACGGCTCAGCGTGTGGGTCAATAATAACCAACTCTTCTGTTGTTACTTTGTTCTCTAAAAGTAGACGAGAGGCTACAGAGCACCCCTGTACACCTCCGCCAATAATAATCCATTTATACATAAAACAGGAGCCTCTCCTTCTTTCTACATTACCAACTTGATTTCTTTACGCCCGGAATTTGTCCTTTATGCGCATATTCTCTAAAAGCAATTCTAGACATTTTAAACTGTCTCATATATCCTCTAGGTCTTCCTGTCACTTCGCATCTACCAGTTAACCGAGTCGGAGAAGAATCACGAGGTAATTTTCTTATTGCCTCATAGTCACCTTTTGCTTTTAACTCCCTGCGAAGTTCCGCATACTTTTCGACCATCTGTTGTCTCTTTCTCTCTTTTGCTATTTTTGATTTTTTAGCCATTCTTCTATCACCTTTCTTAATTTAAATTTAGATTTTCTTTATCCATATAGATTGCACTTGTAGTAGTGCTTTGTTGAGAAATGAGGTTTATCAACCCTTCTTTTCCAGCGCAAGGATTCGGGCAGACGGATTTAAATGCGATTGCCCAAAAACCTCACCATTCCTGATGCTCCCGCTCCAACGATTAGAACATCATAGTGTTTAACCATCTTATTCCTTCTTTCTACATCGTAACGATTACGATTAAACTTTTAAAATTTTTTACCTTGAAATACATTTATGAAATTGCTCCTTCAATTTTTGCTTGTTTAAGTCTTTCCCGATAAATACGATCTCGCTTCTTGGTGACATATCTCCCCATTCGGCTTGTTCTTCTGCTGCAAACAACATATGAACACCTTGAAAAATATATTTTCTCCTTTTTCCATTGATATATAAAATACCTTTGTAACGGTATAAACTTTCTCCAAGTATTTGAACTAGATAAGAGAACCACAGATTTAGTTTTTCCAAATCTAGAGGTTTTGTTTCTATTAACGATAAAGAAGTCACGTTATCATGATGGTGATGGGTATCATGTAAAAACGTTGGACTTATTCGTAATTTATCCTTTAAATCAAATGAATAGAGATTGAACACTTTATTTATATCAATATTACTTTTTGTTGTTTCATATATATTAGCGAACGGATTTATCTTTGTTATTCTCTCTTTCAGCTTTTCTAACTGTTCACTAGAAATTAGATCAATCTTATTTAACAAGATATTATCTGAAAATGCTATTTGGCTAAGTGATTCATCTTTCTGATCTAAATGCATGGAAATATGCTTACTATCCACAATCGTACAGACACTATCTATGTCGTACGATTCAATCATTTTGGGATCCATTAGGAATGTCTGGACAATCGGTGCCGGATCTGCTAAGCCAGTTGTTTCTATAAGTACTCTATCGAATTCAATCATTCCTTGTTCTCTTGTAAATAAAAGCATCGATAATGTGTCTATTAAATCTTTGCGTACATTACAGCATATACAACCTTTATTGATTTCAATAATCTCTTCTTTTGTCTTTTCTATTAACTGATCATCAATACCTATATCACCATATTCGTTTACGATTATAGCCAATTTTTCACTTGTTTGGTGAAGAATGTGGTTTAAAAAACTTGTTTTACCTGCACCTAAATATCCCGTCACTATAGTAACTGGCGTCCTTGCATCGTTCTCCATGTTTTCAAATTCTCCTCTAAATGAATTATTAAATATCCGTAATCATTACGAATAAAAACTCAAAAAATATGAACCCCTTAGGAAAGTTCAACTTTAGTATTCCGTACTTAGTGGATATATTTTCTTATAATTCACTTTTCCAATAAAGAAATGTTTTCCTTGTTTCTAGTTTACTTGTTATTTTTTCTTCAATATCACTTAACTGCTCCAATAAATCTTCTAACGTCACACCCAACTTCTTTGCAATTCTTTTATGAGGAGAATATGTTGAAACCAAATTTAGCAGTTGTTCATAAGTTTCTGCCTCTTGAATCAAAATATCTTCTATTTCTATAAATGCTTGATAAATATGTCTCTCTCTTTTTGGTAATTCATCAATTATGTTGGAAAGCAAAGCTTCATCTACATGTTTATACACGATAACACTCCTTAACCCAAAACGTAATCATTACGATTTATAAACCACTATATCATTGTATTATTCTTTTTACAAGAAAATAACCACATATTTTTAAAAGGTTTAAAGAAGAAGGATTTACGTTCATCTTTTTTTATGCCAATATATACTGTATACAGCAAGAAAACGAGGAGTACTCGCATGAAAAAAATCACGTACCTTATTCTTTTTATCATTAGCATCGCCATCATGATCAGTATGTCATTTATTCCAGCATTACAAACTGTTACCACAAATGGTGGATCATACTTAGGCATTCCTGCATTTTGGTTAGTCATCTATGCAGATGGAAGTTTTGGATTCCAATGGGCAGGATTTTTACTAAACATCCTCGTTATATATGTCATCGTCCTCATTGTCGCGAAGGTTTATCAACTGTTTTACCGATTCATAACGACTTCATAAATTTAGAGGAGAAAAACAAATGGATAATGACCAACATCAACCGGAAAAACAAAGAGAAAAATTAAGACAAGAAGAGTTAAAGCATCCTGCCAGCAGTTCACAAGGCAGTAACCTAGCCGATCTCGTCGGTGGTATGGGATGGAAAGGTACGTTAATTCTCCTTCTTACTCTTATCCTTATTGCTGTCGTTGTTTCGGTATTTTAAAAGCAATACAATCCTAACAAAAAGGAGAATGCCATTTGCAAAAATTTTATTTGTTTGCATCGATTGTATTTTTATTCCTCGGTTTTTCGCATATCCTATTAAGCTCGGTTTATATTGATATATTTTCAATTGTTACGTTTGGTCAAAAAGGGGAAGTAGGAATAATCATACCAGTTATTTATACTGTTATTAGTCTTCTTTTTGCTCTCTTTTTAAAAAAAGGAATAGCAAATTGGGTGATGATTCTTTTAAGTTCATTTGCTTTGATCGTTAATCTTTTATTTGTATTTATCGCCATTTATGGCTTTCAAGAACCTTAAAATGAAGAACCCAATTAACAATACTATAAAAAAAAGAATAGCAACTGTGATAGTTACTATTCTCTACATATCTATTTAATAATCTGTACGCGACTGATATATCTAGAATCAACTTCTAAGATGTGGAAGGTTAGATTTTCTCTCTCTAACACATCTCCTTCTTTTGGAAACTCTGTAAAGTGCGTTAATAAATACGCAGCTAGTACATCTTCATCCTCCGGAATGTCTGTATCAAACGCATTATTCAGTTGATGCAGTGTGATTTTTCCATCACATATAATTTGCGTATCGGTTAGTTTCTCAATTAATGCATCTTCTTTTTCATCCATCTCATCTTCTATTTCTAAACCAATCATCGTTTCAATAATATCTTCATGCGTAACAATACCTTCCGTACCACCATATTCATCTAACACAATTGCCATATGCTTCTTTTCTTGTGTCATTTTACGGAATACCCATTCAATATTATTAAATTCATATATATAAAGCGGATCGGTATCGCTAAAGTTTGAGAAAGGCTGTCCCTTATCATCGGTCCAAGCAATTAAATATTTGGAATGGAACACACCGATAATATCATCAATATCTTCATCATAGACGGGGTATCTCGTAAAGGGATTTGCTAGTACCAGTTCTTTTACCTCATCGTATGTAGCCGTATTTTCTAATGCAACAATCTCTACTCTTGGTGTTTTTAATACGTCTTTAACATTTAAGTTGTAAAAATCCAGTGCTCCACGAATACGTGAACTTTCTTCTTTACGAAATGTTCCTTCTGAATCAGCAATATCGACAATCGCTCGAAGCTCTTCTTTCGATACAGACTCAGTCTCTACTTGTCCTTTAGAAAGTAGGTTCGTGATAAAACCTGTCAGTCTATTTAATAAAAAGGTGATTGGTTTTAAAACTGTCACTACTAATCGAATAATTGGATATACAATACTTGCCATTTGATTCGGAAAACTTGCCGCAATTGACTTTGGAATAACTTCAGAGCATATGATGATGGTTATCGTCAAAATAGCCGAAGCCAATCCTACATTAAAACCATACTGCACGGCCATCATCGTTACCAATGTTGGTAACACAATGTTAGCAATGTTATTTCCTATTAAAATAGCCGTGATAAACTCACTCGGCTTCGATACTAAATTCAGCATTTTTTCCGCTTTTTTATCACCATTATTCGCTTTTGATTGTAATTTCATTTTATTTGTCGCCGTTAATGCGGTTTCACTTCCTGAGAAGAAAGCAGAGACAAATAATAAAAATATGATCGCAATGATCACGAGTTAATTCCTCCCAATTCCATTTTGAATGTTAATACTATCATAACGGAGATGTATACATATATGCTATTATAATGAATTCATATAGTACCTTTTTTTATATTATTTTCTTAAATTGTCAAATTTAACCCTATTTGATGTTTGATACGGACTTATAGCGTTAATATACATACTAAGAACGTTAAAAAGCAGGTGTATTAAATTGAATAAAGAGCAAGACCTACAAGAGAAAATTGATTTACTTGAGAGACGTATGGATCATGCTTCTGAAAGCAAGTTAAATCATAATCAGTTCATGAAATTATCGAAAGAAAAAGATAAGCTTATGAATGAATTAGCACAACTTAAACAAGCAGAATTAGAAGGACGCGTATTGTATTAACGCGTCCTCTTTTTAATAGAACCTAGTTTGCTTATGATATTAAAAAGTTCCTCCACTTTGAAGGAACTTTTTTCATACCTTACTAACCACGTTTATTTCTCCATTCTTACCATGAAATTAAGTTAACCAAATAAGTTATTAATAAATACGCGAACAACATCAATTCCGCCGATAAACGTTCCAAGTGAGCTACCTAAATTGGCTAGAACAACAACAAGTAAAATTCGTGTTACCTTGTTTTGCCAAAATCCTTTTACTGAGTGGACATCGTCGGATAATTGATCAAAATCCCCAACATTTGGTCGCTTAATATAAGCTTGAACAAATCCGGCAAACCAGCCGGCAGCAAGCAATGGATTCAAGGATGTAATTGGAGCAGCGACAAATGCAGTTAGGATTGCCAACGGATGGGCAAACGCCGCTGCTGCACCGATTGCAGAGAGTGATCCATTCCATAAGGTCCAGCTCAACGTTTGTTGCCAACCAGCTTGTGGATTCACCATAAAGGTATAAGCAATAATTGCGATAATCGCAATCGGAATCGACCATCCTATGATTTTTGGAACCTTCGACTTTTTCGGTCGCTCCGTTAATTTGTTCAAGTCATGTTCCTTTTCAATTTCCTTTGTTATTCCAGGAACATGAGCCGCTCCTAGTACAGCTACTACTTTTTCTCCAGGAGCTTCTTTTATTTTTTGCGACAGGTATTGGTCACGCTCATCAATTAAAGGCTTCTTCAAATCCGGGAAATATTCAGTAAATTCCTTGAGCATAGCATTTATCGTATCTTGTTGCTTCATTTTTTCCATTTCTTGCTCGCTAATCTCTTCTTTACTAAAAATACTACCTACGACTTGCATCATTAACATTGCTTTTCCTTTCAGATTAATATTTCCCCAAATACGTGCAAATGTAATCTGAATATCACGATCGGCTAATACTAATTTTGCATGATGTTCTTTTGCTGATTCAATTCCTTGAATCATTTCCTCCCCAGGACGAATGCCAAATTGTTTTGCCATCCTTTTTTGAAAAGAAGAGATGGCTAAGTTCATCAATAACATGACCGCTTTTTTATCTTTAATAACTTGGAAAATATCTGTATCCTTCCACTTGTTACCTTCCATCACGGATTGATAACGTTGTGCATCAAGCTCGATACACACCGCATCCGGCTGCTCTTCATCAATGACTGCTTTTACCTGTTCAGCACTGTTTTTTGAAACATGCGCTGTTCCAATTAAAATATACTCTTTGTTTCCGCTATGTATCCTTGTAATGGTTTCTTCCGACATGGTAGGACCTTCCTTATCTAATATAAAATAGAGAGAATCGTTTTTTCATTCGTTTTTTGAATAATTCCTGCTTGCACCTGATTTTCTAAATTTAGCATGTAGGTTCACTTTCATTATGATTAACCTTTTTGTTCCACTTCGGTTTATGTTTTCATAGCCTATCATATCTATTGTAATACATTTCTGTCTAGTTAGTGAACTTCCATGCAGTTTTATCTTTATCGAATATACCTCGATACGATATGAAGGTTTTTATGTTAAAATAATGATACCTATTCTAGGGGGCATGATACGTATGTTCAGCTATGTAATTGATAATCAAATCAAGCTTCGTCAACTAAAGCTAAAAGACGCCAAAAATATGTTTAATGTCGTAGATGAATCACGTGATTATTTACGAGAATGGCTACCGTGGGTGGATACCACCAAGAAAGCGGAGGACTGTCTTGCATTTATTGATCAATCGATTCGAAATGCAGAGAATCAACGAGCTTTAACACTTGGTATATTTGTTGAAAAAAAGTTTGCAGGATTAGTGGGGTTTAATTACTTTGACTGGCATAATAAAATTGCTCCTATCGGTTATTGGTTAGCACCTCAATATCAAGGAAACGGTATTATGACAACATCGGTTCGTTCATTGATTGATATCGGTTTTCATGAAATTGGCTTAAACCGTATCGAAATTCGAGCAGCTGTACAAAATCAAAAAAGCCGCTCTATACCAGAACGACTTGACTTCAAAGAAGAAGGGCTCATTCGCCAAGGAGAATGGCTATATGATCATTATGTTGATTTAATCATGTACGGAAAGCTAGCTAGCGAATGGTATCGCTTTAGGTAGATTCTGAAAAATTATCTTGATGTCTCTTTAAATTGTATATCTGTTATTTTTTCGGTATTGGTATTAAAATGAATATCAATAATAACACCAAATTCTTTCGTCTTTCCTTCAAGCCATAGTTTGAACGTTTCTATGGTCTCTTGTTCGTTCGTTTTTCTACCAACATGTAAATAATCCACTACTTTATCTTCCGGATATTTAGCTTTTACTTCTTGTACGGCTATTCGACCCCACTTGGCATAGGCAGGCTCTGGTGGAGTGTCATTCCCCGGTGCACCAAGCGCGCTTATTGGCATTATCATAAATAAAACCAACACCATGGAAAAACATAAAAATAACTGCGTTTTACCTTTCATTTTTATATACACCTCCTAGTAGTTCATCTCTTTAAATTGCATTCATATCTATAGCATTTCTCATCCTACTGAAAATTATGTTTGAAGAATAAAGTATCTTTTTTTATTCCCCGGGAAATATCGACAAGTGTTTTAAAGTGTTCCATACCGTCTTCTGTGTTTATGCGTTAGAATCATAAAACTGGGAAATCATGAACTCGACGCATTTAAAAAAATGCCGACATAACGTCGACATTTTTCTATTTTAGTGCGTATTCAAAAAGAGATTATAACCTTTTATTTCTTCATTTGCACATCATGTAAATGCGCGAATAATCCGCGTTTTTGCAACAAGTCTTCATGCGACCCTTCTTCTTCAATCCCATTTTTGGTTACGACCATGATTCGGTCTGCTTCTTTTATGGTTGCAAGTCGATGGGCGATTACTATTGTTGTACGACTCTCAGCAAGTTCGTTTAACGCTGTTTGGATGATCATTTCTGTCTCTGTATCCAATGCAGAAGTCGCTTCATCTAAAATTAAAATTGGTGGGTTCTTCAAGAACATACGCGCTATCGCAATACGCTGTTTTTGTCCACCTGACAGTTTTAATCCTCGTTCGCCAACTTGGGTTTCATATCCATTTGGAAGTTCGTTAATAAAGTCCTCCATATGTGCACGTTTTGCAGCAAGTTCGATTTCCTCATTCGTCGCATCTAATTTCCCGTACGCTATATTTTCACGTAATGTTCCTGTGAACAGAAATACGTCTTGCTGTACAACACCGATTTGACTACGTAACGATTCTTTGGTCATATCTCGAATATCAATACCATCAATGGTAATCGATCCTTCTGTCACATCATAAAAACGTGGAATCAGTGCTGATATCGTTGTTTTACCCGCACCAGACGGACCAACAAATGCAACAGTTTCACCTGGTTTTACAGTGAAATTCATATTGTTTAATACAGCACGATGGGATTCTTCATAGCCAAACGTTACATCTTGAAATTGGATATTACCTTTTAATTGATCAACTTCCACAGCATCTTCTTTATCTTGTACATCCGGATTCACTTTCATTAAATCGGTAAACCGTTTAAATCCAGCCATTCCTTTTGGATATAACTCTAATAAAGCAGTAATTTTGTTGATTGGTGTTGTTAAGACATTGACAAATAAAATAAAACTAACTAGTTCCCCAGCTGTCATCAGACCTTGATATGTTAACCACGCACCGATTACTAATACGGATAAGGTCATTAAGCGCATTAGGAAATAAATATTGGAATGTACAATTCCCATTACCTTGTATGCTCCCACTTTCGCTAAGCGGAACTTTTCATTATCATTTTGGAAACGTTCTTTTTCAAACGTCTCATTCGTAAACGATTGTACGACACGAACTCCTGATACCGCATCTTCCACGCGGGCATTCACATCAGCTATATTGCCATACATTTTCTTCCATGCTTTATTCATGCGAATATTTCCATATGTAATCAAGAAGATTAAAATTGGTACTAAGATTAAGATGATCATTGCCAATAATGGATTTATCGTAAACATAATAATAAAAGCACCGATAAACGTCATAATTGAAATAAAGAAGTCCTCAGGCCCATGGTGAGCGAGCTCCCCTAGATCAAATAAATCATTCGTAATACGACTCATTATATGGCCGGTTTTTGTATTATCGAAAAATCGGAATGATTGTCGCTGAACTTGATAAAATAAGTCTCTTCGCATATCTGTTTCTATATTAATACCAAGCTTATGTCCTAAATAAGCAACGACATATTGTAAATACGTACTTATGATATATACCACCAATAACAGGATAGCTACCGTTACTATTGCATCCCAATCCTCTCCAGGCAATAGTCGATCAATAAACCATTGTACTGCAACTGGAAAAGCAAGCTCTAACAATGCAACAAATACTGCAGCTGAAAAATCTATAATAAATAAGCGCTTATGTGGCTTATAATAGGAAAAAAACCATTTTAGCATTTCTACGCACTCCCCTCTTTTAGACACCTAAATGAAATTATATAGTTTATTTCAATTCGTGACAATATACTTATTCGACAATATTTATTTTCTTCATCATTGCTTGGCAAGTTTGTTAAACACTAAAAATTATCATTTGTCTCATTAATTAAAAAGTATTACCATTAATACCATCACAGTTTGTCGTAGTACGAATTAAACGGAGGAGATATAATATGACCAACCTTCAAGCTCGAATTGAAGAACACATTGATGCGATTAGTAAATTCACAGCAACACCAGGTCAAGGAACAACGAGGCTCACTTATAGCAAGCAAGATAAACAAGCACGTAAATATATTAAAGAAAAAATGGCGGAATACGATTTAGAGGTAAGTGAAGATGGATTCGGAAACATTTTCGGAAAATTAGAAGGCACGATAAAAGATGCTCCCAGTATTCTAATCGGTTCTCATTTTGATTCCGTACCAAATGGTGGTTCGTATGATGGCCCGGCAGGAGTCGTAGCCGGACTAGAAGTAGCTGCTTTATTTAACCAAAACAACCTAAAACCTAAATATCCTTTAGAAGTCATTGCTCTTATTGAAGAAGAAGGTTCACGATTTGGTGGTGGATTAATGGGGTCAAGAGGTATGACCGGGTTACTTCGTGAAGAAGATTTTAAAAATCTCACAGATTATAACGGTATCACTACGATAGAAGCAATGAGAGAAATCGGACTCGATCCCTCACTTCCAAAAAAGAGAGATTCAGAAACAATCAAGAGCTATCTAGAATTGCATATTGAACAAGGGCCCATTTTAGAAGATAAAAAAATCCCAATCGGTGTAGTAGAAACCATTGTCGGTCTAACTCAATTTGAAATTACGGTGGAAGGCCAAGCTGGACATGCTGGCACAACACCAATGGATCACCGTTCAGATGCATTAGTCACTGCAGCACAAATGATTGCTCAAATTCCTTCCCTCGCTGTAGAAGAAGGAGAAGGTACAGTCGCTACTACAGGAAAATTAAATGTTTTTCCGAATGGTTCCAATGTAATTCCTAGCAAGACCGTCTTCACCGTAGATATCCGCTCCGGCAAAGAAGAACATATCCAGCATGTCATTGATAAATTGCACGAAATGGCAAACTCCTATAATAGAGATGGGATAAAGATTACGATTAGTCAGCAATTATATATGGAGCCTAAAGCAATGAATCCTGATATTATCGCTTTGCTAAAAGAAACAAGCAGTAGTTTTGATATCCCATATTGTTCTATGAATAGTGGGGCTGGTCATGACGCAATGGTTTTAGCTGAAGTTACAGATGTCGGTATGCTTTTTATCCCTAGTAAAGATGGAGTAAGCCATACTCCAGAAGAATGGTCCGATTCACTCGATATTGCCAAAGCTGTTGAAATTTTATTTGCAGCTGCCAAGAAATTAACAGAAGTTGAGGAGATCGATAAATAATAAAGGTATAGTTAGAAGATAAGTAGATAAGTAGATAATCTCTACACTTGATCACATCCGTAACCATAAACTTATTCGGGACAGAGGAAACTTTCTTCACAACTGCTTGGCAAGTTTGTCCACAACCTTGCATACAGTAAAATAAGAAGGGAGGTTATACTTTTGTTACCGAATAAGTTTATTTGTTATGTATTGGGGTATGTATTTATAATATCTGGACTAATAAAATTAATCGATCCATCGAGAAGAGGAATGTTCCATGAGTTAGCACTACCCTTTCCGGAGACCCTTTTCTTTCTTGTCGCTATGGTAGAATTTCTAGCAGGCATGTTATTAGTCAGCCGGATGTACCTTCATCTAGCTATCCCACCACTTATATTTATCATGATTGGCGCACTATTCTTTGCAAAAATCCCGATCCTCTGGACAGAAGGTTTATTATCTTTCTTATTTGCTTCACGATTAGACATTGTTTTATTGGTTTTACTAATATTACTTTGGCAACATGTAGGCAAATGGAAGAAAGTATAGATTTTACGCACATGCATATGTGGAAAACATCTGCATAAGTGTAAAAATCTGTTTATATCCTCCAAATCACTCTAAGTTATCCACATTTTTATACACATATGCACAAACGTTCGTAGTTATTTTGTGTCCGAACATATTTTCTACACCAAATATAGATTTTCGATAAAAAGTTATCCCCGTATTGTGAATAAGTTTTAATTTCTGTGGATAAGTTATCGGGATTTTGTATTCTACACTATTGTTGATAACAAAAAATGGACTTTTTCCTTTCGATGTCGAAGAATTGAAGAAGAATACATGTATGGTTGAAAGGAAGGATATTTGTTTGAAAATGTATAGTTTAAATAAGCAATACGGTCAGCCTATTAGCCAATTTGAATCGAATTTTATGATGAATCGAATCATTCAGACAGATCAAGAGGTAAGAATTGGATGCATGCACTTAGATCATAACGGTATCATTGGATATCACCAAGCTTCCGTAGACCAACTACTTCTTATTGTAAACGGAGATGAATCGGTCCGAACTTCAGATTCAGATCAACTTCCTATTCAAGCTGGACAAGCTGTCTTCTGGAAAAAAGGCGAGTGGCACGAAACAAAGACAACAACTGGTTTAACTGCTATCGTTATTGAAAGCTCTTCCCTAAATCCTGATCGATTCTTAACAGCACTATCCATAAAATAATAGTTATCCACAGATTTATCCACATAACAGGCGCTTACCTTGGGAGTATATCCTTTGAAGATTCTCTTGGAACGAATTCCAATGCTTCAATTACTTCCCTAGATAAGCGCCAATTTTATATTATTTAAGTTTCAAGCTTATTATTGACTTCCCAATGTGATGGTCGTATTCATTTGACGCCCATCTCGATAAATCGTCAGCTCTACTTCGTCACCAATTTCTTTTTCTTGATATAATATTTTTCTCAAATCAATCATGTTATGAATTGGCTCTCCATCCATTTCAACGATAACATCTAATTCTTGTAAGCCTGCTTTATCTGCTGGAGATAATCGTTCTACTGTCCATACGTAGACTCCACCCGTAACTTCTTGTGGTAAATTTAATGAATTTCTCCACTCATATTGTGGAAGCTCTTCTAAAGAGTAAATTTCTACCCCTAAATATGGACGGGTTACTTCCCCTGTTGTTTCAAGCTCTTCAATGACAGGAAGCGCACTATCGATAGGGATGGCAAAACCAATACCTTCCACAGCGTCTTCATTTATTTTCATCGAGTTAATCCCGATTAGATGTCCATTAATATTTATTAGTGCTCCTCCGCTATTACCAGGATTAATTGCTGCATCTGTCTGAATAACTTCTGCTTGCCAATCCGCACGTCCATCCATATCAAAATCCATTGGAATGGTACGTTCCTTACCACTTATAACACCTTGTGTTACTGTACTCGAAAGATATAAACCAAGAGGATTTCCAATAGCGATTGCTGGCTCACCTACTTTTATTGTCGATGATGTCCCCATTTCAATCACTGTATCTACTTCCGATCCATCCATTCTTAGAACGGCTAAATCCGTAAATATATCGCTTCCGATAATTTCCGCTTCAATATGTGTTTCATCATGCATGACTACTTCTACAGTGTCTGCTCCCTCAATAACATGATGATTTGTAACGACGTAAGCTGTATCCCCTTCAAGCTTGTAAATGACGCCTGAACCGGTACCTGCTTCAACGCCTTCCTCTTGTGACCAGAAATCATTCCCACGTTGTAAATTCGTAATCCCCACTACTGCCGGCGTTACTTCACTAACAACGTCAGTCAGTTGCGTGGATACGTCTACTTGTAAAGGTTGAACATTTGGTGATGATTCTATTTCTGGGCTAGTTTGGTCCGTAGAGGTCGCTTGATTCGTATCCCGACCATCTTCGTGATTCAAAAAAATATCAGGGACAACAACTAACATCACGATCCCACCGAGTATAATACCTGTTAATAATGGAACGATCCAGGTACTTTTTCGTTTCTTTTTTCTGTAAGATTGGTCATAATATCCCATATATCGATCTCCTTATCGGTTTCTATACCTAAGTATTCCCTAAAGATCGTAAAACATAAACCCTCATAATCCCAATTCACTACCTTAACCAACTTCGTAAAGAGGGGTTGCAAGTCTTGGATCGGTGTGATGCAATTCTACCTGCATTCCTCGTTCATCCAGCACTTGTTTTACCGACATATGAGCAAGATCTTTCATATTATTATCTAAACTTAAATGAGCTAAATAAATTCGCTTCGTACGATTCGATATGATATCGGTTAATGCAAGACCACAATCCTCATTGGAGACGTGACCCGAATCTCCCAGAATTCGTCTTTTAACACTCCACGGATACGGTCCCATTCGAAGCATACCTACGTCATGGTTTGCTTCAAATATATATGCATCGGCATCTTCCACAGTTTTCTTAATTCGCTCCGATACATAGCCTAAATCCGTAACAAGCGCTACTTTTTTCCCATCATGCCGGAATGTATAAAACATCGGTTCCGCCGCATCATGGGATACACCAAACGACTCCACCTCCAAATCTCCAAAACTGCGAACAGATTCCATATCAAAGGTAAATTTCTGATCAAGCGGAATTTTACCGATCGATTGATCCATCGCATTCCATGTTTTTTCATTTGCGTAGATTGGTAGTTGATATTTACGTGCTACAATTCCTAATCCCTTTATATGATCACTATGCTCGTGCGTCACAAGAATACCATCTAATTGTTTCGGGTCGACCTGAATACTTTGAAACAACTCGTCTATCTTTTTACCACTTAATCCTGCGTCAACTAGCATCTTTTGCTGCTCTGTTTCTATATAAAATGCGTTCCCTGTACTGCCTGAGGCTAGTACACTAAAACGTAGGGTCATTCAACTTCACTCCCGATTTCCTCCAGCTTTCCTTCCATCAATTGTATGATGTTTTCTCTTATTTCATTTTCTTCATTTAATCGTCTTGCTTGCACTAAAATATTTTCATTAATGGTATCTGTAAAAAATTGCGTATAGTCGCCTGGGTAAATAATACCTTCAAAACCATTAACAAAATAATCAACCGCATCATCGATTGTCACTTTCCACGTTGGTGCAAAGACAATTTCTCCACCATCTTCAGGTTCAATACGAGAATAATATCCTATATCTATATCACTGACTTCCTGATCTTGTCTGAGGTAACCATTACTTCCCCTTAACAAATAGCCAATAGCCGTTTTCGGAGTCACTATCGATCTATCTCCTTGTTTATCCGCATCCCCAAGCATGGTTTGCGTATAATGTGTGATCTCATTATCATCATTTAAATAAAAGAGAAGTATTGCCTGCTGATTAAGAAATATTGGTGCGCCTTCTTTTGTTTGAAAGTAAGCAATAACATTTAATTCTTTATTCCATGTACCATAGGTATACTGGCCGGCTTGCATAACATATGGTGCAATGATACTTTGAAGCATTTCACTTTCTGTACCTTCTTCTGGCATCTCAATAGGTTCCTCAAATTGTGCAAATAGAAGCGTATTATCTATGCTTGTAGTCACTTGTAATCCATCTATACCATTTAAATCTTCTACTTCAGCTGATTCAAATAGGCGTTGAGCCACGGATAGATAGCGAAAATCAGGAACTTCTCTATTAAGGACAGCATCGTCAATTTGAATATTTTCTGATTCCAATTGTTCATCTAACGTCTGATTATCGTTGCTCAAAGATGGAAGGTCATTCTGATCTTGACGTTGAACGAATTGGAAAAGCAAATAAATATTTAAGACAAGGAAACTGAGGATAAAAAGTGTTTTAATATGAGACCATTGCATCCTCAATCCCCTCCTTTAGCAGCTGCACCAGGCTGATAATACGGTACAGCTGACCAATTATTATTTATTTTCATAAACCATTCTGGTTCCATTGATACGTAGTCCCCGTTATCATCGGTCTCCACTTGAATCTTATAACCCACTTTTAAATCATTCACGCTATCCATATCAATTTCATTATCCACCAATTCCTCTAATATCTCTTCTCCGCTTCGCATTTCTTTTTTTGTTTTTCGAATAATATCTGTCGTGTCGAGATAAATAGCTGGCCGTTTATACTCTAATAAATGTTGATTACTATGCGTTTGTTTTATCGTTGAGATATCTGATGATGAGCCTTGGAATACGGGATGTCCATCATAATACATTTGATACGTAATCGTATTATTATCGATATTCATTAATCGAAAATCCTCGGTGAAACCAGAATGCCCGTTAATGTTCTGTATACTATTCTCAATCAAATTCAAGTCTGATATCGCTTCTGGCTGTTCTAAATAAATATACTCCATTACATTACGTTCAATCGTCAATTGCCGCACATCTGTGGCATATAAGTAGCCATTTCCCGGTGTCGCCGATCCTCTTATTCCAGAAGTATTTTCAAATAACATTTCTTGAAGTACTGATTTGTTCATCTGCGTAAAGAAAATCGATATTGGCTGCATCGCAGGTACTTCTCTCGGAATATAAAAATCATTTTCGGTACCCTCAATTAACGTCATTCTTTGATAGTCTTCCGATTGCAACCTATTCATCTCATCCCACACTTCTTCATACCTCGCCGTACTCGTTACTTCCGCCACTACTTTTTCTCGTCCATCAATAGAAATGAATTCTAATTGTAATGACTTCGAATTAGGCTCAAACGTAATATAGAATCGATCAATCGAGAAAGTAGGGAATGGTGCTGCTTCGTCTTCTAATTGCAGAATACGATCAAATAATAAGAATGGTACTTCCTGTGGAAAGATGACCTCAATCTCATAATTAGATGGTGTTCTTTCTTCTTCTGCTGGCAATCTTTCCATTTCCGTTATGCGTAGTTCCTGCAAACTATTATAAAATTGTTCCTTCAAATTAGGGGTAGCATGCGTATAATAATTTCCTTCTTGTTTAAATATGATCTCAGAAGGCATAACAATATCATCTACAGACTTTTCTACTCCATTTAAAGCTCCTTCTACAGATCGTTCACTCAAAGGGTCATAGTCAGCTTGATAATTCCACATACCGAACGTCAGAATCATACTTGTCCCAATTAAAACGACTAAAAGTAATGATTTAGCAGTCTCTAATTTCATCTGACATCCCCCCGCTTCGAGCTCATCAGTGGTAATGTGAATAGAATTGTTGTGCCTTTCCCTTCACTACTCTGAGCCCATATCTGACCATGATGTGCTTCAACCAATTCTTTCGTAATCGCTAGTCCTAAACCGGTACCTCCAAGTTTTCGGTTTCTAGCTTTATCTACACGATAAAACCTTTCAAATATTTTATCTAATTTATCGTAAGCAATCCCCATTCCTTGGTCTTGTATGCTTACTAATAAATAATGACGTCTAATATCTAATTTAACCCTAATCTTCCCGCCGTCTGGGGAATACTTAATGGCATTCGTTATGACATTATCCAATACTTGTGTAATCTTGTCCCGGTCCATCCAAACATATGCTTTGGTATTCGGGATATTTTTTTCCATATGAATGGATTCTGGCTTATTCATTTCATAGCGATCTAATACTTGGTATAAATAACTTGTAAACTCTTCTCGTTGTTTATGCATAGGAAGTTCATCCGAATCCATCTTGGACAATTGAAGTAAATCATTAACCATACGAATCATACGGTTCGTCTCTTTTTGAGTCACATCTAAAAATCGCGGTGCAATTTCTTTGTTTTCCCAAGCTCCATCCGACAATGCCTCTAAATAACTCTTCATCGTAGTTAATGGTGTTCTCAGCTCATGTGATACATTGGAAACAAAGTCACGACGTTCTTGTTCCATTTTCTGTTGTTCGGTAACATCACTAATAACGGTAATAAATCCTGTTACTTCTTCTTCTTCATCAACCACTGTTGAAAAATTGGCTCGAATAAGGAATGGTGTATCCTCATTACTAAAATCAATAATCATGGAACCATTACTATGCAATTCACTTAGGTCAATTTCTTTTCCTTCTAAGTGCAAGACGTCAATAACAGAATCTCCTATTAAATCTTCTGGGTTTTCACCAATTAACTTAGCAGCTGCATCGTTCATTAATGTAACAGAGCCATCGTTATCTGTTGCAATGACCCCATCCGACATGTTCGCTAGTATCGAACTGAGCTTTCGTCGCTCTTCTTCAATGGTGGCATAGGAATGCTTCAGCCTACTATTGAGATCATTAAACGTCTCTGCTAGTTGCCCGATTTCATCTCTACCATATACATTTACTTTCTGTGTAAAATCTCCATTTGCCATTATTAAAGCTTGTTCTCGCATCTCCATAATAGGTTTTGTGATTGTACGTGCTACCAAAATCCCAATAATAGCTGAAATCGTAATAGCGAGAATAGAACCTTGGAGGAAGATATTATTGATATCCTCAATTTGGCCATACACTTCTTCTAAGGAAGATTTATAAAAGATTGCCCCGACAGCCATATTATCCTCACCTAATATTGGCTTGACATACACATAAACTCTACTGTCGGTATCTTTTTCATAGAATATACTATCATCCGTAGAGTTAAAAAGAAGCGCATCACGAACCATTGGATGCGCAAGCTTTTGACCAATTTGGTTCTGGTCATCCAATACATTTGTTCCTCGTACTCTACTTTGATTATCCACAACATTGATGGTCGTCGAAGCATTTCCTCTATTTATATCGTTAATAATCCGTCGAATCTCTTCCTCTAATGACTCGATAGTTCCACTTTCCTCGGATCGATCTCTGGCAAATGCTTGCTCTAGATTATGACTGAGCATTTCTACACGTTCGCCAACCGTAGTCTTGAAATTTCTTGTTAATTCTTCATTTAAGCGATCCGTAAAGAAGGATCCTATCACTTGCACAGCTATAATCAAGAGTAAAATATAAATAATTATAAATTTTAACTGTATCGATCGAAAGAATCCTACTTTATTCATATACAACTACTCCTGCTCAGGATTACGTAAATAATAGCCCACACCTCTTCGGGTCACAATCCATAAAGGATTACTTGGGTTTTCTTCAATTTTTTCACGAAGACGACGGACAGTCACATCAACTGTACGCACATCACCGAAATAATCATATCCCCATACGGTTTCTAATAGATGTTCTCTTGTCATTACTTGTCCTATATGACGCGCCAGATAATGTAGAAGCTCGAACTCACGATGGGTAAGCTCAATTTCTTCGCCTTTTCGCGATACAACATACGCATCAGGGTGTACGATAAGATCACCAATAACGATGTCTTTGGTTGTTTTCACTGTTTCATCAGGTACTTGTTCACGACGTAAATTCGCCTTAACACGTGCAATAAGCTCTCGATTACTAAATGGCTTTGTTACGTAATCATCCGCACCAAGCTCCAGTCCTAATACTTTATCGATTTCTGCATCTTTTGCTGTAAGCATGATTACAGGTATGTTTTGTGTTTTTCTTACTTCTCTTAATACTTCATTCCCGTCTTTTCCCGGAAGCATAATATCTAACAGAATTAGGTTCGGTTTTTCACTTTCTGCTAATTCTATTGCTGTATCTCCATCATTCGCTACGACAACTTGGTAGCCTTCTTTTTCTAAGTTAAATTGTAATATATCTGCAATTGGCTGCTCATCATCTACTACTAGTATTTTTTGACTCATTTTAGCCACATCCTTTTCATCCAAAAGTTACACAAACTTTTCTTCTATTTTAACGCAAAATGACATTAATGTCTTGTCCACTGAATAATAATTTGTCTTTTACAAAATGTCCCATTATTTTCTTGCCAATCATCATGCGTTTTTTCATTAAAATGCTTCATCTAGTTAACTTATTATCATTGTTTCACGTGTAACAAATGTAAATGAAGTATACTCAAAAAGAAGCTATAACCAATACAACTAGATTGGCTACAGCTTCTTAAGTGATCTTTGTTAAATCGTTTTGTTTATTCTATTATGGACGATACACGCTACGTACAACATTTGTTTGAGAACGATCTGGTCCAACAGAGAAAATAGATAACGGAATCTCTGTTAATTGAGATACTCTTTCCAAATAGTGACGTGCATTCTCCGGAAGATCGTCTAAGCTCTTCGCTCCTGTAATATCTTCTTGCCAACCTGGCATTTCTTCATATACCGGTTCACATTCTGCAAGGACTTTTAAGCTTGCTGGGAACTCTTTCATGATTTCCCCTTTATAACGATAGGCAACACAGATTTTCAGTGTTTCAATACCTGTTAATACGTCAATAGAGTTTAAAGATAAGTCCGTTATACCACTTACTCGACGAGCATGACGAACAACAACACTATCAAACCAACCAACACGACGAGCGCGTCCAGTCGTAGTACCATATTCACGTCCAACTTCACGAATTTGATTACCGATCTCATCATGAAGCTCAGTCGGGAATGGTCCATCTCCTACACGAGTTGTATATGCTTTGGATACACCAACGACGTGATTAATTTTTGTAGGTCCTACTCCAGATCCAATCGTTACTCCACCAGCAATTGGGTTGGAGGAAGTAACAAACGGATATGTTCCTTGGTCAATATCTAGCATAACGCCTTGTGCACCTTCAAATAACACACGCTTACCTTCATCAATCGCATCATTTAATACTACCGAAGTATCCGTTACGTAAGGTGCCATCTTCTGGCCATACGCATAATATTCATCTAAAATTTCTTCTACTTGAATAGGATCTGCTTCATAAACCTTTTCAAATAGACGATTCTTTTCTTTTAAATTTTGTACTAGTTTTTCACGGAAAGCATCTTTATCCATCAAATCCGCTACACGAATACCGACACGTGCCGCTTTATCCATATATGCAGGGCCAATTCCTTTTTTCGTTGTTCCAATTTTATTTGCACCTTTGTCTTCTTCTTGAAGAATATCCAGTTTCAAATGATATGGAAGGATAACATGAGCACGATTACTTATACGTAGATTATCCGTCGATACATTACGTTCATGAAGATACGCAACTTCTTCAACAAAAGCTTTTGGATCAATTACCATTCCATTACCTAATACGCAAATCTTATCCTCAAAGAAAATACCAGATGGAATCAAATGTAATTTATATGTCACATCATCAAATTTGATTGTATGTCCAGCATTATTACCACCTTGATATCTTGCGACTACTTCTGCATTTTGAGAAAGAAAATCTGTAATCTTCCCTTTCCCTTCATCTCCCCATTGGGTACCTACAACAACTACTGAGGACATAGTGCACCTCCATAATGAATTAATTATATACTTAATTCTCATAGCGACTTATATTCGTATTATTCGTCCACTCTTGGTTCTGAAAAATATATGTGTAAAAGTGGACTTTACAAAATTTACTTCACCATGATAAATTATTTGTCTTTTATTCTAACCAATAGTCATTTTATCAATACCATACGAAATCGTCAATGCAAAATACGAACATTTTCTTGTTTTATATAGTTAATGTACGGAAGATCACCGTATATGTAACATAAAAAAAGGGCCTCTATTACCATATTGATAATAGAAACCCTTTACGACAGTCTTATCTTACTCTACATCTTTTGTCCATTCATCTACTTTATCTTGATTCGCTTCTACCCAATCAGCAGCTGCTTGTTCTGGATCAGCACCTTCACTGATATTAAGCATTACTTCTTCCATCGCTGCAGTATCCCATTGGAAGTTATCAAGTACTGTGTATGCTTCTGGCATATCTTCTTCTAGACCTTCACGAACCATAGTTTCAATGGTTTCAGCGTCACCAAATACGCCTTCTGGATCTTCAAGATATTTTAAGTCATACGCTTGGAATTTCCAGTGTGGAGACCAACCAGTTACAATAATTTCTTCTTCATTGTCAATTGCACTACCTAAAGCAGTAGCCATCGCACCACTAGAAGAAGTCTGAACAGACCAACCATCTAGGTTATCATATGTTTCTACAGCGTCTTCCGATGCGGCAACAACACCTGCACCTGGCTCAATACCAGTAATTGTTTGTCCAGCTTCGTCAGAAAGATCTTCAATAGAATTAACATCCATATATTCAGGAACAACTAGACCAATTTTCGCTCCCTCTAAGTTTACACCTAGACTTTCTACTTGATCGCCATACGATTCATACTGCTCAGCATGAGTATTTGGTAACCATGCTGCAACCATTCCGTCAGCTTCACCATTAGCAACAGCTTCCCACATAATTGCATTATCTAGTGGTGTTAATTCCACTTCATAACCTAAGTCTTCTAGTACTTTACCAATTACGTGTGTAGATGCTACTTCCGTATCCCACTCCACGTATGCTAATTCAATTTCTTTATTTTCTTCAGCAGAATCTCCTTCACCACTATTTTCACCATCGTCACTTCCACAACCTGCTGCAAATAATGATAATGCTAGTCCTGAAATTAGACCTGCACGTTTTAAGCTCCATGTAGCCATAAAAATCTCTCCTTTTAGTATAGATTAGTTATATAGACTCTCGTCATGAAATACATGAAAAGAGGTGACCCACAAGGTTATTCTTTTTCTTTGTTCATATTTTGCGTAATACGATCAATAATAATCGCTAAGATAACAATTCCAATACCTGCTACGAAACCAGGTCCTACAGAAGCACGTTGTAGAGAAGAAAGTACCTGACTTCCTAATCCAGGTGCACCAATCATCGATGCAATTACAACCATGGATAGTGCTAACATTACAGTCTGGTTAATCCCAGCCATAATCGTCGATCTCGCCATTGGTAATTCAACCTTAAATAGTTTTTGAGTTCCTGTACTACCAAATGAATCTGATGCTTCTACAAGATCCTTCGATACTTGACGAATACCTAAATTCGTAAAACGAACGGTTGGTGGTGTTGCAAAGATTAGTGATGCAAACACACCTGGAACCATACCAATTCCGAAGAATGCTACAGCAGGAATTAAGTATACGAATGCTGGCATCGTCTGCATAAAGTCTAGAATTGGTGTGAATATGGTATTCGCTATCTTACTCTTTGACATCAGTATTCCAATCGGAACACCAACGATAACGGATAATAAACTTGCTAATAATACAAGGGTAACGGTAGACATTAGCGCATCCCATAAACCTTGGTTATATACAAACCAAAGACCAACAATCGAAAAGGCCGCTAATCCAAATTTCTTACCCGATACAAAAAATGCAATTACGGCAACAATGAGGATAAATAGTACGGGTGGAATTCCTACAAGTAATTCCTCTGATACATAATCCATAAAATCGCCAAAATATGTCTTCAATGGTTCGAAAATAAATGCAAATTTCTCTTGAATCCATTCTGTTGTTGTTTCTGTCCATTGTGATAATGGTATTTCTGGTACAATATCAAGCATGCTTTCATTACTCATCTGTATTCACCTCTCCATCTCCAGCAAGAGCGGCAAGCACAGCTCCACGAACGATAATACCTTCTAAACGATCATCTTTATCTACCACTGCTAACGGAACAGGTGAATCATAAATCATTGAGAAGATTTCCTGCATAGCAGTATCCGGACTTACTTTTAGGATATCCGTTTTCAAAATGTCTTCGATACTATTGCTTTCTTGTTTTCTTGCTGCTGATGCATCATCCGCAGTTACATACCCTTTTAGACGGCGTTTTCCATCTACGACAAGAATGCTCGAAATACCTTCTTTTCGCATTCTTTCAAGAGCGGCACGCGGACCATGTTTATCTATATTTATTGTTTCTGGACGCTTCATAATATGATGTGCAGTTAGGATTTTAGAGCGATCTACATCTTCTACGAATTTTTCAACATAGTCATTCGCTGGATTCATTAAGATTTCTTCTGGAGAACCAATCTGAACAATTGCACCATCTTTCATTAATGCAATTCGATCTCCTAAGCGTAGTGCTTCATCCAAATCATGTGTAATGAAGATAATGGTCTTCTTCATGGAAGATTGTAAATCAATTAATTCATCCTGCATTTCTTTACGAATTAATGGATCTAGGGCAGAAAATGCCTCGTCCATAAGAAGTACTTTCGGATCATTAGCAAGTGCACGCGCCAACCCAACACGTTGTTGCATACCACCAGATAATTGACCTGGTTTTTGATGAATATAATCACCCAATCCTACTAATTTCAATGCTTCTTCCGCACGTTTATGGCGTTCATGTTTATCTATTTTTTGAACTTCTAATCCAAATTCTGCATTTTGCAAAATTGTTCGATGAGGGAACAATGCAAATTGCTGGAAAACCATTCCTAATTTTTCTCGACGAACTTGACGAAGTTCTTTCTTATCCATTTTCGCTAAGTCTTGTCCTTCGATAAGGATAGAACCCTCACTTGGCTCTATTAAACGATTTAATAAGCGAACTAATGTAGACTTACCACTACCTGAAAGCCCCATAATAACAAATATTTCTCCTTCTTCTACAGAGAAGCTAGCACGGTTCACCCCAACCGTATTGCCAGTTTTTTTAAGGATTTCTTCTTTTGTTAGTCCTTGATCAAGCATTTTTATAGACTGCTTTATATTTTTTCCAAAGATTTTAGATAAATCTTTTGTTTCAACTACTGGCATGGTTTCACCTCTATTTCTTATTTATTTTTGGGTAAATTTACATATTACTAAACGATCATATGTGTGATAAATAAAAATAAATGAATCTTTTGGACTCATTTATTTTTTGTTTCAATATGGATGATACCGTCCATTATGAACGCACTTTCGCTATTATAATACAAATTCTAATTCTCAAACAAATACAAAAAAAGCGCTTCTCTTGTACTAATGTATTAAAATTATATCTGTATCTAACTTAATAAAGACATTCATATTATATCGCCCGAATACTCTTGTATACTTCCCTTCATTTGAAATATGAAACATATTTTTGTAATATAACTGTAATTTTGTTACTTTCTATTAATTTGTATCGGTATTCCGTAATTTTTGCATGCGCCATTTATAAATTGCATATGGTGTAAAAGTCACCGCAAACCCGATAAATAAAATACTAAGTACACCAATTAACATATTCCTCACTATATTCCATTCAATATATACCGAACCGAGAAAAACAAAAAATAATGCAATAAAAATACCAATACTATATTTGCCCAAATAGGAGCTCTCTTTATGAAAACGACTTTGTAATTTTTCTGGATTTCTCTCTAGCCTAGCTACACCAGCAGGAGCATAAAACAAGTGTAAACTATTAGTAGTATCCGCTAATTTCCACCCCGCTATTTCGAATGCATGATAATAGTCATTCGTCGGATTTGGGTGAGAATCGAAATGATATCTTATTGTTGTAGGCTCTACTTCTTCTAATATGTATACAAGGCCGCCCAACATTATTTTCTTAACTTGCCACCCTTCTTTTGCTAAAGATTCAAGTTTGTCGACACTTCGATTCTCAGCAAAAATAAATGGGTTACTTATTATAAATTTAATACGCTTCAATATTTCTTTCCATCTGTTTATCATTTCAACAACCCCTCTATCAATCGTAGTTTTATTAAGATATATGACCTTTATAGTTTCTTATACCCTATTATTATGATTTCTGACTAATCATTTGAGATTTTTAAATCTTTTTATAAAAAAGCCTAGATACCACTTATCGGATATCTAGGCTTCGTTCGATTTTTTCGAATATCATGCACTGCAAATTGATATATTATTTCTACCTCTTATTACGCTCGTGGCTCATTACCTAGCATTTTAAATAATATTTTTTTGAGTTGCACTGCCTCTGCTTCATTTAAATTCGTCTGTTCAATAAACTTAATTGGAATTTTTTCCGCTTGTTTTTCTGCTTGTTTTCCTTGCTCTGTTAAGACGACCTCAACAATACGTTCATCTTCTTTTGACCGCATACGCTGTATAAAGCCATGTTCTTCCATCCGTTTCAGCATTGGTGTCAATGTACCTGAGTCCAACAAAAGTCTTTCACCTAATGCTTTTACAGAGATTCGATCTGTTTCCCATAGAACAAGTAAGACGATATATTGCGGATAAGTAACGTTTAACTCTTCTAACAATGGACGGTATCGCTTTGTCATTTCTCGAGTCGCTGCATATAACGGAAAGCATATTTGATTATCTAGTTTTAATATATCATTTGCCATTATTAATCACTCCTACACTTATTATAACAAGTTCAATAAAATTATAGTAGTTGACGAAACCCAATTAAATTGTGTACAATTTAATTGTTCAAAACTTAAATAACAAAGAGGAGTGTTTGATTATGGGATCAGCATTATACACGGCGTCTTCTACTGCTTCTGGCGGTCGCCAAGGAACAGTGAAGTCATCTGACGGTACATTAGATTTAGCGTTATCTTTACCAAAAGGGTTGGGTGGAAACGAAAAAGAAGGTACTACTAACCCAGAGCAACTCTTCTCCGCAGGCTACGCTGCCTGTTTTGACAGTGCACTGCAAATGGTTGCTGGGCAAGCAAAGAAAAAAATTACTTCTGAGGTAACCGCAGAGGTAAGCATTGAAAAGCAAACTGGCGGCTTTGGTCTGAGCGTGAACTTAATCGCAGAAATAGAAGGTGTAACACAAGAGGAAGCGGAAGATTTAATGGATAAAGCCCATAAAGCTTGCCCTTACTCCCGTGCCATTGAGGGAAATGTAGAAGTTAATAAAAATGCAATTGGAAAATAATTATAGTAAAAACACACCCAAATCCTTCGCGTGATTAGGGTGTGTTTTTCTAGCGTAAATATGATCACGTACTATTTCCAATTTATTATTAAGGAACCTTCAGTTGATTATAAAAAAAGAAGCTGGACAAAAGTATTCATGCAAAAGATAAATCAGAATGATTAGCTTTGAAAAACCACTTCAGAAATATACTGCGCTTATTCTAACTTTCATTCGGCTTTTGACCAGGTTCCGAGCCTCAACTTACACGGATAATTACATCGCTGGAGGGATATCTCCTTCCTGGTATCGATGGTCCAAATCAACGAATTTATTATATTCTTTTACAAAGGCTAGTTCTACCGTTCCTGTTGGGCCATTACGTTGTTTTGCAATTATAATTTCTATAATATTTTGTTTTTCTGTCTCCTGATCATAATAATCATCACGATAAAGGAAGCCTACAATATCTGCATCCTGCTCAATACTTCCAGACTCACGAATATCAGACATCATCGGTCGTTTATCTTGTCGTGATTCTACACCACGAGATAACTGAGAAAGAGCGATAAGAGGGACTTCTAATTCTCTTGCTAATGCTTTTAATGCACGTGAAATCTCAGATACCTCTTGCTGTCGATTCTCTTTCGAACTTCCACTTCCTTGAATCAATTGCAAATAATCGATTAAGATCATACCAAGTCCATGCTCCTGCTTAAGACGACGACATTTAGAACGAATCTCATTCACCCGTACGCCTGGTGTATCATCTATATAAATTCCCGCATTGGATAGGGAGCCCATGGCCATGGTTAGCTTGCCCCAATCATCTGCTTGGAGTTGTCCATTTCGAAGACGTTGTGCATCAATATTCCCTTCTGCACAAAGCATACGTTGCACTAATTGGTCAGCTCCCATCTCAAGACTGAAGATGGCCACATTCTGATCCGTTTTTACTGCAACGTTTTGGGCTACGTTCAGGGCGAATGCCGTCTTACCAACCGAAGGACGAGCAGCAATAATAATTAAATCATTTCGCTGGAAACCAGATGTAATACGATCTAAGTCCTGAAATCCTGTCGGTACTCCGGTTACATCTCCGTTTTGTTGATGCAATTGTTCTATATTATCATACACATCGATTAAGACATCTTTGATATTTTTAAAAGCACCAGAGTTTTTTCTCCCAGACACTTCCAAAATACTTTTCTCTGCGTCATTTAATACATCTTCTACTTCGTCCTCTTTTTCAAACGAAGAGGTCACAATGTCTGTTGCTTTACGAATTAAACTGCGTAAAGTAGACTTCTCTTCTACAATCTTACTATAGTACTCTATATTTGCAGCTGTTGGAACACTTTCTGCTAGCTGGGTTAAATAAGTAACACCACCAGCTTCTTCCAATTGCTTCCGATCATTTAAAAATGTTGTCACTGTTATAACATCAATAGGTTCACCTTTATCGGATAAACTCATCATTGCTGCAAATATTCGCTGGTGACTGGCCCGGTAAAAGTCTTCGGCAATCAACGTCTCTGATGCGGTTACGTAGGCTTGCGGCTCTAAAAAAACCGCACCTAGTACCGATTGCTCTGCTTCGATATTATGTGGCGGCGTACGATCATTCCACGATGCACTCATCGCATTCTCCTCCTAATAACAATTAAAACCATCGCTAAAAAACGATATGGCAAGTAGTGTCCGCATGAAATATTTCGATCGTTTACGCACACTTCACCAAAATTATATTTATTAAGATAACGAAGAAATCGGCGTCTAGCATGCCGATTTCTCTTATCATTTCATCTTATTTATTTCTCTGCTACATGTACTTTGATGGACCCTGAAACTTCTGGATGAAGTTTCACTGGTACAGTGGTATATCCTAATGCACGAATTGGTTCATCAAGTTCAATTTTACGTTTGTCAATTTTATGACCAAATTGTTTTTGCAGTGCTTCTGAAATTTGCTTACTTGTGATCGAACCAAACAATCGTCCATTATCACCTGATTTTGCTTCTAATTCTACTGCAATTTCAGCAAGTTTATCTTTTAAGTTAATCGCATCTTCTTTTTCCTTCTGCTCTAGTTGATCTGCTTTTTGTTTTTTTGCTTCTAAAGCTTTCATGTTTCCAGAAGTTGCTTCTTCTGCTAAGTTATTTTTTAACAAGTAGTTACGCGCATAACCATCTGGTACGTTTTTTACATCGCCTTTTTTTGCTTTTCCTTTAACATCTTTTAAGAAGATTACTTTCATTCTGATGCTCTCCCCTCTTCATATTCATCAATAATCTCTATTAAATCTGCTGCTGCTTCTTCAATAGTCGTATCATTTATTTGCGTAGCAGCATTCGTTAAATGACCGCCACCGTTCATTTTCTCCATAATTACCTGTACATTGACATCACCAAGTGACCTTGCACTTATTCCTATTTTACCATCAAACCGCTCGGAAATAACAAATGATGCGCTTATCCCAGTCATAGTCAGTAATGTATCTGCCGTTTGTGCGATTAATACTGGACTATAGGAATTTCCTTCTGGAGCCTTTGCAATCGCAATATGTCCATGAATTATTTCAGAACGCTCGATAATTTGGCTTCTCTCAATATATAATTCTAAGTCTTCTTTTAAGAAACGTTGCACTAAGACTGTATCCGCGCCCTGTGCTCGCAAATAGGATGCCGCATCAAAGGTTCTAGAACCTGTACGCAGCGTGAAACTCTTCGTATCGACGATAATACCAGCCAGTAACGCTGTTGCCTCTAACATCTTCAATTTCGTTCCTTTTGGCTGATATTCAAGTAGTTCGGTTACTAATTCAGCTGTGGATGATGCATATGGCTCCATATATACTAACGTCGGATTATCAATAAATTCTTCTGCTCTACGATGATGATCAATTACAATTTTATAATCGGTTTTATTCAATAAGCTTTCGAAGCCGACCATACTTGGTTTATGTGTATCAACAATCACGAGTAAGCTGCGTTGTGTCATTCTTTCCTCGGCTTCTTCCAAGTCAATAAAGTTATCCCACAGACTTTCATCAGAGCGTATTGTATCCATCATACGATTTACACTTGTTTCCATATCGTTTTCATCAAAAACAATATATCCAGGAACTCCATTTGTCTTGGCAATATTCATGACGCCTATTGCCGCTCCGATCGAGTCCATATCGGGGGATTTATGTCCCATGATCATTACATTATCACTGGCTTTAACAAGTTCTTTCAATGCATGGGAAATAACTCTTGCTCGAACTCGGGTTCGTTTTTCCATCGGATTGGTTTTACCACCATAAAAACGCACTTTCCCTTGTTCATCTTTAATAGCTACTTGGTCGCCGCCTCGGCCTAATGCTAAATCTAAACTAGATTGAGCAACTTCTCCAAGTTCAGGAAGTGTCATATTTCCGACACCAATCCCAACACTTAATGTAACAGGATTGTTTTCGACACCTTCCATTTCCCGGACTTCATCCAAAATATCAAACTTAACCTTTTCTAACTGTTGTAGTATTTTTTTCGTTCCTACCGCTAGAAAACGTTCTTGAGAAGTTCTCTTTAAATATAAGCCATAGTGGCTCGACCAGTTATTTAAAATGGTTGTTACTTGAGAGTTTAATTGACTCTTTGCGGTATCATCCATGTTTTGTGTGATTTCTTCATAATTATCCAAGAATATAATTGCAAGCACTGTCTGTTCGTTATGATATCGTTGTTTTAATGCTTCTTGATCCGTGCGATCCATAAAATAAAGAAGCTTTTCCTCTTTTTTTATGACCGTTAAAAACGTATATCCTGCAAGCTCGACCCATACTTCATCTTTATTCTCCTTGATCATCGGTATGAGGTCTTCAGATAACAGATGCAAGGATCTACCTACAAGCGTTTCTCTGTCTTCACTGAATTGATTCATATATGGATTGGACCATTCAACTTGAAAGTCATCATTAAATAGTACAATACCAAACGGCATTTCCAATAACGCTTCCTCACCCACTTTTTTTACTCGATGAGAAATCGTTGATATATACTCTTCTGCTTCATCCAGAAGAATTTGTTCGGTTCGAATACTGTAATAAAAAGAAGCAGCCAAAACGATGGTCATAACAAGACCGATAATCCATTGGAAATACCAGAGTGCCACAAGCAAAATAATGGATATTGCATATACTACCCATACATGTTTGCTTAGTGCTGGCTTATTGTGTAAATCTGGCATAGCTTTCAGCTCCTTCAAAACCTACAAGTTTCTGTTGGTTTACTTCTTCTCTAAGCGATCTCTTAAGTTAAATCCTACATCAATTATACCTAAGATTCTTATGAAATAAAGAAGAAATTGTGGGAATACCAATGTAAGAATCACAATTATAACCGGAATTGCTTTTGACATCTTTTTTGCATGTGCATAGTAGAAGATAAAAGAAACCCCTTGTATTGCTAATAACATTCCAACAATAAAAAATAGGTTCTGTAAACCGACATACAATGTCGTACCCGGTTCCTGATTAAATAGAGATACAATAAACGCTAAAAAGTAGATCCAAATAATCGAGCTTGGAAATCTAATATCACGTATTGGCGGAAAACGAAGCTTCTGCTTATCTGTTCGATTAATAATTTTATAGCTTAACCATTGAACAACCAATGCAAGAATTGCTGCAGCAGCTACTAAGAAAGATGGGAGTAACTCTGTCATCATTTGTATTTGTGTCTCTGCAACTTCCAGAATTTGCTCTGATTGTTCTGCAAGTCCCATCTCTTCAATAAATGCAGTACTTGTTTCAACAGAATCTTCTACAACTGTTTGGAATTGATTTACTAAATTTACATCCAAGAATACTTGTGTGAATCCAAAGGTAAACAAAATCCCCATGATAAAACCAAATATTCCTCGAGCTAGTGTATCATATGGAGTAACTCCTTTATACATTGCACTTCCTATCATTATTCCACCAAGACCCATCATCACGACTAATGGTATTGCAATAATTGTCATGATAAGCAAGGATATCAATAAAGCGATTGCCAACATCACAAATCCTGACTTCATTCCATACTTTCTTGTAAATAGAACAAAAGGTATTGGTAATACAAATATTGCTATAATAGGTAAAAATAAGAAAGAAGCTAAGATGATTGTAAATATAAATAGCATCAATGCTCCATCTTTTATTTGTTTGGATTGATTCATTTCATGCACCTCGTTCTAACTATAGTGTTATGTCTAATGGCATATTATATAATGATAACATGATTTTCTCTTGAAGGCTTGTCGAATCTTGTTACCAACGTATTTCCCGGGAAATACTTGCATCTTTTCATATGCTCTACAATTATTGACATTTTTTGTCACAAACCTGCTAACAATTTCTACTTTTTATTCCCTTTTTTGATCGTTCATCTATTATAATGAAATAAAACAGACTTTGATTATAAGGATGGCTCAGATGATTTTCCTTGAAATATTAAAACACAGTATAAAATTACCGCAAAAACAAGCCATGTTTCAATTAAATCGAATTGGAATGGACATGATTATATTGTATTTAATTATCATGTTAGCGATTGTATCGATACCGGAATGGATAAATCGATTAAATCAGCCTACTGGTGTTGGTGCAGAAATGCATATCATATTTCAGTTTATCTATTTCTTTATGTTCTATTATTTAATTATGACCGTTTTTGTCTTTATTGCTATTTCAATAATTGCTTATGTAGGAAAAGGAATCACTCATCTTATGAATCGTAAATTAACCTATGGGTTGCTTTGGAAAATGAGTGCATGTACTGTTACGATTCCGTTTTTATTATTCACCATGATTTCCACAATTTGGCAGGTCAATGATTCCTTTCTCTTTTACACATTTATATTTAGTTTAGGCTTATTGTTCATTATGATTCAGCATTACCCAAAACGAAGAAAGTCATAATTATTCATTCATTTTACCAAGATTACATTAACAACAGATCGAAATCGCGCATTCTCTTCCTCACAAAAAAAGGAATGAATCCTCTTATGATTTCATTCCTTTACCCTTATTGGCGATGGTTGACGGTTAGCCTACGTTCAGAAGGTTTATTTTTTCTTTCATTCCAATAAATCTGATATTCAAAAGAATCCTTTGCTAGTATATGTTGAATACGAACTTTTATATCAGGATGAATCAATAACTCATCCAAGCGATCAACAGGATGCCACAGACATCTCCCTTCCGTCCCAGCTTTTATTACCTCGCCTGAAAAATCATTCGAAAAATAATCCAAATACACAAACTGCTCACGTTTTTGTTCATTTATATAACCAGATATACTTACTAGCTCCAATTGGTCTAGTATTAAGCCCGTCTCTTCATAAACTTCACGTTTTGCAGATTCTTCAAATGTCTCCGGAAACTCCACTTTCCCTCCCGGTGGAACATACCCATCAAGATCTCCCTTATTTCTTTCGAGCAAGAGGATATTATTATGTGAATCCACGATAACTACGAAATTCCAGAAATGATAATTGATATTCATCTTCATCGCACCGTCCCTTTATCGTCTAAGCTTATATTAATAAAACGAGTTATAGTTGAACAGAATACACACATACATGTTTATCTTTTAGGATAATTTCTTTTTCTATTTTCATCATTAGTTTCTCCGCTACGTTACGTGATGCAGTATTCTCACGTTGTATTAAAGAAATAACACGATCAACCTCTATATTTTTCCGTGCAAATGCGAACAATGCTAGTGCTGCTTCTGTCGCATACCCTTTTCCCCAATGCTTCTTAGCAATCCAATATCCTATCTCAATCTCGTTTTTTCCTTCTACAGTTTGTGGGACAAGC
The DNA here is from genome assembly GCF_000011245.1 of Oceanobacillus iheyensis HTE831. Taxonomy (NCBI): domain Bacteria; kingdom Bacillati; phylum Bacillota; class Bacilli; order Caryophanales; family Bacillaceae; genus Oceanobacillus; species Oceanobacillus iheyensis. The sequence goes on from NC_004193.1 coordinate 3,603,955, forward strand.
CCGGCATGTCCGACCCGTTCATTTTGTTTATTTACAAGAACTTGTAAGCCAAGACCATTCCCATTTTTATATGTATCATAAATCCATTGGAGAAAATCGTTGCAAGCTTTATCGTCTCTTACGTTCCCATCTCCAATAAAGCGTACTACTTCTGGATCCTGTAATAGAGATTGCAGAAAAGGAAAGTCGTTATCATGATAAGGGCGAAATGTTAATCGATTGATTTGTAGCATGTTTTCACATCCAAAACATAATTATCGTCTTTAATATATCATTTCCATATAAATACGGATAGAATATTTAGTGAATTCGATATATTAAATTTATATTAAGATACTTTTAACATTTTTTTAGTAAACTATAGATAACACTACTATATTAAATAAAAAGGAGGTGTTGTACATGCGAGTTAACCAGAATTCATTTCATGAAATACAGCATTTTCGGCAAATTTGGGTTTGGATATCCATTTTACTTAGTGCTTCATTAATGTGGTATGACTTTATACAACAAATTATATTCGGTAAAACCGTAGGAAGTAACCCCGCACCGGACGCAGTTGTAATCGCTTTTTGGGGGCTCTTCGGTATTATCTTCCCTGTATTTATTCTCTTATTTTTGAAGCTTGAAACCGAAGTACGTAACGATGGTATTTATATTCGTTTCTTTCCTTTTCATCTCCAATATAGAACGTTCCTTTTCAAAGATATACAGCATTACGAAAGTATTACCTACAGTCCTATCAAGCGATTTGGAGGATGGGGAATTCGATTTAATACAGCTGGAGAAACCGCTTATAACGTAAAAGGCAAGAAGGGAATAGAGTTGAAACTAAAATACGGAACAGTAGTTATTGGAACCCAAAAAACCGAGGAATTCAAAAGAGTGCTGGACTCGGTAATAGAGAAAGAATAAGATTTGCATTATAAAAAAATCCGAACTACTTTAAAGTATTTCGGAAAATAGTGGCCATTTATGCAACATCTTGTGCTACCTTTTCTTTTGACTTTGTAATTGTTAAAACTCCATCAATTAATAGACAAATAAAAGCAGCCCAATGTAGCATCATTCCTAGACCAGGAATAAAACCTACTGTGCTAGCGATGATACCAACAACTGGTCCCCATATCGGTTTATTAGCGTTCTTTGAAAAAACTAATGTAATAATATGATAAACTAACATAAATAATAGCGGTGTCCAATAAAGAGCTAATATTATAGATCCACCTAAAGCAGGGATCCCTAAAATAAATTCGAAACCAGAACCAACAATTTTCAATACACCTGACAATAACATCCTACTCTCACCTCACTTCCATATATTTCTATTTTATAAGTATATATTACCATATTTTTACTTTGACACAACAAAAAATAAGAAATTTATACTATTTTATTAACATACTTAAACAAAAAATGAGCACCTCTCTTAAAAGTACTCATTTTTCTTTAATACTATCAACGAATTTCTACTCGTTTCTTTTGTTTATGTGATAGAGAAGCAGCCTGGTTGATTACGGTTAATTGTAAAAAATCGTCCTTGGTAATGGTTGGCGTACTATTGGTTTGGATAGCATCAGCCCATTGTTTCATTGGCGATGCTACTTGTTTTGGTGCTTCTAGTTCCAACCATCCATCGTCCTCGTATTGCTTACACTTGATTTTTACTTTTCCATCTTCTGCTAAGAGTGTTCCTTCTGTACCATATAATTCTAACTGAAAGGGACTCCCATGAGATAAAAAACTAGTCTCGATTATTCCAATCGCTCCTGACTCGTATTCTACTGTCACAACTGCAGAGTCATCCACTTCATATTGATCACTTATGGATTGCAAATGGGCATATACCGATATAGGATTTCCCATAAGACGGTTGGTTAGATAAATTGGGTGCGCACCTAAATCTACTAAAGAACCTCCTCCAGCCAATTGTTTATCAAAAAAACGATCAGGCAACCATCCTTTTTCTACACCATCAGGAATTACGGCGCCACCATGTGCTAATCGACATCGAATCATCGTTACGCTACCAAGCCAACCTTTTTTTAATACGTCTTCCGCACATAGAAACTCTTTTTCCGTTAGTCTCGGTAACGAAACCATCAACTGAACATTGGATTCCATCTTCGGATTCCATCTTCGCCTTCCATATTTCTTCATTTTCTTCTACAGATAATGCGAGTACTTTCTCTGTAAATATATGTTTTTTATACTGACATGCTTTCAATATTATTTCTGTGTGTAAGTTAGTAGAGGTAGTGACGATAATCGCATCAATATCAATGTCTTTCAATACAGTATCAATATTCTCTTCAAATGGAACACCTAACTCTTTTGCCCATTGTTTACCTCTTTCTACATTATCATCCCATACTCTTTTTATTTGAATGTCATGATTTTCCATAGCTTCTTTTGCATAGTCATTCGCATGCACATGCCATCGACTTAATAACGCGACTCGTATAATATTCCTTCAACTCCTCTAATCAAAATATACTGCTTTCCCCGTTTTCGCAGATTGATAGATTGCTTCTAGAATTTGGGTAACAACTAGTGCCTCTTTCGGCTGCACTGTTGCCTCTTTTTCATTAATAATCGATTCAATCCACAGCCTTGCTTCTAATTCTGCATCACTTTCTGTATTACCATCATAAAAAGCGACACCGCCTGGTCCAAGGTCTACTTGTTTCGTGTATAGTTCACCTAAGTCCTCACCGTGGAGGCGCAGTCCATCCTTCATATCAGCTCCACCTTCAGTACCACTTAGCGAACATTTTGCCTCATCGACGTCCAACGAATTTAGTGCCCAACTCGATTCTAAGATAATCGTGGCACCATTTTTCATTGTAATAAAACCAAATGCCGCATCTTCTACTGTAAATTCATTTGGATTCCATGTTCCCCACGGATTTGCTGCGTCTTTCTTCTTACCCAATAGGTGATGTGTTGTTCCCATAACTGATTTTGGTTCATAATTATCCATCATCCAAAGCGTAAGGTCGAGTGCATGTGTACCAATATCAATTAATGGTCCACCGCCTTGTTTTTCTTCATCTAAAAACACACCCCACGTTGGTACAGCACGTCTGCGAATGGCATGTGCTTTTGCAAAATAAATATGACCAAGATCTCCACGTTGGCATACTTTTTTTAAATATTGACTATCCGTACGGAAACGGTTGTTATAGCCAATTGTTAACTTCTTATTACATTTTTCAGCTGCATCTATCATTGCCTTGGCTTCTTCCGCTGTTTTTGCCATCGGTTTTTCACACATCACATGCTTGCCTCCGTGTAATGCTGCAATACTAATCTCCGCATGTGAGTTATTCGGGGTACATACATGAACTACCTCCACAGAGGACTGCTCAATTAACTGAGAGTAGTCTTCATAAATTACAGCATCTTCTCCTCCATACTCCTTTGCCGCACGCTCTGCTTTTTCCCTATCAATATCACAAAAAGCAACTATTTTAACATGGTTCAGCTTTGATAAACTTGGTAAATGCTTTCCAAAAGCAATACCACCACAACCAATAATCCCTACTTGAATGGTTCTAGTCATGTTACATCCATCTCCTTCTGTTTTTATTCCTTTACAGACCCTGACGTTAATCCCGAAACAATTCTACGCTGGAATATCAGCACAAGTACTACAATGGGTATTGTTACAATAACCGTGGCCGCAGAAATATCCCCCCAAGGAATGGAGAATTCACTTTGGTACATAGAAATCCCAACAGGTACTGTTCGCCACTGGTCATCACTATTAATCGTTAACGCAAAAAGATATTCATTCCACGCAGCGATAAATACGAGAATTCCCGTAGTAAATATACCTGGTGTTGCAAGAGGTAAGATGATTTTTCGAAACGTCTGAAACGGACTAGCTCCATCTAGTTTCGCAGACTCTTCCAATTCATACGGGATTTTCTTAAAGAAAGTAGAAAGAATCCATATCGCTAACGGTAAACTAATGGTGATATATGGAATAATTAACCCTAGATAACTGTTTCTTAAACCAAGATTTGTTACTAAGTTAAACATCGGTGATATGATTGCAATCTGAGGAAACATCGATGCAGCTAAAACCAAGCCTAAGATTAATCCTTTTCCTTTGATTGGTAGTCTTGTAACGGCATAAGCCGTAAATGCTGCGAAGGTTAGTGATAATACCGTCGTTAGCAAGGAGACCACAAAACTATTTAACATGTATCTTAGTAATGGACGATTTGTTAATGCAGCTTCATAGGATGATAATGTTGGATTACTAGTAAACCATTTAAATGAGGAAAAAATTTCATTAACTGGTTTTATTGAGGTTAAGAAAACCCAAATAAATGGAAACATCACTAAAAACACAAAAATTACTAAGAATATATAAAAACCGACGGTGCCTCTTTTTTTCATGCTATTCTCCTCCTCACTTCGTTCTACCTGCAAACAAGTCGGATCCAATTAATTTGACATAAATGAAACTAATAATCGCTACAAATAGGAAAACGATGACAGATAAGACAGATCCCTCTCCGAAATTTTGCTGTGCAAACAAGGTTTTATACGCGTAAACCGATATAGATTCAGTAGCATTTGCCGGCCCACCGCCAGTTAATACGTAGATTAAATCAAACACTCGAAAAGCATCTAACGTTCTAAATAATAAAGCTACAAGAATAGAAGATTTTAATAATGGTAATGTAATCTTCCAAAATTGTTGAAATTTATTTGCTCCGTCTACATCCGACGCTTCATACAACGATTCGGGTATCGTTTGTAATCCCGCTAAGATAAGCAAAGCCATATATGGTGTTGTTTTCCATACATCTGCGAGAATAATCGAGAACATCCCACCATCTGATGTGGATAATAGCCACGAGGCGTCTGGAATGATATGTAATGCTTCTAAATAATGGGCAACAATTCCAGATTGTCCATCAAAGAGGAAGCCCCACATCATTGCTGCTACTGCTGTTGGAATCGCCCATGGGATCAATACGGAAGCCCGTATGATACCCCGCCCTTTAAATGCACGATTAATTAATAAGGCAATACAGACGCCAATCACTAGCTCTAAAGCTACTGTAATTACGGTGAAAAATGTTGTATTCCATAAAGCTCCCCACATTCTATTATCCTGGAGATACTTCCCATAATTTTTCAATCCAATAAAGTTGGACTGTAAAATTGTCTCGCCAGTAGCACCTGTTAAATCTGCAGTTTGTTCAATACTTTGACTTAAGGTTTCATCTGCTGTTGATTCTGCGATCTCCATCAGTGATGCTTGATACTGTAACAATTCCTCTCGATAACGATCTGCAAAATCACTGTCTATCTTCTGATATTTTAATTCAGAATCTGTCACAGGCTGATAATTCATCAATAACTCATCGACTTTTTCTACTTTTTGTTTTGTCTCTTCATCTGATAACAGCTGCTCATGATGATGGTTAATACCTTCTTTCATTTCTTCAATCTTTGCTCCTGCATCACTATCTACCTGCATTGTCAAATCTTCTAATTGGTTATCTAAGTAAAATTGGTTATCTACATATCTTTCTAAGTCTATATTGGCACTAAGCATTAATTCGGATCGATTTGGATCATTTAATCGATAATCAAATAAACTGTTATAAAATGATTGTGCAACTGGCCAAAGAACAACGATACAAACGAGAATTAATGACGGCAAAACCATTGCGTACCCTAATTGTTTCTCATTAAGCTGGAAGCCACGTTTATTTTTCTTCATGTTGTACCTCCTTTACTTACTATCTAGAAAGGCAAGATGAGAGAATTCCCACCTTGCCTTATTAACTTTCATTTTATTCATTCATGGCAGCTTCCATTTTTGTTTGCATATTCGTAGCGGCATCTTGTGCTGATTGATCTCCTGTTAACACTTTTGAGATTTCAATTTGCATAATATCAGATATTTCCGGATAGATTGGAGTTACTGGACGCGGAACCGCTGTCTGTAATACTTCTCTAAATTCAGGATTAGCAAATAACGAACTTACTGCTTGCACCTCTTCATCGTCATAAAGTGCTTCGATCGTTGGTGCGCGACCACCTTCAAGTGCAGATATCTTTTGTCCTTCTGGTCCAGAAATAAATTTAACAAATTCCCAAGCTTCCTCTGGATGTTCAGAGTAACGGTTAATCATAGTCATCCATCCACCTAGAGCAGAAGCACTACCCTCATCTCCTGCTGGCATAGTTGTCATTTCTACATTGTCTACCACATTTGAACGTTCCTCATCATTAGAAGAAGACATCAAATATGGCCAGTTTCGAGCAAACACTGATTTTCCTTCAATCCATGCATTTTCTGTTTCAATTTCCATAAAGTTAAGGATGTTGGACGGTACAAAATCAGAACCAACTACCTCTTTCATTTTTTCTAAAGCTTTCACTGTCTCTGGACTATCTACGACAACTTCATTATTGTCATTAACCACTTCTCCACCATATGAAGCAATAAATTCTATTGCATTTGTAATTAGTCCTTCGTATTGAGCAGCTTGCATTAAGTATCCAAACTCTGTTCCTTCTTCACCTTTTAATTCCTCTGATTGAGCAATTAAGTCATCCCATGTTTCTGGAGGAGTATCTACAATGTCTGTACGGTAATAAAAGACCCCAGCGTCTGTATACTGCGGCATTGCCCATTGCTTTCCATCAAACTTCCCAGCCTGTACTGTACCAGGAAAATATTCTTCCAAGTTAATTCCATCTTTCTCAATAAAACGATCTAACTCTAACGCATAATTTGCTTGTGCAAATTCCGCTGGCCAAATAACATCAGCATTAAACACATCTATTTCTGCACTTTGAGAACTGAATGCGGTCACATATTGATCATGGGATTGACCAGTATCAGATGGCATCTCACGTTGTTCTACTTTTATATTCGGGAATTTCTCTTCAAATGCTTTGATAACAGCATCACTAGCAGGCGTTGTATCGACTCCTCTTGCATAGACAATCGTTACTTGTTCTTCTTCGCCTTTTGCTTCTTCGCTGTTATTTGAATCGTTTTCATCTGTTGACTCATCGGGTGATGAATTATTACAAGCTACTAGAACTAACGCCAAACCAAGTAATAACAAGATTCCAAGCATACGTTTCATTAATTTCAACTTAAATCCCCCTTTTATTTTTTGACTCCATTGTACAAAATAGTTTGTAAAATGAAATCGTTTACATTTTAGTTTATTATAACGTTTCTCTTGAACTTGTCAACATGATTTTTAAATTTTAAGATTATTTCCTCAAAAAAGCACCTTCTGAATTAATTACCTGCCCTGTGATCCACGCTGCGTCTTCACCAGCTAAAAATGCGATTAATTTTGCTGCATCCATTGGTTGCCCAACTCTTCCGGATAAAAATTTTGATTCCAATTCTTTTTTTAATTCTCCGTTCATCCATCCTGTATCGGTAGGACCAGGGTTTACTGCATTAACTGTAATACCTAAGTGGGCAACTTCTGCCGATAGTGACAATGTAAATGCTGATATAGCCCCTTTTGTAGCTACGTATGCAAGTTCATCGATCATTGGACCTTGAAATTGACCAGATGTCAGGTTAATAATTCTTCCTTTTTGGTTAGGATCCTCCGGCTTGAATTGGCGTGCAAATGCTACACTTAACATCATCGTTTGGCGCATATTGACTTGATAGTGTTTATCAATAATCTCTGGTGTAAGTTTTTTATAACCATCTCGAGTAGAATGTGCCGCATTATTGACTAGAATAGACGGCATTCCAATTTTACTGGTGACCGTATTCAATATATTTTTATAGGAATGTATTTCCGATAAGTCAACTTCCATCGACTCGCACGCAACACCTTTATATTTTATTTCTTCTTGAAACGCATGAACCCAATCATCTTCCGATTGATAATGCGTAAAAAAGATGGAATTACCTTGTTCAGCCAACTTTCTACATGTCGCAGCCCCAATACCATCTCCATGACTTACTCCTGTAACAACTGCTATTTGTTTGGTAATTTTCATCTCCTCCTATGTAGACTCTCGAATAATTAATTCATGTTCTAATAAACGACTTTCTACCTTCTCTCCACGAATTTTTGCGATTATCATCTCTGCGGATATACTTCCCATGCGGTACATCGGTTGAGCTATTGTCGTTAATGTGGGATATGTCATATTAGAAAAACTAATCTTATCAAACCCTATAATGGCAATTTCTTCTGGAACAGAAAGACCAACCTCATGTATCTCTTTCAATGCACCTATTGCAAAAATATCTGATACAGCAAAAACGGCATCTGGCTTTTCTTTTTGCTCCAACAGCATTCGCATCGCTTGTTGTCCATTTTCAAAGCTTAAACCGTTTATATTATAGATATAACTGGGATTGACAGATCGACCATATTCTCGAAAAGCCCTTTCATACCCAGCTCGACGTTCTCTGGCATACAAAAATTTTTCCTCTGAGTTTATAAGGGCGATTCTTTGTCTACCAATTTTAATTAAATGTTTTACTGCTTGATAAGCAGCTAATTCATTATTGATGGATACATAGGAAATTAATCCGTCCTTATCAAATTCACTACACTGTACTATTGGATGTTGATTTGCTAGCTGTAATACATTATTCCGATTAATCGTAGGATCCATTAAAATAATCCCATCAGCCATTCGATTTCGAACTAGGTTAAAATAAATTGCTTCTCGTTGTGGATTAGAGTCCGTCTCGCATAGCATAATGTTATATCCTTCTTTAATCGCAGAATCTTCAATTCCATTAATAATTTCTGTGTAAAATGGGTTGGCGATACTAGGAATAAGAACTAATAATAAGCGACTTTCTGAATTACGTAAATTTCTACCTAAGACACTTGGCTCATAATTCAACGCTACAATCGCTTGCTCAACTTTTGATCGAGTCACTTCTCTCACTTGATGACGATTATTAAGGACGCGAGAAACAGTTGCTACAGAAACACCAGCTTTTTTTGCTACTTCTAGAATCGTTGTCAAAGAATCCCTCCTTTTTTGTAATCGATTACAAAAATTTTACTTTTTTCACACATTGTTGTCAATTCAATTTTAAATTTTCTCTAATACATCAAGGTGAACATGTATAACTTCCTGTTTTTCTTTTAACCCAACAAATATTATGGAGACATAAAAAAACAGCACTAAAAGGTAAATACCTAAATAGTGCTGTTTTTATTAATCAGTCTGCAACGTACGGCAATAAAGCCATTGTACGAGCACGTTTGATTGCGATTGTTAATTTACGTTGATATTTTGCAGAAGTTCCAGTCACACGACGAGGAAGAATTTTTCCACGTTCAGAGATGAAACGTCTTAATAGATCAACATCTTTGTAATCGATGTGCGTAATTCCGTTCGCTGTGAAGTAACACACCTTACGACGTTTTGCACGTCCGCGACGAGCTGCCATATTAATACACTCCTTCACTTAAAAATTAGATTTGAAAGTTTATCCTCTTTGAACAAACATTATATTAAAACGGTAAATCATCATCAGAGATATCAATTGGTTCACCATTATTTTTAAATGGGTCCTCTTGATCTTGGTTCTGATTAGATGCATATTGGTTTTGATTTTGATATTGGTTCTGATTTCTGTTTTGCTGGTAACCTCCAGATGAATCCTGTCCACCTTGAGAACCCTTTGTTTCCAGGAATTGAACACTATCTGCTACTACTTCAGTAACGTAGACAGTTTTTCCATCTTGGCCTTCAAAATTTCTCGTTTGAATTCGGCCGTCAACACCAACCATACTTCCTTTTTTCATATAATTGGCTAGATTTTCAGCTGGACGTCGCCAAATCACACAATTGATAAAGTCTGCTTCGCGATTTCCTTGCTGATTCGAGAAAGGTCTGTTTACAGCAATGTTGAAATTGGCAACTGCAACCCCATTTGGTGTATAGCGTAAATCAGGATCCCTCGTTAACCTGCCTACCAGTACGACACGATTTAACATCAGAACCACTCCTTATTATTGTTCATCTTTAATAGCCATATGACGGATAATGTCATCGTTGAACTTCGCTAGGCGGTCAAATTCATTAATTGCTTCTTCGCTACCTCTGAAGTTAATAATTACATAGTATCCATCACGGTAATCGTTGATTTCGTATGCAAGACGACGCTTGCCTTTTTCGTCAACTTTATCAATTTCCGCGCCATTATCAGTTAGAATTGTGTTGAAACGCTCGATTAAAGCAGTTTGCGCTTCCTCTTCTATGTCTGGGCGGATGATATACATGATTTCGTATTTTCTCATCCGTTACACCTCCTTTTGGTCTTAGCGGCCCTTATTATTGGAAAGTACGATTACGATCCTCATAAGAGCAAGGAATAATCAAATTCTAATTACTCACAATGTAGTATTATATCAAATAATGTATTCCTTGACAAGTGCTCGAAAAACTAATCTACGCTATTTTAAATGGGAATTTCTAGGTTAATTAAATATTATACGTTGAATCGGAAATGAATAACATCGCCATCTTTTACGATGTACTCTTTTCCTTCAAGTCTAACTTTTCCACGTTCTCTTGCCGTTGTCATGTTTTCAGCTTCCACAAGATCTGTATAGGAAACGGTCTCTGCACGAATAAATCCTCTTTCAAAGTCTGTATGAATAATTCCTGCTGCTTGTGGTGCTTTAATCCCTTTACGGAATGTCCAGGCACGTACTTCTTGTTCTCCAGCAGTAAAATACGTAGCTAGTCCAAGTAAGTTATAAGATGCTTTAATAAGTTGATCTAAACCAGATTCCGCAATTCCTAAATCTTCTAGGAATTCTTCTTTTTCTTCCGCTTCTAATTCTGCAATTTCTTCTTCGATACGAGCGCAAACAATGATTACTTCTGCATTTTCATCTGCAGCATGCGCTTTTACTTTCTGTACATATTCATTCCCATCAGGATCTGCGACTTCGTCTTCACTTACATTTGCAACATATAATGTTGGCTTACTAGTAAGTAAATGCAAACCTTTCACAATCTTCCATTGATCTTCTGAGAACTCTAATGCACGAACAGGCTTATCATTTTCTAAGCCCTCTTTCACTATAGCTAAGACTGCTTGCTCTGCTACAGCGTCTTTATCTTTTTGTCGAGCTAGCTTCTCTACACGCTGATATCGCTTATTAACGGTATCTAAATCTGCTAAAATTAATTCCAAATTAATAATTTCGATATCATCAATCGGGTCCACCTTACCAGAAACATGCGTAATATTCTCATCTTCAAAGCAACGTACAACCTGACAGATTGCATCTACTTGACGTATATGAGATAAGAACTGGTTTCCAAGACCTTCTCCTTTACTAGCGCCTTTTACAATTCCTGCAATATCTGTAAATTCAAATGCAGTAGGTACTGTTTTCTTTGGATTTACAAGTTCGGTTAATTTATTTAATCGTTCGTCAGGTACTTCCACGATCCCTACATTTGGATCAATCGTTGCAAATGGGTAATTTGCAGCTTCTGCTCCAGCTTGTGTAATCGCATTAAAAAGCGTTGATTTCCCAACATTCGGAAGACCTACGATTCCTGCTGTCAATGCCATATTTCTTTTTCCACTCCTTAAGGATTCCATTCATATGAAGGCTTTCATTAATCCAATTATAGATATTAGACATAAAAAAAACAAGCAAGTAAAAAACAAAAACAGGCATGAATCCACGCCCGTTTTTGCTTTACCCTAATACATTTTAAAAAAACACTTCTCTATATACACCTATTATACTATTTTTCTAGAGTTTTAGTCAATTTTATCTAAATATTTATTCCTGGTTGTTTCCTTTTTCTAGTACTTTCTTCATTTTTTTAGTGAAATCCCTTCTAGGAATCATTACACTATGTTGACATCTTAAGCACTTAATCCGAATATCCATACCCATTCGGATAATTTTCCAACGATTCTCTCCACAAGGATGTGCTTTTTTCATTTGAACAACATCATTTAGGCCGAATTCCTTGTCCATCATGCGTATCTCCTTTTTTTAATACCATTATAGCAATTCGTTACGCATTATTCATCATCATGTGCTCTGGAACGTTCTAGTTCACTGCGTACTTCACCTTTAGAAACTTCTCTTCCTTGTACACCGCGAATTTGATCACGATCAATCGTTAAACGCTCTTTTTCTTCTTTTGAATACATGATGATTCTTGAAGCTGGCAATTCTATACCAGACTTAAATAATTTATCTTGAAGTTCTTTTCGTATATTTCGTTCTGCTGCCCACTGGAATCCTGGAGATGTATCCGCGATAATTCGTATAACATAATGAGAGACATCTAAACTTTGAACACCAATAATTTGAGGAACTTCTAATAGAAATTCATATTTATTTGGTAGCTCTGCAGCAACTTCTTCGATAACATTTTCTGCCTCGTAAACATCACTTTCATAAGGAATGTTCACGTCAACAATAGCTAGTCCATTATGAATGGAATAATTAGTTACTTGGGTCACATTCCCATTAGGAACCACGTTTAATTCCCCAGTCCAGCTAAGAATTTTTGTTGTACGTAACCCAATTTCCTCCACAGTACCTTCTATTCCAGACACCGCTACATAATCTCCTACAGAGAACTGGTCTTCAAAAATAATGAAGAACCCAGAGATGATATCTCGAACAAGGTTTTGTGCACCAAAACCAATAGCTAAACCTGCTACACCGGCACCAGCAAGTAGTGGTCCAATTTCAAAGTTAAATACTCCTAAAATCATCACAATCGCTAAGAAATAAACGACATATGCAACGACGTTCTTAATTAGTTTTTTCAACGTATTTTCTCTTCGCTCCGTAATTCGAATAGGACCAGTTTGTCGTTGAACAAAGAATTTATCTACAAATTTCCTTGTAACTTTTACAATTACTAAAGCGAGTAAAATAATAACTACAATTTGTAATGCACCTTTAAAAATCTCCAGCCATAAATCTGGATTACTTAAATAATTCCAAAGTTTTTCCCATTGTTGATTCAAAAAATCCATTTCTATCTAACTCCTTTTCTCGTTGTCTATGTTCTTTTTTGTCTATTCACTATTCCCCACACTGGGTAAAGTAATAGTCTTGCCAATACATAAAGGTTTAGTATGGCATAAATAGGATATAAAACACTAATAAGGTTCGAGAATCCAAAAGTAGTAAGTGGTATCATAATAATTAATGTTACTAAAACAATCAAGTACATCGGCTTCTGGATATAGTACTGTACCCTTGTAGCAATTCCTAAAACACCTGATGCAGCTGTTGTAAATATAGCAAACCATAACAGAATAGACATAATGATTACCATACTTAATGGATAATGCTTCAGAATGGCAAACAGAGGAATTTCATATAATATAATTTCATCTGCTATTTGAATTAAACTATTATTATAGATATAAGATACCGTCCCTAAAGCAAGTCCACTTCCAATACAAGATACTATGATTTCTTTTTGACTTGATACTTTATTGCCAATCGCACCTAACACTGCAATCAGCGGTAGGATATTTAAAGCTGTAAATGGAAAAGCGGCCATCCAGTTCCGTTGTTCCTCCCAGTGTGAAAGTAAGTGGAGATCTTGGTCAACTGTAAATTTTAATAATACTAATAGCAACCCTCCTATTAGTATCGGTAATATAAATTGGTTGACTGTTAATAAACCATTTATCCCTTTTCTAAATAGCATAACAAGTATAACTACAATTAACACTATACCCCAACTATAATGCAGGTTAAATGCTTGACCAGTAGCACCGCTACCAGCAATCATAATCATCGTAGTTGTAAATAAGTACAACATGATTAATATATCAAATGCTTTTGTTAATTTCTCTCCGACTATTACTTTTAATACCGGTAAATAGTTTGTTGATTGTAAACGATAACTAATTTGCATGATAACAATACAACAACTTGAAAAAAATATAGCAAACAATACAATTGCTAGTCCACTTTCATGGCCAAAAAACTGCCACAGTTCTCTCCCAGAAGCATAACCTGCCCCTATTGTTGTTCCTAAAATGAGTGTCATCCACTTTAGGCATGATCTCCACATATAGTTTCCTCCAATTCATTTTTACACGTATAGTTCGAACAAAAAAGCCGTATACTATACCAATATGATTTTGGAGGATAAGCTATGAATCTAAAACAACGATTTAGCCAAGAATCTTCATTATTACGGTTGCATTATAAAGAAAATAATTTACCTTCATTGATGTGCCAACATATTATGAATTGGTTTCCATATCAGCCTCGTGAATATGTAGCTGTTTTTATCGGAACGGATCGTTCCACAGGAGATGCATTAGGCCCGCTAGCTGGCATGTATTTTCAATCTTATAAACCAAGGCATATACGCGTTTATGGTACGATTCATGAGCCCGTACACGCAGTAAATTTAGAAGAATCGTTGGAACGAATTGATAAGTTACACAACAATCCGTTTATTATCGCCATAGATGCTTGTCTCGGACGTAGTACTTCGATTGGACATATTATTACGGAGAAGAAGTCGTTACAGCCAGGAACAGCCTTAAATAAAACATTACCAGCCGTTGGAGATGTAAGTATTACCGGGGTAGTAAATGTAAGTGGATTTATGGAACATTCTATTTTACAAAACACAAGATTATCTGTGGTGATGGATATGGCAAAACAAGTTTCTTCCATCTTAGAAGAAATTGATGATAAGTTAACATATGTTCGAATTCCTACTGTCATTCAAGCACGGAAAGAGAAAACAAATCCAGAAATAATCTGATGAAGATATGAAAACAAAAGCGCAAATGCCCGTTTAGAAACGTAGGGACTGGAGCGAATCAACTGAGATAAAGGAATCACAGTGAGATGACGAACCGATGATGTATCGTAGGGCGATTTCGTGAAGTCGCCTAGTTTCTGGGCGCTTGCGCTGGACATGGCTATTACTGTATATGAAAATATAAAATCCGAATTCTAATACTTTCTTATCTTTGAACAAAAGCGCAAACGCCTGTTTAGAAACGTAGAGACTGGAGCGAATCAACTGAGATAAAGGAATCACGGTGAGGTGACGAACCGATGATCACTTTCACCACAAGGGTATAAGTGCGACTTAGCCACATAAAAAAACTAGCATTCAGTGGAGTTTTTATTCTTCCCCATTGCATGCTAGTGCAACATAAATCGACTATTTACAAGTAAAAAAGCACAACTTTACTTTAAAGAAATTGCACAATACTATAAATGATAATCACCGTTCCAATGGAAGGAAGTAGGTTTCCGATTCTTATATTTGTTATATTTAATAGATTTAATCCAATCGCTACAATCAATAAACCTCCTACAGCTGTTAGCTCCACGATTAAACCGTCTAAAAAAGTCGCCGATACCCAATTTTCTATTTGTGTTGCAAATAAGGCAATTAATCCTTGATATACAACCACTGGAATAACGGATAAAATAACTCCAAAACCTAAAGTAGTTGTTAATACAAGGGATGTAAACCCGTCAATGACACCCTTTGTCATCAATACCTCATGATCACCTCGAATGCCACTATCTAATGCACCGATAATTGCCATTGCTCCAATACAGAATATGAGAGAAGCTGTAACAAAACCTTGAGCTATACTCGTTTCCTCACTCTTTGTTGATACTCTATGCCCTACCCACTCACCTAATTGGTTCAGTCGCTCTTCTAACCCTATGAATTCACCTATTAATGCCCCCGTTAGCAAGCTCAGCAATACAATTATAATCTGATCTGTTTCAAATGCCATTTGTAAACCTATAAGGAAAACGACTAATCCTATTCCACTCATCACCGTTTCTTTATACTTTTCGGGAATTTTCGTGAAAAACAAACCTAATATACTTCCAATTATAATTAATATTCCATTTACTACTGTACCAAGTAATACCATATATTCTTCTCCTATATATCATTGATGTTTTTAACAATGTTTCACGTGGAACATTTTGTCTAAATATGTACTCGTTACTATATAAGTGATCGTAAAAATGTAGTGAAACGATCACTTATATAGTAATTGAAGCATAGTAGAAAAATAGACGATTCCTGTGAATACAACTTCTTATTGAAAAATGCTCTTGGATAATTGTACTCTGTTTCCAAGTTAGCTGAAGAAGTCCCCACGGAAAACGCCTATTTAATCAAACTATGCTATTATATAAATTTTTATTTATCAAGGTACTCAATAATTCGATTTAAATCGTCATCATTGTAGAATTCGATTTCTATTTTCCCTTTACGCTTCCCTTTATGAATATGTACGGCAGTTCCTAGTACATCTCTTAATGCAGATTCACGCTCTTGAATGAATATATCTTTTTTGGCTTTTGGTTTTGGCTTTGCCGGTTTTTCATTCATTTCAACGATTGCTTTTTCAACTTGTCGTACATTCCACTTTTCTTTACGTATCCGTTGTACTAGTGGTAGTAAATATTCTTTCTTCTTTAATCCTAATAATGCTCGTCCATGTCCCATAGATAATTCACCATTATTAATATAGGCTACCACTTGGTCTGGTAGAGATAATAATCGAACCATGTTTGCAATATGAGAGCGACTTTTCCCTAATCGTTTCGATAATTCATCTTGGGTTAATTTTAATTCTTCAATTAGGTTCGCATATGCTTGCGCTTCTTCGATTGGAGTAAGATCTTCGCGCTGTAAATTCTCTAACAGTGCAATTTCCATCATTTTATCATCATCTAACTGCTTTACGACAGCTGGTATCGTATTTAAACCAGCTTCTTTGGCAGCACGGAAGCGTCTTTCGCCAACAACAATTTCATAGCCTTTTATACTTTTTCGTACCGTAATCGGTTGTATAATTCCATATTCTTTTATAGAATTTTTTAATTCCTCGATCGAATCCGTATGAAATGTTTTTCTTGGTTGATATGGATTTGGTCGACAGGACTGAATATCAATATCTTGTACTTCATCCCCACTATGCTGAATTAAAGCATCTAACCCTTTACCTAACCCTCTCGCCATTAGCCATCACTTCCTTCGCTAGATCAAGATAAACCTCTGCTCCTCTAGATTTAGGATCATAAGAGATTATTGGTAATCCATGACTCGGTGCTTCCCCTAGACGGACATTTCTAGGAATAATTGTTTGATAGACTTTATCCTGAAAGTATTTTTTCACTTCTTCAATTACTTGAATGCCGAGGTTAGTACGTGCATCAAGCATCGTCAATAAGACTCCCTCAATCATTAGTTGTTGATTGAGATGTTTTTGTACAAGCCTGATCGTATTAAGTAATTGGCTTAAACCTTCTAATGCATAATACTCACACTGTACAGGAATCATCACTGTATCTGATGCAGTTAACGCATTAATCGTTAATAAACCCAAAGAAGGCGGGCAATCAATAATAATAAAATCATACTGATCTTTTACTGCTTCTATAGCTGATTTTAAGCGTATCTCTCTAGAGATTATTGGTACTAACTCTATTTCAGCTCCTGCAAGCTGAATTGTCGCAGGAATAATATCTAATTGTTCCATCTCCGAATGAACAATTACTTCCTCCGCCGTAGCATCTTCTACAAGAATATTATAAATACATTGACTAACATCTGCTTTGTTTACACCGACACCACTCGTCGCATTCCCTTGTGGGTCTGTATCAACTAGTAATACTCTATTTCCTAAAGATGCCAGACAAGCACTTAAATTCACAGATGAAGTTGTTTTCCCTACGCCACCTTTTTGATTTGCGATGGAAATTATTTTACCCATGTTGACACCTACCTAACTATATAAACTATATTACCACTAATTAAAGAACTGCGACTATTAAATCTTCGAATTTAGTGAAATTGTAATATCGACATCAAAGAAAACCCATCTTATTCATGTAGATGGGTCGCATAGATGCTATTAAAATGATAAATTCTATTGATTTTTTTTCGGTATCTTTATCGTTATTTGATAGTAATCATCTAACTCTTTTTCATCAGATTCTACTTCTACTCCTGTATCAGATACCATATTAAGAGATTGACGAATCGTATTCATCGCGATTCGTATATCCTTGTTTACACCTTTAAACTTTGGTTTTGGTTTCTTCTTTTCTTTTGGTTCATTTATCTGGGCAATTCGATCTTCCGTTTGTTTTACATTTAAACCTTTCTCTAATATCTCATGTAAAACAGCTATTTGTTGATCTTCTTGTTTTAACTTAATCAACGCTCGTGCATGCCTTTCTGATATTGCTTTATCTAATAAAGCTGTTTGAACCTCTTCAGGAAGTTTTAATAACCTAAGTTTATTTGCAACTGTTGATTGATTCTTCCCAAGTCTTTGCGCAAGTGCTTCTTGTGTTAATGAATGCAACTCTAGTAATTTAGAATAAGCGATTGCTTCTTCAATTACAGTTAGTTCTTCACGTTGTAAATTCTCTATAAGTGCTACAGAAGCAGTCTCCGTATCTGTCATATCTCTAATAATCGCAGATACTTGCTCCCAACCTAAATGTTGAACTGCACGCCATCTTCTTTCACCTGCAATTAATTCATACGTATCTTCATCCTCTAACTTTCGAACAACAATAGGTTGAATCATCCCATGTGTATGAATAGTTTGTGCAAGTTCTTTTATTTTTTCTTCTTGGAAGATTGTCCGTGGCTGATAACGATTGGGGTGAATGTTATCTACCTTTATTTGAATGACCTCATCAGTAGAATATTCTACTTCATCCGTATCGATATTCTCCTTATCACTCTTTCCAAATATACGATTAAAAGGATGCACCAATTCTTGACACCACCTTCAAAATTTAACAAACTATAGATCTTCAATAAATTATTTATGTAAAAATGTTTCACGTGAAACATTATATGAATTTTTAGATTACAGTACGCTTTTTTCACTTACATTAGCTAAACCTATTTTACCATATCTATCGATGAAAAAGTATATAATAGAATACAACAAATGATAAATTAAAATTAGTCTGTTTTCTTATTCTATCGGCTCTTTATTTGGTAGGCCAGCTTTTCGTGGATATTTTTTCGGTGTTTGACGTTTTTTTGAAATTAATATAATCGACCTTTCACTTTCTTCTATGGGCAATGAGAAGGTATGAATTTCTTCTACTTCCCCACCTAATAATTCAATAGCAGGCTTGCCTACTTCTAATTCTTCTTTTGCTTGCGCACCCTTCATCGCAATGAATACACCATTCTTTTTAACAAGTGGTAAACAAAGCTCACTTAATACAGACATACGAGCAACAGCACGAGCTGTTACTATATCAAAACTCTCACGAAACGTTTTATTTTTTCCGAAATTTTCAGCTCTATCATGATAAAATGCAACATTGGATAGTTCTAACTTTGTTGCTAAATGGTTTAAGAAAGTAATTCTTTTTTTCAAGGAATCTACGATGGTTATTTTTAATTGAGGAAAGACAATTTTCAAAGGAATACTTGGAAACCCAGCTCCAGCCCCAATATCACAAATAGAAATTTCTTGATTAAAATCATGATAAAATGCAGCTGTAACGCAATCATAAAAATGCTTTACATACACCTCTTCTTGATCTGTAATCGCAGTCAAATTTACTTTTTGATTCCATTCTACTAATTCCTGGAAATAAATGTAAAATTGTTCTGTTTGTTTTTCAGACAAATTTATTCCTTTTTCTTTTAATGCGTGTACAAATTGTTCTGGTTTCATGAGATCCTCCCTTAACACTACTTTTATAAGGAAAAAGCGACGCATACTGGTGACGCGCCGCTATATAATCAATCATTCGCTACTTTGGCAATACTTCCTTGTTCAATATATACAAGTAATATGGATACATCAGCGGGATTTACTCCAGATATACGTGATGCTTGCCCAACAGAGAGTGGACGTACTTTTTTGAGTTTTTCCACTGCTTCTGTCGCTATTCCGTTAATTGCATCATAATCAATATCCTCAGGTATTTTCTTATCTTCCATTTTAAGCATTCGATCAACTTGTTCTTTTGCTTTTTTAATATACCCTTCATATTTGATTTGAATAGCAACCTGTTCTTTCACTTCTTCTGAGAGTTCCAAATTACTTTCGATCATTTGATCGACGATATCATAAGATAGCTCTGGACGCTTCATTAAATCATACGCTTTTATTGCTTCTTTTAAGCGGGACGCTCCTGCTTTTTCCATAATATCTTGAATATCTTCCGTTGGTTTAATGATAATCTTACTTAATCGCTTCTTTTCTTGTTCAATTTGCTGTTTTTTCTCCGTAAATCGTTGATAACGTTCCTCGGTAATAAGTCCGTAATCATAACCAATATCTGTTAGTCGCAAATCAGCATTATCATGGCGTAATAATAGACGATATTCTGCTCGAGAAGTTAGCAGACGATACGGCTCATTTGTTCCTTTTGTAACTAAATCATCAATCATAACACCGATATACGCTTGTGAACGATCCAATATAATCGGTTCTTTATTTAATGACTTCGCTGCCGCGTTCATTCCTGCCATTAATCCTTGACCAGCTGCTTCTTCGTATCCCGAAGTACCATTGATTTGACCTGCCGTAAATAATCCTGGCAATCTTTTTGTTTCTAAGGTCGGCCATAGTTGCGTTGGTACTACTGCATCATACTCGATGGCATAACCGGCACGCATAATTTCTGCTTTCTCCAACCCAGGTACCGATTTAATCATTTCATGCTGGATACTTTCTGGTAATGAAGTAGATAGACCTTGAACATACACTTCCTCTGTATCTCTTCCTTCAGGTTCTAAGAAGATTTGATGACGTGGTTTATCATTAAAACGCACAATCTTATCTTCAATAGAAGGACAATAACGAGGACCTGTTCCACGCTTCATCCCAGAATACATGGAAGATAACTCTAAATTGTCATTAATCACTTGATGGGTAAATTCATTTGTATACGTTAACCAACAAGGGATTTGATCGGTTATTTGCTCTGTAGTCTCATAAGAAAATGATTTCGGATTGTCATCTCCTGGCTGTATCTCTGTTTTTGAATAATCGATAGTGTGACTATTAACTCTTGGTGGTGTACCTGTTTTAAAACGAGTTATTTCAAATCCGTGCTTTTCAAGATCCTCAGACAATTTAATTGAGACACGTTGGTTATTAGGACCACTCTCATATTCCAAGTCCCCCATTAACACTTTCCCTCGCATAAATGTACCAGTCGTTACAATAACGGAGTCTGCATAATAGGCTGCATGGGTTTCTGTAATAACACCTTTACAAATCCCATCCTCCACGATTAATTCATTTACCATACCTTGACGTATCGTAAGGTTTTCCTCGTTTTCCATTAAATGCTTCATTTCTTTCATATATATCGGCTTATCCGCTTGTGCACGCAATGCTTGCACTGCTGGACCTTTACCTGTATTCAACATACGCATTTGAATATAACTTTTATCAATTACTTTCCCCATAATCCCACCTAATGCGTCAATTTCACGAACGACGATTCCTTTGGCAGGACCACCAATAGATGGATTACATGGCATAAAAGCAATCATATCTAAATTAAGTGTCAGCATTAACGTTTTTGCTCCCATACGAGCAGCAGCATATGCTGACTCTACTCCCGCATGGCCAGCACCAACAACGATGACATCATAATTACCTGCATTATAGGTCATGTTTTCTCTTCCTTTCTACAAAAATTATCCTATCTTATTTTCCTAAACAAAATTGCGAGAATAACTGATCAATCAGACTATCACTAGCAGTATCACCAATGATTTCACCCATGAATTCCCATGATCTTGTCACATCAATTTGAACGATATCCATCGGCATCCCTAATTCAATGCCTTCCATCGCGTCTTCCAAAGCTTGTTTCGCTTGTTTTAGTAGCTGTATATGACGGACATTCGAAACATACGTCATATCGCCAGTATCTATATCTCCGGTAAAGAACGTATCGGCAATGGCTTTTTCAAGCTCATCTACCCCTTGTTCTTCTAATAAGGCAGTAGTAACAACTGGTCTATCTTTTGCAAATTCACGTACTTCATCTAAATCCAATTGTTGCTCTAAATCTGTTTTATTAATAATCACAATATATTCTAATCCATCTACCGCTTCAAATAATTTCTTATCGTCCTCCGATAGTGGTTCATTATAATTAAGCACAAATAAAATTAAATCCGATTCTTTTAATACTTGTCTCGAACGATCGACACCGATTCTCTCTACGATATCCTCGGTCTCTCTTATTCCTGCCGTATCTACTAAACGTAGTGGAACACCGCGCACATTAACATATTCTTCGATTATATCACGTGTTGTTCCTGGTATTTCTGTTACGATTGCTTTATTTTCCTGCACAAGCGTATTCATTAACGAGGATTTTCCTACGTTTGGACGTCCAATAATAGCAGTTGACAATCCTTCACGTAAAATCTTTCCTTGTTGTGCTATTTGCAGTAGTTTATCTAATTCATCCCGCACTTCCTTTGATTTTTCTTTCATCATTGCATGTGACATTTCTTCCACATCATCATATTCGGGATAATCAATATTTACTTCTACATGAGCAACTGTTTCTAACAATTCTTGGCGTAACTTCTGAATTAATTTCGATAATCGTCCATCCATTTGTTTTAATGCAACAGACATTGCCTTATCTGTTTTGGCACGAATTAAATCCATCACTGCTTCTGCTTGCGATAAATCAATTCTTCCGTGTAAAAATGCACGCTTCGTAAATTCACCAGGTTCCGCTAAACGAACACCTTTTGCTAAAACAATTTCCAATACACGATTCACAGCAACCATACCACCATGGCAATTAATTTCTACTACATCTTCACGTGTAAATGTTTTTGGCCCACGCATAATAGAAACCATGACTTCTTCTGCAACCTCATTAGTACCAGGGTCAATTATCTTTCCATATTGGATCGTATGTGAAGGGACCTCTTGTAGATTCTTACCTTCAAATATTTGTGAAGTAATGGTAATTGCTTCTGACCCACTTAAACGAACGATTGCAATAGCACCCTCCCCAACAGGAGTCGATATCGCAGTAATTGTATCTGTATCCAACATTTTTGTCACCTCCACACATTGTAGACTGCATATTACGATGAATAGCAGTCCATACAAACCATTCTCACTATCTACATGGGAAAAATCGGCAAACGTATCATGAAAAAAATCGCTCAATCCCATCAAGTAAGACATAAATATTCTCATTTATAATAGGCTTACTATATCTATTAAAATTAAAGCATTATATTTGTTGTCACTAACAAACTAGAATAACATAATTACTTAAAAAAATAAACTTATCCACATAAATAATTTGTTACCTTTTCATGGCAAACTTATACACATGTGGATAATTATCCAGAATTAACTTTTTAGGAAATTGGTTCACGCCAATAAAAAACACCCTTAATTATATAAGGATGTTTAGAAACTTTCTATTTTTTTCTCGGTAATTTTTCTTGTTTCGTTTGTTGATCGTCAACGGTACCTTCCATATACGTATCCGATACTTGTTCATGCGATGTCGCCATACCTTGAGATAGTTGATCATCTTTATAGTAATCGGAATACTGATAGGTCTTATCAGCTACGCTTTTGGATCGTTCTGTTTTTTTATCTGACACCCATTATCACCCTCTCTTATATGAGATAGGTATAATATGTGTGAAAAACGCGTGTATTACACTAACTTTATTTAATCATTCGATGATTTTTCTTTTATATTATAAAAAGGCTGGGAAAATAGTATTCATGCAAAAAGATAATTCCGAATGATTAGCTTTTAAATCCGCTTCAGACATATACTCCGCTTATTTATCTGGCGACTGTTGAGCCTCTGGATGCTTATGCACCCGAGGTCTCAACTAGGCCTTTCTCCGACGGAAGTCTCCGTATATTTCTTACGCTTATTCTAGCTTTCATTCGTCTTTTGACAAGAATTTTTTTCCAGCCTTTTTACTTTTATTCTCTTGTATGGCTATCTTACGATGGTTTGATAACAATATGTCGATGTGGTTCCACACCATCGGAATAGGTAGAAACATCTTTTCGATCCTGTAAAATACTGTGAATAATCTTACGTTCAAATGCTGGCATTGGCTCTAAAACAACTGTTTTCTTTGTTCTTAAAGCTTTATCCGCCATGCGTGCAGCTAATGTTTCTAATGTTTCCTGTCTTCTACCTCGATAGCCCTCCGCATCAAGCGTTACTGTATAGTATGTGTCACTTTGCCTGTTGATCGCTAAATGGACTAAATATTGAAGGGAGTTCAAAGTCTGTCCTCGTTTCCCAATTAATACTGCGATTTGGTCGCCATTCATGGTATAAGTGACATGATTTCCCTCAACAGTAGTATCTAAATCGATAGAGAGATTCATGTTGCTAGTTACTTCTTTTATAAATTTTTCCGTCTCTTGCACGGGATCTTTCGCTATACAAACCTTAACAACTGCGCGTTTAGATCCAAAGATGCCTAATACACCTTTTTTTCCTTCATCAATTACATCAATTTCTACTTGATCTCTATTTGCATTCAATTGAGCTAATGCAGATTGAATTGCTTCTTCAACTGATTGACCGCTAGCAGTTACTTCTCTCACTATCTTTCCCCTCCATTATTTTTTAGCCATCATCGGCTTATTAATAAGAAGCGTTTGGAACACCATAAATATGTTACCTGTTACCCAATACAATGCCAACGCTGCAGGGAAGAAGAATGCCATTACACCAATCATAATCGGCATTACATATAACATAATCTGCATTTGTAATTTCATTTGTGGATTACTATTCATCGATGTATTTGTTGACATCATCAATTTCTGTTGTAGGAACGTAAATAAACCAGTTAATATAGGTAAAATATAATCT
This sequence comes from Oceanobacillus iheyensis HTE831, assembly GCF_000011245.1. NCBI lineage: Bacteria > Bacillati > Bacillota > Bacilli > Caryophanales > Bacillaceae > Oceanobacillus > Oceanobacillus iheyensis. The sequence continues at coordinate 3,628,863 of NC_004193.1, forward strand.
GGTGATCCTAATTGAAACCATAAGAAACTATGTGTACTAATTTCTGGTGTTCGCATAATTGCATGGTACATCGCAACAAATATAGGCATCTGAACCAAAATTGGTAAACACCCTGCTAATGGATTAACTCCATTTTTTTGGAATAATTCCATTGTTTCTTGTTGTAACTTCTGCTGCGTATTTGCATCTTTAGAAGTATATTTCTTTTGAATTTCTTGAAGTTTCGGTTGAATTTCTTGCATCGCCTTAGAACTCTTAATTTGTTTTACATTTAATGGCATAAGTAATAAACGAACAAATAAAGTAACGATTATAATAGCAAGTCCATAACCTTCATTAAATACACCTGCTACATTTGTAATTAACCAAGAAACCGGGTATACAAATATTGTATTCCAAATACCATCACTATTAGGTGTTATTGGTTCATTAATTTCCGTACAACCTGAAAGCAATGTCGTTAGTGCTATTAAAGCGACTATAATTCCAAATTTTTTACGCAACGTTTTTCCTCCTTAACGCTATCCTTGCTTACTTGTTATTCTAGCCTAATTGCATACAATATTCTATCTTAAACTTGTTTTATTTCTTGTATTTTTAAGTAATCCTTCTTTATATAAAAGATGAGATAAGCTTTTTTTGATTTCTCCACAATTCATGTTTCTAGTAGGATTTCTAGCAATTATAACAATGTCATAGGCTGGTTTTATATCCGGTTCGAGTTCATGAAAAGATTGACGTAAACAACGTTTAATTCTATTTCTCATTACGGCATTACCGATTTTTTTCCCTACGGAAAGACCTATTCGAAAGTGGCATTGATCTTCTTTCTCTCGATAGTAAATAACCAATTGCCGATTCGCGAATGAATGACCTTTTTTAAATGTATATTGAAATTCTTCATTTTGTTTTATACGATATTGTTTTTTCAACGTCATCACCTTTAACCCACATTCAACCGCCTAAGCTTGTACTTATTTGTTAGTATGTAACCATTTATATGGTTTGTAACCCCTTAAATCTATCTATAACAGAAAAAAACCACTGATTTTTCAGTGGCTTATGCAGATAATACTTTACGTCCTTTGCGACGACGACGAGCTAAAACATTACGTCCATTTTTAGTGCTCATACGTGCGCGAAAGCCGTGAACTTTTTTGCGTTTACGATTATTTGGTTGAAACGTTCTTTTCATGTCTATGCACCTCCTAGGAGAATTCAATTCATATTTAAACTCTTTCATCTTGATAACTAATCCATTAGACAGTCCTTGCTATTATACGAAAAAAACAAACTACTTGTCAACCACTATATTAACCCCTTCTTTTATCCACAGTCTATGTTTTTAATTTTTTACAAGAAATTGATTATCCACACAAGAAATTTACAAGATAATCACAAAATATAGTGCTGTTTATAACTTTTAACCACAAGTGATTGAATATGTGGATAACTATGCAAACCCCATTGATTTTCTGCTTTTTATTTGGTATTATATTTATGTTTTAACCTGTGGAAACAGAAATCCACTATTTGACTTATGCACAGAATGTGGATAATCTGTGGATACTTATTCACGCTTCGTTAATAATGTTTTCAACAGGAATGTGGATAACGTTTATAATTCTTGTAAAGCTGATTATGCTCTTATTTTATTATCCACAGT